>CAZDLX010000096.1:0-13320 GCA_964506005.1 uncultured Anaerolineae bacterium | reverse complement strand
AACAGGGCGGGTCTAAGGATGCGGTCGATGCTGTCGATGCGCATCCCGACCCGCCCCTGCCATTCGCGACATGTCACAGCGGCAGAGGTTGACCACGGCGATTCACCGACAGAATCCCCCTCTCCGTGAGGCATGCAAGCAGCCGGAGAGGGGGACGGAGACGCCCGATAGGGCGTCGGGAGGGGGTGAGGTCTACCCCACCACCACCGGCAGGAACAGGCCCACCGCCAGCAGCACGCCGACCGCCAGGTGCAGCAGCACCGTCGCGCTGTTGGCGCGGACCAGCGTGCGGCTCTCGTAGTGCCGGAACACGATCACCGTCGCATAGACCGCGATGGGCAGCGCGATCAGCGTCAGGAATGTGGTGGTGGGCAGCGCCCCGCCCAGCACGCCCGCCACGACCAGCGCGAAGGCCCCCGCGACCGCCAGCAGGTAGCCCCAGCGCGCGCGCCGCTTACCAAGCACCACGACGAGGTTGTGCTTGCCGGTCGCCTCGTCGCTCGCCGCGTCGGGGAACTGGTTGATCCACAGCACCGCCGTGATCAGCAGCCCGACAGGCAGCCCCACGAACAGGTCCAGCCAGCCCAGCGTGCCCGTCAGCACGTAGACCGTCCCGGCGACCATCAGCGGGCCGAAGTTCAGGCCGACCAGCAGCTCGCCGAGCCCCCGGCGCGCCGCGAGCCGCAGCGGCGGCGCGGTGTAGAAGTACGCGCTGAACGCGCCCACCAGCCCGAACAGCAGCACCTCAGGCCCGACGAGGAAAGCCAGCGCCACGCCGATGGCCGTTGCCACTGCCAGCGCGCCCAGCGCCAGGCGGAACAGCAGCCGCTCGGAGATGAGGCCCAGCTCGATGGACCGGCTGCCGCCGGACAGCGTCAGGAAGTAGTTGTTGTTGGCGGGGTCTGTGCCGCTCGTCCAGTCGAAGTAGTCGTTAAAGGTGTTGGCTGCCACGTGCAGCGCCATGCCTGCCACCATCGCCAGCACGAACAGCAGCCACGGGAACGACTCTGCGCGCCCGGTGGCAGCCGCCCACGCCGCACCGACCAGCACCGGCACGATGGCTGCCGTAAGGAACGGGGCGCGCGTCACAACCAGCCAGCGGAACAGCGGCGTAGCGAGGCTGACCTTCGGCATCGCCTCGTCGACGGGCACGTCAGGCCGCTCGACCGTCACGCCACAGTAGCCGATCTGCTCGCCGTTGCGCCAAGTCGGCGTGATGCGGATGTCGGCGGTGAACAGCGAGCCGTCCTTCCGCACGAACACCGTCCGCCCCTCGTACTTGCCCTCCTCGCGCGCCGTCTTGAGCCAGGTGTTGACGTGCCCCAGCACGATCAGCCCCGGCGAGAACGCCGAGACGCGCTTCCTGCCGACGACCTCGTCGGGCCGGTAGCCGAAGAGCTGCTCTCCACCTTTGTTGAACGTCTCGATCCGGCCTTCGAGATCACACGTGATAACGCTCTTGACCTGTCTCTCGCTCATCGCATCCTCCAGCCACCCCGCCTGCACCCCCCAGTGCATCCCGGCAGGCCAGCTTTCTAAAGTTTCACAATATTATGAAAGTATTCTAACCGAAAACCAGATAGCGGTCAACTAAAATAGTGGCATAACGGGCCCATAAAACGCAAAGACCCCACCTGAGGCGGAGTCTCGTGCCGCCGCGCTTCTGAGGGTTAACGAATTCCGCGGGTAATGAACGGGGGCCGGTCACGCCGGCTGTCCCCACCAGGGGACAGTTGAAGGTTGCTTTGAAAGCCCATAGCCCGAGAATGGATTCTCGGGCCGTACGGGCGGGTCTGAGACCCGCCCGTACTTATGCTAGCCTCTACCTGTGCAAGCGGACCTGTTATTTTGTCCGAGTTCAAGCGCGGCCTATCAGCCGCTGCCCTCGCGTGGTACAATTCACCCCGCTCACTTCCGGCCCTTGAGGAGACCGCACCATGAACTACGCCGACCGGCTTGACCGCTTCCGCACGCAGATCAGCGGCAGGGTGGACCTCGTCTTCCTCCCGATCTCCGCCGACCTCCAGTACCTGACGGGCACCCCGCGAGACCTGCCCAACTATGGCGCGGTGCTGCACCCCGGCGCGTGGCTGGAGGGCGCGTGGCTCACCGCGGAGCGCGGCCCGGTGATCACCCTGCCCCGCATGACGGCGGAGCTTGGCGGGCTCGGCGACCTGCCCGGCGCGGATCTGCGCGTGCTGGGCGACCACGACGACCCGGCTGCGCTGGCGCAGGACATCCTCGCCGGGTTCGACCTGCCGGAGAAGCCCCGCGTCGCCATCAGCGACGGCGCGGACGCCGAATCGGTGGTGAACATCCAGCAGCTACTGCCCGGCGCGCAGTTCGTCTCGGCGACCGCGCTGCTCAACCCGCTGCGGGCGGTGAAGTCCGAGGCGGAGATCGAGGTGATGCGCCGCGCGGGGGCCATCACCGAGGCGGCCTTCCAGGACGTGCTGCCCCGGCTCCGCGTCGGTATGACGGAGCTGGACGTGATGAGCGAGGTCAACTACCAGCTCCGGCGGCACGGCTCGCTCGGCGAGTCGTTTGTAACGACAATGTATTGCTCCGGGCCTGGCCACCCGCTGATTTTCGGCAAGCGTCTGGAGACGCAGGGCCGCGCCCTCAACGCGCCGGTCTCGCTGCTGTTCGACTTCGGCGCTATCTTCGACGGCTACTGCTACGACTTCGGGCGGACGGTGTCGTTCGGCGCGCCGGATGAGGAGATGGTGCGCGTGCACCGGCTGGTGATAGACGCGCAGCGGGCGGGCATCGCCGCGCTCAGGGCGGGCGAGGCGACGGCGGCGCAGGCCGACGCGGCAGCCCGGCGCGTCATCGAGGAGGCGGGCTACGGCGAGGCGTTCCGGCACCGGCTGGGGCACGGCATCGGGCTGGACGTGCACGAAGCCCCCTTCCTGACGAAGACCGATCACACCGTCGTGCAGGAGGGCATGCTGTTCACCGTCGAGCCGAGCATCACGCAGTTCCACAGCTTCTCGGCCCGCGTCGAGGACGTGGTCGCCGTGCGGCCCGGCGGCGGCGAGCCGCTCACCACCGGCTTCCAGGAGCTGATCGTCGTTGAATAACCTGAACACCGCCGCACAGGCTCGCCGATGAACCTCCTGCTTCGACTCGCGCTCGGCCTGCTGCTCAGCGGCGGCATCGCGCTGCTGGCGTGGCGGCGCTCGGCACTGACTGCCAGTGGTGCGCTCGGCGCGGTGCTCGTCGGCACGGCGATCTTCGGCTTCGGCGGGCTGGCGTGGGGCATGCTGCTCATCACGTTCTTTGTACTCTCAACCCTGCTCTCGCACTACAAGGAGAGCGTCAAGGAGCGTATCGCCGCCGAGAAATTCGACAAAGGCAGCGTACGCGACCTCGGGCAGGCGCTGGCGAACGGCGGGGCGGGCGCCGGGATCGCGGCGCTGGCCTTTCTGTTCCTGCCCGAGCCGGTGATGCTCGCCGCCTTCGTCGGGGCGATGGCGACGGTCAACGCGGACACCTGGGCGACGGAGATCGGCGTGCTGAGCCGCCGCACCCCGCGCCTGATCACGACGCTGCAGCCCGTCGAGCGGGGGACGTCGGGCGGGGTGACGTGGCTCGGCACGCTGGCGACGGCGGCAGGGGGTCTCGCCATCGGGCTGGGCGCGCTGCTGTTCCTGGCGCTCGACGCGCCGCTGTCCCGGCTGGGGCTCGGGGCGCTGGCACACCCCGGCATGGGCCGGCTGATCTGGCTGCTGCCCGTGTCGCTGGCCGGCGGGCTCGGCGGCTCGCTGTTCGACAGCCTGCTCGGCGCGAGCGTGCAGGCGATCTATTACTGCCCGGCCTGCCAGAAGGAGACAGAGAAGCGCGTCCACGGCTGCGGCACGCCGACGCGGCTCGTGCGCGGCTGGCGGTGGCTCAACAACGACCTGGTGAACTTCGTCGCCAGCGTCTTCGGCGCGCTGGCAGCGGCGGGGCTGTGGCTGCTTGTTAATTGAGTCCACAGATTACACAGATGGCACAGAACGAAAACTGAGAAACTGAGTCCACGAATGACACGAATGGCACGAATAAAAAGCAGAAGGAAATGTTCGTATCATCCGCAGTCTGAGTCTCCTCTAGTCTGTGAAATCTGTGCTATCTGTGGATAAATAAAGACCGGCCCGGTCATGCAGACCGGGCCGGTGCTTACCGCAAACCCGTACGGGAGGTTACTGGCCGCCGCGGCCCATCCCGGCACCGCGCCCGAAGCCCTGCCCCATCTTCTGGCCCATGCCCCGGCCAAACTGCTGGCCGTAGCCACCCTGCCCGCGCATGCCCTGACGCGCTCCCATGCAGTTGCCGGCACCATACCCTGCCGCTGCACGCGCCTCCATGCGCTCCAGCATCCAGTCGGCCTGCGCCTGGGTGATCTTGCCGTCGGCGACGAGCTGCGCCACGATATCGGCGCGAGCCGCCTCGCGGGCCGCGAGCACGTCTTCGAGATCCACGCCCTGCTCGCCGGCGATCTGCACCAGCGTCTTGCCGGCATCCAGCTCCGCGTCGAGCTCCTCCACCGTCAGGCCGAGCGCCTCGGCGGTCGCCGCGTGCAGGTCTGCGTGATAGGTGGACATCATGCCCGTGCCGTGAGGCCCGCGCGGGACCGGTGGTGTTGGCTCCTGCGCGCCGGCGACGCCAGCCGTCAGCAGAGCCACTGCAAACACCGCGATTACGAGGGCGCCCATCCCCAGGAATTTCTTCGTCTTCACCATCCAGCTAGCCTCCTGTGTACCATGTGGTACGAGTTTCTCTATCTGGAAGTAGAATAACCGCCGAGTATGTGGGAATTGTGAAGAGACTGTAGGCTGGCTGTGAACGGGGTGTGCAGCAGAGAGGAAAAGTTGATCCACGGATTCCCTACCGGGCCGGCGGGGCGTCCGGCTGGCCTGCCGTCTCCTCTGCGGCTCGCGGCTGGCTCGACGCGACGGTCCGCCAGCGGGCGATCCAGCGCATCACGGCGGCGAAAAAGACCGCCATCGCGATGCTCGACAGCATCCGCACCACGAAGCTCGCGTGCCACAGGTATTCCTGGCGGGTCAGCGTCTCGATCACGACCTTGTGACGCTCCAGCACGTAAGCGCCGTCCACGAGGCGCGGGTAGCCGCCCCGGTTGACGACCAGCATCGTGACGTAGAAGTTGAGCACGGCGTACAGCACCAGGGCGAACTGCAGGGACCGCATCCAATCGGGGGCGTTGCGTGTGATGAAGCGCCAGAACTCGCCGGGTGGAAGGTCTGTGTAGTCGTAGTAGCGCTGAAGGATCACGCGGGTGTTGAGCACCACGGCGAGCGCCATCGACGGGAAGAAGGCCGCCCAGGCCAGGCCGAGGGGCACATCGGCGAGCCCCAGCAGCGCGACAAGATGCACCAGCAGGCTGCCAGCAAAGCCGAGAGCAGACAGGACGAAGACCACTTCCATCATGAGGCACCCCCTCGCTGCCAGGCGTAAAACACAACTAAGTATATCGTATTTCGCGGGTTGGGAAGGCGCGAGAGGGGCGAGACCTGATGCGCGATGCAGCGCATCCCGCATAATGAGAGGCTTGTCTGGCATTAACCGGTTGAGCAATTGGCTGCTGGTCAACCGCCGCCTGAGAATGGAATTCTCAGGCCACCACAGATACGTCGCCTAAAGGCGACCTGCCAGTTGGCCGCACGGCGCTCCCGGCCGGCTTCAGCCGGCGCATCACAGGTAGCCTGATGCTTCAGCATCAGGCGTGAGTAGGCCGCTCGCTAACTAGATACCGGACAAGCCTTTGCTTCTCGCGCGGCAAGAACCGGCTCGGAAAGCGGCCCCTACGCTGACGGCGGCCAGTCGATCTCGACGACCTCGCCGTTGTGCGGCCAGCGGTTCCACACCGGCCCCGAGAGGAACTCCGGCGCGAGGTTGGCCAGCGCCAGCCAGCGCACCAGCGAGATCGCCCCGCCGTGGCTGACGACGACCACCCGCTCGCCGGGGTGGCGAGCTGCAATGGCGTCGAGGGCTGCCGCCATGCGATCGATGACCTGCTGCCCCGTCTCGCCCTCCGGCGGGCTGCCGGCGAGCGGGTCCTCGCCGATGAAGTCCATCACCTGGCCGTGCTCCGCTACAAGGTCGTCGGTGAGCCTGCCCTGCCAGGCACCCTGATGCCGCTCGCGCAGGCGCTCGTCGGGCGTGATGGGCAGGCCGAGCGCCTCGGCGATGATGGCCGCCGTCTCGGTAGCCCGCGTGAGGTCGCTGCTGTAGATCGCGGTGATCGGCGGGTTTCCGTTCAGGCTGGCAAGCGTTTCCGCCGCGCGGCGAGCGTCGGCGCGGCCCTGTTCGTTGAGCCCCGGGCCATCGTGGCCCTGCCGCCTGCGTTCGAGGTTCCAGGCGGTCTGCCCGTGCCGGACGAGCAAGATACGTGTCTTCGACATGAGTCCTCCTGCAAGTGCGCTGCTAACCGCCCCAAGATAGGGGAAACTGGGTATCGAGTTGCGCAAACGCACCACTCTATAATAGGATTATGGTGCTATTGGTGCTGCGCCGTACTGGCGCACCCAAAGCAAGATCTTATTCCTTATTCCTCCACACGGGGAATCTCCGGAAGGAGCTTCATCATAATGTTCATTCTCCCCCATGAGGAGGGCCAGGGCCTTGCGGAGTACGGACTTATCCTTGTCTTCGTTGCCGTCGTAGTGCTCGTCAGCCTGGCCGCATTTGGCGGGCTGGTCGAGAGTCTCTTCGACGAGATCGTGGTCGCCATCCAGTCGATCTAGCGCGCAGTTCCGGCCCTCAGGGAGAGGGCAGCCGGGATGGTTCTCCGGCTGCCCTCTTTCCACGCCTGCTGTGTGCCTTGCGGGCGATCCTACCACTCCCCGACGAGCTCGACCTCCAGCTCCAGTGAGACGCCGAACTGCTCCAGCACTTCGCGGCGAGCCAGCTCGACGAGCGCCTTCACGTCGCTGGCCGTGGCGCCGCCGGTGTTGATGAAGAAGTTGCCGTGCACCTCGCTGATCTGCGCCCCGCCGACCCGCGCACCCTTCAGGCCCGCCGCCTCGATAAGCCGCCCGGCGTAATCGCCCGGCGGGTTCTTGAACATGCTGCCGATCGTCGCGCCCTGCGGCTGGGTGCGCCGCCGGTACGCGCGGAACTCCTCGGCGCGCGCCTCCAGCGACGCGGTATCGCCCTCGGCAAGCTGGAGCAGCACGCGCAGGATGATCACCCGGCCCGGCTGGCGCTTCAGGATAGACGAACGGTACTCGAAGGCGAGGTCCTCGTTCGTCAGCCGGACGTCGCCGTCGGGCGTCACGGCGTCCACCCATACCACCGACTGCGACATATCGCCGCCATGCGCACCGGCATTACCAACTACCGCGCCGCCGATCGTGCCGGGCAGCCCTGCCGCCCACTCGAAGCCCGCCAGCCCGCGCGAAATGGCGCGGCGGGCCAGGCTGACCGCGCTGACGCCGGACTCCGCGAGCACCTGCGTCCCCTCGAAGCTCAGGCCGCTCGTCCGGTTGTGGACAACGAGCCCGCGCACGCCGTCATCGCTGAAGACGACGTTGGAACCGCCACCCACGACAAATAACGGAGCGTCATACTCCCACATGATGAGCGCCGCCTCACGCAGGTCATCAACGGTATGCGCGGCGAAAAAACCGTCCGCGGGGCCGCCGATGCGGGCCGACGAGTGGCGGGCCAGCGGCTCCTCCATCAGCACCCGCTCGCCAAAGGCAAGCCGCATCGCAGCACAGGCCTCTACATAGTCCGACATGTCAGGCTCCGGCAACCTGGGCCGCACGCCGGGCAAACAGGCCGAGCGTCAGGCCCCACAGGACAAAGTTAGCGGCAAGGGCGTAGCTCCCCAGTACGGTAAAGACCGCGCTGGCGACGACCAGCGTCGCGCCGAGGACAAGCTGCGCCCAGAAGACGACGCCGGGCCGCGTGGGCGCGGCTGGCGCTGCCACACTGGCCCGCCCCGTCCGGCGCAGGTACTCGAGCCGCTGCTTGCGGAGCTGGATGGAGAGCACCGTCAGGAAGAGCGCGGCGACGGCGAACGCAATCGCCGCCCACGGCACGTCGAGAATGAGCAGGACGACGCTGATGGCCAGCTCCAGCCAGCCCATCACGTTCAGGGCGAGCTGCCCCGGCGAGGTGGTGGTCGGGTTGTCTTGCGGTGCGGACATAGCTCCTCTCTGGCAGGTGGAACACCTCTCAGGCCGCCCGGCGGCGGCGCGTACCCCGCCATGATGGTATCTCGGAGGGGGCAGGGATGCATCCTTCCCTCAACCCGACCTTGAGGCGATTGCATCGCCGATGCAATCGCCGATGTAATCGCCTCATGCCCACCCCCTCCTACAAGGGGAGAGGGGAAGGAACAGGCCGGTAACCGTAGGGACGGGTCTGAGACCCGCCCCTACCATCCCGTATTCGCCGGCAGCGGGCTGCCCGTTGTTGGGCACGCGTCAGTGCAGTCGGTGTTCTACCCTCGCCGGAAGCTCAACAGCTCGAAGGCGGCCTGCGTCTCCAGCGGTGCGGCGGAGGCCAGCGCCTCGCGCGTCTCGGGGGCGAGGTGCCAGTAGTTCGGCGTCATCTGGACGAGGTCGAGCAGGGCGGCGGCGTCGAGGGCCAGCGAAAAGCCCAGCTCGGCGGCTGCGTCGAGCGTAAAGCCCCCCGTGAACTGCGCGGCGACGTGGGCGCGTTTGTCTTCTTCGACGCCGAGCAGGTCGAAGCGCTCGCGCAGCGAGGCGAGGTGCCCCGGCGCGGGAATCACGACGAGCAGCAGCCCGCCGGGCGCGAGCACGCGGCGGAACTCGGCGGGGTTGCGCGGGGCGAATACGTTGAGCAGCACGTCCGCCGACGCGTCGGGCAGCGGAAGCCGCCCGGTGATATCCGCGACGACGAAACGGATGCCGGGGTAGCGCCGCGCGGCGAGGCGGGCGGCGTCCTTCGCGATGTCGATGCCGGTGAAGACGTACTCACCCTTGCGCGGCTCAAGCGCCGCCTGCAGCGCGCCGAGGTACGCGCCCTCGCCGCAGCCGGCGTCGACGATATAGGCGATGTGGAGATGCGCCGCCTCGACGTGCCGGATAACCGTCTCGTTGATTGCAGCCATCAGCGGGGCGTAGTGACCCGCTTCGAGGAAGCGGCGGCGGGCCAGCAGCATCGCCTTCTCGTCGCCGAGAATCGCTCGCCGCGCCTGCGCGGGCGCGAGCAGGTTCACGTAGCCCTCGCGGGCGATGTCGAAGCTGTGCCCGGCGGGGCAGACGAGCACACCATCTCGCTGCGCGAGCGGCGCGCCGCAAACCGGGCACAACAGCGGGTCCGGCTCACCTGACAGCCGCACGTCAGACGCAGTGGTTGGCGATGAAGTCGAGCACGTCGATCTTCGTCAGGATGCCGACAAGGTCGCTCTCCGGCGAGGCGGTCGCCGTCACGAACAGCACGTCCGTCCCGGCGCTGAGGCGGCTCATCAGCCCTTCGAGGGGTTCGGTGGAAGCGACGGTGGTGACATCCGCCGTCATCATGGCCTCGATGGTCTCATCGCGCGAGTGCTCGTGCCCGGCCATCAGCATGTGGTTGAGCAGGTCCACCTCGCGCACCATCCCGGCCAGCCGCCCGCCCTGCACGACCGGTGCCTGTGAGATGCCGTGCTGCCGCATCAGGCCGATGACGTCCGTCATGCGGGCGTCGGGCGCGAGCGAGATCAGCTCGTGCTGCGGCTTGGCGGCGAGCACGTCTTCCGCCGTCGCATCGCACCAGGGGTCGGCGAGGTAGCCGTGCTCGCGCATCCACTCGTCGTTGAAGATCTTGCTCAGATAGCGCGAGCCGGAGTCCGGCAGCAGCACGACGACGGTCTTGTCCGGGCCGAGGCCCGCCTTCTCGACGTACTTGAGCGCGCCCGCTACCGCCGAGCCGCTCGACCCGCCGACGAACAGCCCCTCCTCGCGCACGAGGCGGCGCGTCATCAGGAACGACTCGCGGTCGTCAACCTGCACCACGTCGTCGATCACGGAGAAGTCCGTCGTGCTGGGCACGAAGTCCTCGCCGATGCCCTCGGTGCGGTAGGTGAACGCCTCGCCGAGCTTGCCGGTGTGGAAGTATTCGTACAGCAGCGAGCCGACAGGGTCCACGCCGACGATCTGCACGGCGGGGTTCTGCTGCTTCAGGTAGCGCCCCACCCCGCTGATCGTGCCGCCGGTGCCCATCCCCGCCACGAACACGTCCACCTGGCCCTGTGTCTGCCGCCAGACCTCCGGGCCGGTGGTCTGCACGTGCGCCTCGGGGTTCACCGGGTTGTGATACTGGTTGGCGAGGATGGCGTTGGGCGTCTCGGCGACGATGCGGTTGGCCACGCTGTAGTAGCTGCGCGGGTCGTCGGGCTCGACGGCCGTCGGCGTGACGACAACGCGGGCGCCGAACGCCCGCAGAAGCTGGATCTTCTCGTCGGACATCTTGTCGGGCATCACGAATACAGTGCGGTAGCCCTTGATCGCCGCCGCGATGGCCAGCCCGACGCCGGTATTGCCGGAGGTCGCCTCGACGATGGTACCGCCCGGCTTGAGCTGCCCGCTGCGCTCGGCGTCCTCGACGATGGCGATGCCGATGCGGTCCTTGACCGAGCCGCCGGGGTTGAGGAACTCCGCCTTGGCGAGCACGTTTGCCTCATGCCCACGCGCGACGCTGTTGAGCCGGATCAGCGGCGTCTCGCCGATAGCTCCCAGAACGCTGTCCAGAACGTCAGGGCGGGGCGATGCGCTCGTATCCTGGCTGACCGCCGACTGCTGTGTGCTCATGAGTCCCTTCCTGCCCTACGTGAAATCTGACCAAAGATATCCTGATTGTACGGCGAGCGGGGAGGCACGGCAACCGGCTACCATATCGGGATATTTAGGAGATTTATAGATCGCAGATAGGACTTTTTTAGACAGACGATTCTAGACTGGCAGCATACGGACTTAGGTCTGGTGGACCACCTAGCCCACAAAGGAGGCGGACATCGGAGCTATAGTCGAAGACGCGGAAAGCAGTGCGGGCGCCCCCCGGTAAGGCAGATGGCACAGGCAGTATCGGGCGCCCGCACTGCGATTCTTTTTGCCCTCACCCCCAACCCTCTCCCGGTGGGAGAGGGGCAGGCAGCGAGTCTGCGCCTGCTGCCCGGGAATGAATTCCCGGGCTATCTAAAATTGTCCGCTTCGCGGACAGCCAGAGCGCTGCTCTGGATCGCCCCCGCAGGGGACGAATTCTTCGTAGCCTGCCAATGAATTGGCCGGGGCTGGCTGCACTGCGATTCTTTTTGCCCTCACCCCAACCCCTCTCCCGGCGGGAGAGGTGAGAATTGGATATAGCAACGAAGCGCCCCTCGCCCCACGGGAGAGGGGCAGACCTCGCGCGACGCAGTCGCGGCGAGGGCGGGGTGAGGGCCCTACCGCTCCTCGTCCTGGCGGATGACGCGGGCCATGCGCTCGACGAACGTCTCCTGCGGGATGGATTCCGGGCCTGCGCCCGCCGCGTCAACGGCCTGCTGGGCGGCGGGCAGGCTCATGCCGAGCGCCACCAGCACGAGGATCGCCAGCATCCCGGTCCGCCCGACCCCGGCGTTGCAGTGGATCAGCACGTGCACGCCGCCGCGCAGCTCCTCAGCGATGTCCCGTGCCATGTCGAGAAAGTCCTCCTCGTCAGCGGGGATGCCGCCGTCGGGCACGGGCATATCCCACATCTCCCAGGGCAGCGCCTCGTCCTCTATAGCACGGGCGTAGCGAGGGGAGATCTCGCGGATCTCGCGCATCGAGGAAAGCGACACCACAAGGTCGATAGCCTGCTCGTCCATCTCACGCTCGGCGCGGCGCAGGTCCCAATCGTAACGCCCCGGCATCGGCGCGCGGAACAGCCTCCCTGTGACACCTGGCGGCAGGTCGATCTCTCGCAGCATGTCCACCCCCTAGAGAACGCGCAATCCGTGTGTCAGACAATCGGGTAGAGCAGGTAGAGCACCAGCGCCGCGCTCAGCGGCACGGTGAGATTGTCGAGCCCCGCCGGGCTGAGACCCTCCGCGGTGGTCGCGGCGGCAGCCCCGGCGAGCGCCATCAGGGCGGCGCGGCCCAGCCCCGGCACGGCGCTCATCGGGCTCAGCGAGGAGCCGGGCAGCAGCCACAGCGTCAGGAAGATCGCAGCGAAGCTGGCCAGCGCCATCACGAGCGTGCCCTCCCACGTGCGGGAATGGCCGAAGACGGTGTAGGTGCGCCTGCCGAACGCCCTGCCGAGCAGCGCGGCGAGCGCGTCGCCCCAGGTCATCGCCATAACGGCGGCAACGGCGACCGGCACCCGGTCCACCTGCCCCGGCTCCGTGCGCCAGAACAGCAGGAACAGCAGCGTGATGGAGAGCGCGAAGTACACCGTCCCCGGCGAGGACTCTTCCTCGTCCATCTGCTCGAAGACCTGCCGCCGGTAGAAGATGTAGTTCAGCAGGATGAAGGTGGCGAACGGGATGATGCCCCAGTACCAGTGATCGAAGAAGTACAGGATGGCCCAGACCCACATGCCGGCCCCGATGTGGATGATCTTGCGGGTGAAGAACTGCGGCCAGTTGAGCCGCCGCCCGATAGCCTCGACGACGAGCAGCATGCCGAAGGCGTAGACGTACGAGAGGATCAGGCCGGTGATGTCGCCCTGGGTCAAGCGAGCCTCCCTGTTGTGGTGGTGCGATGCGGTGAATGATGCTTCCAGTCTAATCGGGGTTAGAAAAAAGTAAAGCAGATTGCGCGCCGGATTGACCTGTGATACGGTGGGGGTGAGCCACCGCAGCAAGGAGTCTTCTCATGCGCCGGCTGATTCTCGCCGCGCTTGCCGTGCTGACGCTCGCCGCCTGCGCGAGCCCGCCCGCCTCCCCGACCTCGCCGCCAACCCCGACGCCACCTGCCCCGCCCAGCACGCCAGACCCCACCGCCACGCCGACCGCCGAGCCCTCGCCTACGCCCACCGCCCCGGCGACGCCGACCTCGTCCATCCCGGCTGCCACCGACCTCGACGTGAGCGGCGAGGTGTCGCTGGAGCTCGTCGCGCAGACCGGCGGCGCGGTGCGGTCCGTCGCCGTCGAGGGCGACGTGGCCTATGTCGGAGTCGGGCCGCGCGTGGTCGCCTTCGACACGACCGCCCTCCCGGAGCTGCGCGAGACCGGCCAGAGCGAGCTGCTACCGGGCAGCGTGCGCGCGGTCGTCGTGCAGGACGGCGTCGCCTACGCCGGGACGGACTACCACGTCGTCGCGCTGGACGTGAGCGACCCGGCGGCGATGGCCGTGCTTGGCGAGCTTGAGCTGCCCGGCCCGGCATCCGACCTCGCACTCG
>CAZDLX010000095.1:0-13425 GCA_964506005.1 uncultured Anaerolineae bacterium | reverse complement strand
ACGGCGGCGCGGACGGAAGGCGCGGCACGGACCAGCGTCGCGTGGCCGCCGCCGTGAGCGGCGATCAGATGCCGCAGCGCATCGACCTCCGGATCGCTCTCCATGCGCAGCCAGACGAGCCCGCCCTGCCAGTCGTAGAAGGCATCGACCGCAGCGCCCATGCGCAGCGCCATGACCATGCGATGGCCGTCCGACGGGGCCATCGAAACGCGCCAGATCGGGCGCTGGGTGCCGTCGGCGAAAGGCAGGCAGTCGCGGATTTCGCGCCAGACGCGGCGCGACTGTTCTTCCTCCAGCCGCTCATCTACTCCCGTGGTATGCTCATCCTCGCCGGGGCGCTCACCATCGCTTTTTTGAGCGCGGTCCGCATCGTCAAGCACATGGCCCTGTCTGTACAGCGCCGGCGCGGCGTGGGCGTCGACCGCGTGCTCGTGGTGGGTGCGGGCGAGGCGGGCCGCGCCGTGATGCAGACCATCCTCGCCAGCCCGGGCATGGGCTACCGCATCGACGGCTACCTCGACGACGACCCCCTCAAGCAGAACGGCCTGGGCCGCATCAAGAGTCTGGGCGGGATTGACAGACTCGATGCCGTGCTCGCGGAGCAGCGCATCGACGAGGTGATCATCACCCTGCCCTGGAAGTACCACCAGAAGATTATGTGCATGGTGGACGTCTGCGAAGAGGCCGGCGTCCGCTGCCGCCTCGTCCCCGACGTGTTCCAGCGGCGCATGTACAACGTCGACGTCGAGATGCTCAACGGCATCCCGCTGATCAGCCCCGGCCCTGACCGTCTCACCTCGGGCGCGCACCTCACCAAGCGCGCCGTAGACGTGGCGCTCAGCCTGGCGGCGCTGCCAATCTTTCTGGCCGTCCTGCCGGTCGTCGCGCTGCTCATTCGCCTCGACTCGCCGGGCCCGGTCTTCTTCCGCCAGGAGCGCATCGGCAAGGATGGCCGCCCGTTTCAGGTCTACAAGTTCCGCACGATGGTTGACGGCGCAGAGGAGCTCAAGGCGAAGGTCGCTCACCTGAGCAAATACCAGGGCGATACGCTGCTCAAAGTCCCGCACGACCCGCGCACCACGCGGGTGGGCCGCTTCCTGCGCCGCATCAGCCTCGACGAGCTGCCGCAGGTGCTTAACGTGCTCAGGGGAGAGATGAGCTGGGTCGGGCCGCGCCCGAACACCCCCGACGAGGTGCAGAGGTACAACCCGTGGCAGCGCAAGCGCCTGAACGTCCTGCCCGGCATCACCGGCTTGTGGCAGGTCAGCGGCAGAAGCGACGTGCCGTTTGACGAGATGGTTCTGCTCGACATCTTCTACATTGAGAACTGGTCCATCGGGCTCGACTTCCGCATCATCTTCCAGACCATCCCACACGTCTTATTCGGCAGCGGAGCCTACTAGACTCATGGCTTACTTTCCGTTCTTTTCCTCTTCCTCCTTTATCAAGGAGAGCCTGGCTCTGACCGCGGACGAGCGCGAGCAGATGCTTGACTTCCTGCGCCGCCTCATCCAGACGCCCAGCCACTCCGGGTGCGAGGGCGACGTCGCCTCGCTCGTCGTCGAAGAGCTGCACCGCGTCGGCATCGACGACGTCCGCATCGACCGCGCGGGAAGTATTATCGCCTGCATCGGCAGCACCTCCGACCCGACGCTGCTGTATGACGCCCACATGGATACCGTGCTGCCTGCCTCGGGGCCGTGGCCATACCCGCCCTACGATGCAGTCGTCAAGGACGGCATTCTCTACGGGCTGGGCGCGTCGGACATGAAGCCCAGCATCGCGGCGATGGTCTACGGCGCGAAACGCCTTGTCGAGAGCGGCATCGAGCTCAATGGCCGCCTCGTGCTGGCCTTCGTCGTTCAGGAGGAGCCGTGCGAGGGCGCCGCGCTCAAGGTGATCGTCGAGGAGGAGGGCATCCGCCCCGACTGGGTGCTCATCGGCGAGCCGAGCAACCTGCGGGTGATGCGCGGGCAGCGCGGGCGGGTGCTGTTCAAGGTCACGATACACGGGCGCAGCGCCCATGCTTCGAGCCCTGCACTCGGGCAAAATGCCATCACTGCCGCTTCACGTCTCATCTTCGGCATCGAACTGCTCGCCTCCGACCTGCCCTCCGACCCCTTCCTCGGGCCGGGCGATGTGTCGGTGACGCGCATCGAGAGCACGGGGCCCAGTCTCAACGCCATCCCCGATACCTGCACGCTGTACGTCGACCGCCGCCTGACGCTCGGCGAGACCGCGTCGCGCGCCCGCGCCGAGATCGAGAGCATCATCCAGCGCGAGCAGCTTCCGGCTGAGGTCGAGATCGTGCACTTTACCGGCGAGTCCTACACCGGCTATCGCTTCAACACCCGCGAGGCGTTCCGCGCCTGGGCGCTCGACGAAGACCACGAGCTGCTGCGCGCGCTGGTCAGCGCCGCCCGCGAGGTGCAGGGGCACGCACCCGCCATCGGCCATTGGAAGTTCTCAACTGACGGTGTATATAGCATGGGCGAGGCATCCATCCCCACCATCGGCTTTGGCCCCGGCGACCCGCGCCTGCCGCACACCGTTGACGAGCAGGTGCCCGTCGCGGATGTTGTTGCGGCGGCGCACACCTACGCGATGCTCGCCGCAACCATGCTGGCCCGCAAGGGCTGAGCTGCCCGCCTCTTTCCAGGCTGGCTGAAACCATCCTCTCCCGGCTGCATCAAAGAGATATACTCGATACACGAACCAGTGCTTGAGGGCCGGCGTGCGGTGAGATGCCGCACCGCCGCGCCCCTTTCACGTGAGGAGGTTTGGCTGCATGCCATTGCTTGACGACAATACCCGCCGTGATGTGAAGGAAATGCTCGCCGACATCGCCGGGCCGGTCCGCATTCTGGTCTTTACCCAGCCATTTGAATGTGACTTCTGCAAGGAGACCCGCGAGATTGCCGAGGAGATCGCCGCGCTCTCCGATCACATCTCGGTCGGCGTGTATGACTTTGAAGACGATGCCGAAATCGCCGAGAAGTACGATGTTGACAAGATCCCGGCGCTGGTGCTGCTCGGCGCAGACGACGTCGACTACGGCGTTCGCTACTACGGCATCCCCTCGGGCTACGAGTTCAGCTCCCTGCTGCACGACATCAAGGTTGTGGCAGCGGGCCCCGATGCCGTCCAGCTCAGCGACGAGGCGCGCGCCTTCCTCGACTCGCTGGAGGAGCCGGTCCACCTGCAGGTGTTCGTCACCCCTACCTGACCGTACTGCCCGCGAGCCGTGGTGCTCGCTCACGCGATGGCAGTTGCCAGCGACATGGTCCGCGCGGATGCCGTCGAGGCGACGGAGTTCCCGCACCTGTCGATGAAGTACAACGTCATGGGCGTCCCGCGCACGGTGATCAACGAGGAAGAGTTCGTCGAGGGCGCTGTCCCCGAGTCGTACCTCATCGACGCCATCCGCCAGGCGATAAAGTAGCGGCTAGGCTGGCGCGAATTCTGCGGACACATTGACGTAGGGGCGGGTCTGAGACCCGCCCCTACAACTGTCAATTTGAAATAACCGAGACCGCCACATCCACCTCCAACCCCCTTCGACGCCGTTCGCTCCGCGAACGCCGCCACTTCCCCCTTTCAGGGGGCAGACGATGATTCTCCGCAGCCAAGGCCTTCGCCCCCTCTCAGGGGGAGATGTCGGGCGAAGGCCGACAGAGGGGGTCGCAGGTGGGGTTAGCAGCCTACCCCATTGCCGACCCAATCGAAAACGCGATCAGCACCTGCGCGGCGCTGTAGATGATCCACACCACGTCGCGGATCGACGCGAACCCCTGCCGCCGGATCAGATACCGCGCCAGCAGCAGGTCCGACGCCAGGAAGGCCAGCATCCCCACCGCGAGCAGCGCCATCCGGCCTGTCTGCGCCCACACCGCCACCGCCACCGCCACCGTCGCCCCGAGCAGCATCCCGTAGAGCAGGCTACCCGCGTTCAGCGACCGGCTGCCCGCCGGGTTGCGGATGAACGCCCACCACACGGTGGCGACCACGCCCGCCGCAACCAGCGCCGCGAGCGCCACGGCCCCGCCCTGCCCCCCGCCGAACCGCCGCCAGGCCACGAGTGCCGCCGCGAGATACAGCATGTGCCCCACTCCAAACACCGCCATTGCCGGCAGCTCGGGCCGCCGCAGCGGGAACACGTCCGCCAGCAGCAGGTCGCCCACCGCCCCCGCCAGCAGCCCGCCGAAGATCAGCCAGCCGTAACGCGCTGCTGGCGTCTCTGCAGCCGCGCGCAGCCACAGCGCGCCGTAGACCAGCGTCACCGCGATCATTACCAGCTTCGCGGGGCGCGCCAGCCGGCGCGAGCGATCCTCGTTAGGCATGCCGAGCACCATGCCGAGCACGTAGGCCAGCGCCCAGATACCGGCCAGGGCCAGAATCACCACCGTCGAGCCGCGTGGCAGCAGGGAAAACACGGTTCACACTCCGGATGAGGTGGTTGGGGTCAGCGTGGCGCGGCGCTCTACCTCGCGTACGCCGCGATCACGATGGGTAGATCTACATAGGCCGGGATGACGGTCCGCCTCCCGCCCGCGGTAACGGCCAGCGCGCTCGAGCGTCCGCCGTCGAGGTTCAACGCCGTTTGCAGGTTCAGGTTCGACTCCGCCAGCCAGTCCGCAAGCTCGACGAGCGAGAAGATCGGCCCGTCCACCAGCAGCAGGATGACGTGCCCTTCCTCGTCCAGCCCGATCACGGTGCGGCGCGCGCGGTCGCCGTCGCGGGGCGGGTAAGCCGGCTGCCGGCCCGGCAGCAGCAGCATCGGGTAGGCCTCCACCGCCTGGTCGAAGCGCATCCCGCGCGGCGTGTACTCCGAGCGCCCCAGCGAGGTGATCGTCACCTTGCTATCCAGCACGCCGAACAGCCCCGGCACCCCGATGCGCGCCGACGGGTCGAGCGCCGTGCCGATCATCTCCCCGTCGATCACCAGCCGGCCCTGCGGCGCGTAGTTGGAGAAGAAGAAGCCCCCGTTAACCGTCACATCCGCGCCGGTGATGGCGTGCCACGCGTCGATACTGCGTGCCTCCGTGTCGTGGAACACACGGAACTCCACCCGGTCGGGGTCGAGCCGCAGCGCATAGATCCAGAATGTCGCCCCGTCGTCCCGACCGGGGATGGGCACTGGCAGGTGCGCCTGGCTGATCCCCCTGCCGAGCGCCTGCCAGTCGGGCGGTAGCGGCGTGGCGGTCGGCTCGGGCGTCGGCGTCGGGGTGGCAGTGGTGGTCGGCACGGCTGTGGCGGTCGGCGCGGCGCTCGGCGTCACGGAAGGGGCCGCCGTGTGCGTCGCCGCAGGCGGCTCCTCGCTCGCCATCGCCGCCTCGACGGGCGGCACAGCCGGCCCCTCGACGCCCGCGCAGCCGCCCAGCAGCAGCACCACAACCGGGATGAAAGCCAGCGTTATACGAAGTCGGATGCTCACGCCCCTCATTATAGCCGCATCGCCCGTACGTTGCCGGGGGCAAGACGGGGAGCGATGAAAGGTTTGGTAATTAGCCGGTTGATACAAGTGGCTGCTGGCCAACCATCGCCTGAGAATGGAATTCTCAGGCTATAAGATATGCGTCGCCTGAAGGCGACCTGCCCGTTGGCCGCACCGCTCTCCCGGTCGGCTTAAGCCGACGCATCACAGGTAGCCTGATGCTTCAGCATCGGGCGAGCGTAAGCCTTTCAGCAACCTATTTCCGAACAAGCCCTCTTTCTCAGGCTTCGACGGCTCCCCCTCTCCGTGGCACGGAGAGGGGGCCGGGGGTGAGGTTCCCCTTCCTAGTACAATACCCCATAGCCTCCCCAACCACCCTCCCATACTCTGGTTTCACCCGATTTGCGGTTATCCGTAATCGATTCCATAATCACACCAGGTTGTACCTTCAGTGCCCCGGGGCCTTTGCATGTCAGACATCAGTCTTCGCGCCTATGTCGACTACATCCAGGACCGCCTTGAGCGCGACGCGTTCTCCGAGGTCGTCGCGCAGTGCCGCCATGTGCTCCAGTCACGCCCCAAATACATCGAGGTCTACAAGCTGCTGGCCCGCGCCCTGCTGGAGCAGGAAAATTACCAGGACGCGACCGACCTCTTCCAGCGTGTGCTGAGCGCTGACCCCAACGACTTCGTCGCCCATATCGGTATCAGCGAGTGCTACCACGAAAGCGCAGCCATCGACCAGGCCATCTGGCATCTGGAGCGCGCCTTCGAGCAGGTGCCGAGCAACGTGGATCTCCAGGAGGAGATCAAGCGGCTCTACACCGAGCGCGACGGCTCTGCGCCGCGGCGCATCCAGCTCACCGCCGGTGCGCTCGCCCGGCTCTACCTCAACGGCCAGCTCTACCCGCAGGCCATTCTGGAGCTGCGCAAGGCTGTCGAGGTGGACCCTAACCGGCCCGATCTGCAGGTCCTGCTGGCCGAGGCCCTGTGGCAGAACCATCAGGAAGTTGAAGCCGGCGAGCTGGCCGCTTCGGTGCTGAAGCGCCTGCCGAACAGCCTCGACGCCAACCGCATCCTCGCCAAGCTTTGGCTGCGTGCCGGGCAGCCCGATGAGGCCGCGCCCTTCCTGGAGCGCCTCGAAGAGCTCGACCCGTACCTCGCCTACTCCGTCCGGCACGACGGCCAGCCCGCGCCCGCCGAGGCGTTCCGGCTTCCCATGCTGGAGTACACCACCGAGCGCCATGCGTCCGAGGTTGGCGCGGCAGAGTGGGTCTCGCAGATCCAGTCGGTCGAGAAGGTGCCCTCGGCTACCGCGCCGCTGGCAGGCCCGGCAGCCGGGCACGACGCCGGGCACGACGCCGCGCCCGCCGCACCGTCCGGCAGTGTCCCCGACTGGCTGCAGGGTGCCTATGCCGCCGGCCTGGAAAACGCGCCGGAAGAGGACACGCCGGTCGTCCCCCTTCAGGCACCCACCGCTGCGGCGGACCCGGCCCCGCCGGAGGACACCGGTGGGCTGGGCTGGCTGCCCGAGCTGCTCGGCGGCTCGTCAGAATCCGCAGACGACGATGACGGCGACGAGACGCCCGACTGGCTCAGCGATATTCTACGCGACACCAGCCCGCTTGACTCGCAGGAAACGCCGGCTGAGCCCCCGGCCCCGGCTGACGACGAGGTGGACGACGAGCTTGGCGACGAAGAGCCCCGCCCGTCAACCGATCCGCTGACGCGGCCGGCGCCGGACTGGCTGGCCGATGCGCTTGGCGAGGCCAGCGCTGCCCCATCCACGCCCGTCGTCGAGACGGCTGGCGAGGATGAACCCGAGGCACCCGACTGGCTGGACGACATTCTCAGCGGGCGCGACCTGCCCGCCGGGCCCGGCGATGAGGCCACCGGCGAGCCCACGCCCGGCGTCGTCTCGACCGACTGGCTTGACGGGCTGATCGGCGGCGCGGCAGAGTCCACCCCCTCCGGCGACCTCTTGGAAGAGGAGGCCGCATCCGAGTGGCCCGCCCCTAAAGACGACCCGACCGGCTCGATTATTGACTTCGGCGAGCTCGAACCCTGGGACACCGACCCCCTGCCCGAAGACCCGCTCGCCACCCGACTGTTGGACACCGCCGCCCCGGAGGCGGATGATACCCCGCCCGGTGATGCCGGGCCGGTGGCCGGGATACAATCTGAACCTGACGTTAGTGCAGAGGATGAAGCGCTGCCGGCCTGGCTGCGGCCTGAGGTGGCCGACGAGCACGCACCGGCGCTTCGGGAGGAACAGCAAGTGACTCTACCCAACGACGACCCAATGGGTGAAGACAGCTCGCAGGATGTACCCGACTGGCTCTCGGACGGCGACCTGGACAACAGCGACGCGGCGATTGACTGGCTCGAAGAGCTCGCGGCCAAGTACGATCCCGGCTTCGAGAGCTCCCAGGCTGATGATGCGGAACCCGCCGGCGAGGGCGAGGCGGAGCCCGAAGAGCTGCCTGACTGGCTGGCCGGTACCTCGGAGCGTGCGGCGGAAGAGCCGCTGCCGTCGTGGCTGCTGGACGAAGGCGACGAAGAACTGGTCGAGTCTCCCGAAGCGCAGATCGAGGTCGAGCCCGAGGAAGAGGGCTTCCCCGATTGGCTGACGGGCGCTCCGGCGCCTGCCGCAGAAGCCGCGGCGGATGAAGAGGAAGAGGCTTTCTCGTTCGAGTTTGAGGATGAAGAGGAAGAGAAGCCCGCCGCCGAGCCGTCCTGGAGCCGGACTGTTTCCGAGCTCGACGACGAGGAAGAACAGCTGCCCGACTGGCTGGGCCGTGCCCCGAGCTACCAGACCGCCAGCGCTGCCGGTGACGAGGAGGAAGAGGACAGCCTCGACTGGCTGACCGGGTCGCCGGCGACGGAAGCGGAGCCCGAGCCGGTCGAAGAAGCCGGTGAAGAGGAAGAGGAGATCCCGGCCTGGCTCAGCGGCAAGCCTGCCGAGCCCGTCGCCCCTGCTGCCTCCGAGCCGGCTGCCGCCGACGAAGAGGAGATCCCCGAGTGGCTCAAGCGCCGGACCCGCGGCTACGAGGAAGAGGAAGACGACCTCGCCTGGCTCGACCGGCAGGTCGAGGCCCAGGGCGTCAGCCCGGACGAGCCGCTGGCTGAGGCACTGACCGCCGACCAGCCGCCGGTGAGCGCACCCGAGCCCGTTGGCGAGGACGAGGAAGCCGAGCCGGTCGCCGAGGGCGAGATGCCGTCCTGGTTCAAGGATATTGAGGCGCGCGAAGACGTGGAAGCCGTTTCCGAGGAGACGGCTGAAGACCTCGACGCCGAGCTGCTCGAAGCCGCCGCGCTCGACGCCAGCCTCGACGACCTCTCCTGGCTCGACAGCGCGCTCGAAGCCGAGGAGATCACCGTCTCCGAGGACGACTTCGAGTCGCTGTTTGGCGAGATCGAGGACGTCCGGGGCGAGATACCCGCCGTCGAGGAGCCTGAGGTAGAGGCGGAAGCTGAAGCCGAGCCGGTAGCCGCGGTTGAGGAGGCGCCTGAGGCTGAGGCTGAAGCCGCCGAAGCAGAAGAGGAAGCTCCTCTTGCGGCCAGCGCCACCATGCCCGATTGGCTGACGCCTGCGCCGGCTGCTCCGGCGGAGGCCGAAGTCGAAGAAGTCGCCGAAGAGGCCGAGCCTGCGGAGGCTGAAGCGGCTGCCGAGGCTGAGGAAGCCGAGCCTGAGATGCCCGACTGGCTCAAGGAGGCCGCTGCGCCCGTCGCCGAGACTGAGGAAACGGTCGAGGATCTGGTGAAAGCCGAAGCCGTCGAAGAGCCCGAGCCCGAGATGCCTGACTGGCTCAAGGAAGCCGTGGCTCCGGCAGCCGAGGTCGAAGTAGCGGTGGAGGCTGAAGTGGCCGAACCGGTCGCCGAAGCAGCGCCCGCCGTCAGCGCCGACGAGCGCCTCAGCACGGCTCGCGAGAAGCTCCCGCTCGATTTCGGCGAGGCAGTGCCCATCTACGAGGGCCTCATCGCCGAGGGCGAGAAGCTGGAGCAGACCGTCGCCGACCTCGACTACTACCTGCGCAGCACGCCCAAGCCTGACCCGCGCGCTCGCCGCGTCCTGGGCGACGCCTACCGCGAGCAGGGCAAGCTGCAGGAAGCGCTCGACGCCTACCGCGCCGCGCTCGACGAGCTGTAGGCCGGCTGCTCTACCAACCCACGGGCGGGCATCCAACCGATGCCCGCCCTTTTTGCTGCCCCGGCCCGCCGGACGGGTTATACTCATGGCGGCGCGGCGAGGCCCATGCGGCCTGCCGCCCATACCAACTCTGTCACCAGAACCCCTGACCACACAGGAGGCACCACTTGGAACGCACACTTGTCCTGATCAAGCCTGACGGCGTGCAGCGCGGTCTTATCGGCGAGATCATCACCCGCTTCGAGCGCCGCGGCTTGCGTCTCGCCGGCATGAAGTTCATGCAGATGACCCGCGAGCTCGCCGAGGAGCATTACCAGGAACACAAAGGAAAGCCCTTTTACCCCGGTCTGCTGAGCTACATCACCTCCGGCCCGGTCGTTGCGATGGCCTGGGAGGGCCCCAACGCGATCATAGTCGTGCGCGATACGATGGGCGACACCCGGCCCTTTGAGGCGAAGCCTGGCACCATCCGCGCCGACTTCGCCCTGGTGGTAGACCGCAACATCGTTCACGGCTCAGCCAACGCGAAAGATGCCGAGCGCGAGCTGGGCCTGTTCTTCGCGCCGGAGGAGTTCGTCGAGTGGCAGCGTGTCACCGACGACCTGATTTTCACCGAGTAAGCGGCAGCGGCGATCCAAAAAGGGCGAGCATCGTGAAGATTGCTCGCCCTTGTCATGTCATAGCGCAAGGGGAAACCAGGCAGGTTCCCGCTCTGCCTGCCGAACAGGCTGTATGCTGCGTGAAGGCCAGCTTATAATTGCAGGCCCGCCGCCTACTGCATCTTGAGAAGGACGCTGGCCTCCTGGGCCATCCAGAACTCCTCAAGGTCGTAGTAGGCCCGAACCTCGGGCGCGAAGGCGTGAACGACCACGTCGATGAAGTCGATCAGCACCCACCCCGTCCCGGCATCCCCCTCGACCGAGCGCGGGGTAACGCCGTAGTCCTTCTTGACCTCCTCGCGGATCCCCTCGACAATCGCCTTGAGCTGCCGCTCGCTGCCGCCGCTGCACACGACGAAGTAGTCGGCAATGATAGTGCGGCCCCGGAGATCCATCAGCACGATGTTCTCGCCCTTCTTGTCGGCGATAATGTCAACAATATCGCGGGCGAGTTCAGCCATGTCGACCCTCGTTTGCTGCTCTGTTTGTTCCGTCAATGTTGCTCCATTCCACACGGATCAATATAACGCCATTCTAGCATGACGCTCTGCCTGCTACCACCCCGCAGCGCCGCTCTGATGCACTTCATATATGGCGTATGGCCCGCGCCCTTCGGGCGCTTTATGGCTTATGGCCCGCTCGCTGCGCTCGCTTGATGGCATATGGCCTATAGCGCGCTCGCTGCGCTCGCTCTATAGCTTATAGCACGTAACCATACGCCATACGCCATACGCCATAAGCTATACGCCATATGCCATACGCCATCCGCTATCCACCCTCCCCCAGCTTCGCCCGGAAACCCGCCCAGTGCGTCCCCGGCCAGTAAACGCGGCGGCACCGCCCGCACTCGCTGAAGTCTCGCTGCGTGCGCCACACGTAGGGCGGCACGCGGTCGCGCACACTCTCCGGCTCGACGGGCGCCAGCGGCACGTTGCACACCGCGCAGCGAGGCCCGCCCTCACCCGGCGGCCCCACGTCCCGCGCCACCTGCTCGATCTGCTCCTCCAGCCGGTCGCTCTCGATCAGCACCGCGCTGATAGCCCGCCGCGCGGCGAGTTCGCGGTCCCGGGTGAGCACCAGACGCCCCTCCGCCCGCGCCACCCGCACCACGACGATGTCTTCGGTGTCGGCGAGGTAGGCCGCATCGTAGCCCATCAGCCGCAGCCAGCGGGCCAGCCGCCCGAGCATCGCGTCGAGCAGCAGCGGCGGTGCAGCGCGCTCCTCGCTCATCCCTCGCCCAGCGGCACGCGGTAGACCTCGGTGTACACGGCGCCGTCGGGCTTGAGCTCGCTGCGCATCAGGCTGACGGCGTCCACCCGCCAGCGCGCCAGCTCCCCGACGGTGTTGTTCTCCACGAGCGCGCCCACCGCCTCAAGCTGCCGCCGCGGAATGCCGTTCTGCACGCGTCCCAGCGTCAGGTGCGGCGTGTACGAACGGCCCTCCGTCGGGTAGCCAAGCGGGGAGACGTGCTCTTCGACGCTGCGCCGCAGCGCCTTGAGCTGCCGGACATCGCCCTCTATCCCCGCCCAGACGACGCGCGGGCGGCTGGTGTTCGGGAACGCCCCGACACCCTCCGCACGCAGGTTAAACGGCCCGTGCCCCTGCACCGCCGCGTCAAGCGCCGCCTGTACCTCGCCGATCGCCTCCTGCGGCACGTCGCCGAGGAACTTCAGCGTCACGTGGATGCCCTCGGGCCGCACCCAGCGCACGGCACGCTGTGGCGCGGCCTGCTTCAGCTCGCTCTGCAGCCCCTCCAGCACGTCGAGCGCCTCCGGCGGCAGCTCCACTGCGATGAACAACCGCCATGGTTCGGCCATCCTGCCTCCTTTCCCCGTCCGGGTACCGTTTCTGCGCCCAGTATAGCACACGGTCCGCGCCGGTTTTTGGCCCGCAGACGCCAAGACCGGGCCTGAGGCCCGGTCTGCGCTCTCTGCATCTCGCGGGTGGCAGCGAGCCACCCCAAGGCCGTTCTAGCCGCTCTTCGCCTGCCGGTTGATGCCGTCCTCGGCGAGCTTGGTAAGCTTCTTGTCCGTTTCCTTCTCCTCGTCGAGCGTCTCCTTCATCAGGTTGGCGACCCGCCGCTCCTGCAGGGAGTTGGCGTAAGTCGCGGCCGAGCCGTAGGCTGCGATCTCGTAGTGCTCCACCTTCTGCGCCGACTCGATCAGAGCCGCGTCCAGCACTTCCGCAGGAATCTCGGCCTTCTTCTTGAGAACTTCCTCGCCCTCTTTAACCAGGCCTTCCATGCCCTTGCACGTCACCGAGGTGTCGGGCTGCTCGCCGAGCTTCTCGAACGCCTCCTCCAGCCGCTGGACCTGCTGCTGCGTCTGCTCCCGGTGCATCTTGAACGCCTGCTTGAGCTGCTGGTCGGAGGCCGCCTGCTCCATCTGAGGCAGGGCTGCGAGGACCATATTCTCCGCGCTGTACAGGTCTTGCAGGTTGTGAACGAGCCATCCCCTGAGGTCTTTAATCTCCACAGTACATCTCCTATCCGCATTCCACTAAAGCTCACTGATTCCAGCATAACAGGTGCGGCAGCCGAGTCGTATAAACATGCCCTAAAAACGCCGCAGTTGAGCGCATCCCGGCTGTGCTGTAAAATGGTGGCGTCTCCGACAATACAGGGAATACCAGCATGGTCTCCAACCTCGACGCAACCTTGCAGCAAGCCATCGACGCCGTGCAGAGCGGCCAGCGTGAGGAGGCGAAGCAGCTGCTGCTTGAAGTGCTGCGCGTCAACCCGCGCAGCGAAGCCGCCTGGTTATGGATGAGCGCAGCCGTGCAGACGCGCACGGAGCGCGTGCGCTGCTTACAGCAGGCGCTTGAGATTAACCCGCGCAATGAGAAGGTGATCCAGGCGCTGCAGGCGCTCGGAATCGAGGTCGCCCCGCCTCCCCCACCCGAGCCGGAGCCCGCGCCCCAGGCCCCCGGCGACGTTCCGATACCCACCGCCGAAGCCGTCGAGCGCGCCCGCCAGGAAGCCGAGGCGATCCTCCGCGCGTACCGGGCAGTCTACGAGCCGCCCGAACCCGCCATTAACTGGGCCGTGCCCGATGCTCCTACCGACGACGCCTCCACGCGTTAACCAGCGTACCACCCCCTTTGACGACGCTTCGGGTCGCCTCGCATTCCCCTCACCCCGACCTTGAGGCGATTGCATCGCCTCAAGCCCACCCCTCTCCCAC
>CAZDLX010000094.1:0-13588 GCA_964506005.1 uncultured Anaerolineae bacterium | reverse complement strand
CATGGCGGCGCCCGTGGCGAGGCCGTCGAGACCGTCGGTGAGGTTCACCGCGTTAGACATCCCGACGATGATGAAGACGGCGATGGGCCCGTACAGCAGGCCCAGCCTGAAGGGCAGCGGGAAGCCGGGGATGGCGATGCTCTGGATGTCCAGCACGAAGTACAGCGCCAGCGCCACGCCGATGGCCCCCACGACCTGCGCGGCGAATTTCACCCGCGCCGAGATGCCCTCGCCGATGACCCGCCGCCCGCGGATACCCTCCCAGTCGTCCAGCGCGCCGAGCGCCCCGTAATACACGAGCACTGCCAGCGGCAGCAGGATCGAGCGGCCGGTGAGCGTCACGTCGGGCCCGATCAGGTTGACGAGGTTCAGGCCGACGGTGACGAGCAGCACCGGCAGCAGAATCAGCAGCCCGCCCATCGTCGGCGTGCCGATCTTCTCGCTGTGCACGTCGGCGATCTCGACGCGCACCTTCTTGCCGATGCCAAAGCGGCGCAGCACCTCGATGAATGGGTCGCCCCAGATGACGGTCACGAGGAAGGTGAGCCCGCCGATGGCCAGCGCGAAGGATGTGTCTCTCACGAGGACTGTCTCCGGCGCAGCAGAACGCGCATAATCGCCGCCTGCAGGCGGAGCTGCCAGCGCATGCGGCGCGCCCACATCGTCAGCATCGGTTAGCCCGCCCTGCCGCTGCGCAGCGCGTTCTGAAAATGCTCGACGATGCGCTCCATGCCCAGCGCGCGCGAGCCCTTCACGAGCACGGCGTCGCCCGGCTGGAGCACGCCCAGCAGGAAGTCGGCGGCGGCTTCCGGCCCGTCAAACTCCTTAATCTCCGGGCGGCCCCGGCGGGCATACTGCCGCGCCGCCGAGGCGATGATGCGGCCCCGCTCGCCCACCGTCACGACCACGTCGGCGACCTCCGCCGCGCGGATGCCGACGTCGCGGTGGCCCTGCACCTCGTACGCGCCCAGCTCCAGCATGTCGCCCAGCACGGCAATGCGCCGCCCCTCCATCAGATCGTTGAGCAGGTTCAGCGCGGCGATGGTCGACGGCGGGCTCGCGTTGTACGTATCGTCGAGGATAACTGAGCCGTTCGGCCCCTCAATCGCGATCAGGCGGAGCTGCCGTTCGGTGTCCTGCAGGCCGCGGATGACCTCTTCCCAGTGCATCCCCTCCACGAGGCCGACGGCGGCAGCCCGCAGCGCGGTCTGCACGCTGTGCCGGCCCAGCATGGGCAGCTTCACTGCGTAGCGCAGCCGCCCTGTCGGGCGCGTGCCGAAGCGAGGCCCGCCGCGCAGCCAGAAGCGGATGCCCTCCAGCCCCAGCCCCTCGATGTCCTCCGCCCACAGGTCGGCCTCCGACGTCAGGCCGTAGGTCACGACCTCCGCCTCGGTGCGCGCCGCCAGCGACATCACGTTTGCGTCGTCGTGGTTGAGGATGGCGACGCCCTCGTGCGCGGGCGGGAGTGCCTCGACGAGCTCGGCCTTGGCGTCGATGATGGCTTCGAGGCTGCCCGCCCGTTCGGCGTGGACCGGCGCGATGAGCGTCAGCACGCCGACCTGCGGCGGGGCGATCTCGACGAGCAGCTTGATCTCGCCGGGCACGTACATGCTCATCTCAAGCACGGCGCGCTCGTGCGCGTCGCGCAGGCGCAGCACGCTGAGCGGCAGGCCGATCTCGTTGTTGTAGCTGCGCTCGCTGCGCAGGGTGTGGTAGCGGACCGACAGGACCTGCGCGGCCAGCTCCTTCGTCGTCGTCTTGCCGACGCTGCCCGTGATGCCGATGACGCGGCGGCCCGGCAGGTCGAGCCAGCGGTGGGTCCACTGGCGGGCGATGCGCTGCAGCGCGAGCGTCACGTTGTTGGTCAGCAGGAGCAGCGGCGGCCTGGGCAGCGGCATCGCGCGCCAGGTGGCCTCGTCGCGCAGGTCGAGCACGGGGTGGGGCAGGTCGAGGTCGCGGTCGATCAGCGCGGCGGCGGCCCCCCGCTTGATGGCGTCGGCAACGTAGGTATGCCCGTCGACCTTCTCGCCGGGCAGCGCGGCAAACACGGAGCCGGGCGCTACGTCGCGTGAGTCGATGACCACCCCCTCGACGCGTGCCGTCTCGTCGAGCGGCTGCCCGGTCAGTGCCTTTACAATGAACTCGAGTGTCAGGTCCGGCATAAGCTCGCGGATCGCTAGCTGGAACAGTCAGAGCGATTATAGCTCACCTTAGCGGGCGGCCCGAATCAGTTGGTATGCTACCCGCCGCCAGTGGCGGCCATGCGCAGGTCGTCCGGCGGGATCTCCATCAGCACGACCAGCCGCGAGACGAGGTCGCCGAACACCGGCGCGGCGGTCTCCGAGCCCCAGCGTGAGGTTCTGGGCCGGTCGAGCTTGACAAGCACAAGGAACTGCGGGTCGTCGACCGGGCCAAAGCCGATGAAGCTGGCGATGGTGAAGTCGGGGTCGTAGCCGCCAGGGATCGGGATCTCCGAGGTGCTGGTCTTGCCGGCGACACGGTAGCCCGGCACCGTCGCCGGGGAGGCCTCGTTCGCGAGAGCGTTGGCCAGCATCTCGGTGAGCGTGTGCGCCGTCTGGGTGGAAATCGCACGACCGACGACGGTCGGCTCGAATTCGGTGGTGGTGCCGTCGGCGTCGATGCGCGACGAGACCATGTGGGGCTGCATCAGGAGCCCGTCGTTGGCAATCGCCCCGAATGCGACGGCCATCTGGAGCGGGGTTGCCGCCATGCCCTGCCCGAAGGCGTTGGTGCCGAGGTCGGACTCGTACCAGTCGGCGCGACCGGGCCGCCGCACCGAGCCGGTGATCTCGCCTTCGAGGTCGATGCCGGTGCGCTGGCCCAGCCCGAACAGCTCCAACCCATCGTAAAAGCGGTTGGGCCCCATGTTGACCGTCAGCCAGGCGGCGCCGACGTTCAGCGACTTGGCTAGCAGCGTGGTCATGTCCGTGACGCCGTGCGCGGCGCGGTCCCAGTTGTGGATCGAGACGCCGCCCACATCGATGACCCCGGTATCGTTGTACGTGCTTTCCGGGACGACGATACCCTGCTCCAGCGCGATGGCCATGGTGATGGCCTTGGTGACGCTGCCCGGCTCGTACTGCTTGCTGACGGCGGGGTTCTCGAACAGGCTGCCGTCCTGACTGGCAAATACGTTGGGGTCAAAGCCGGGGTAGCTGGCCATGGCGAGGATTTCCCCGGTGCGCGGCTGCATGATGATGATTGTGCCGCCCTCCGCGCCTGTAGCCTGCAGGCCGCCGAACAGGTGGTCCTCTGCGAGGTGCTGGATCTCGCTGTCGAGCGTCAGGTACAGGTCGGAGCCGGAGCGCCAGCCCTCGCTGCCGGTTGCCTCGAACGGGATGCGGCTCTGGTCGTCCACCGCAATCGTACCCTGCAGGATGTCGTCGTAGAAGCCCTCGATGCCGTAGTAGCCGGTGTTGTCCAGCGCGACGAAGCCGAGCACGTGGGCCGCCATCGCGCCGTGCGGGTAGTAGCGGCGCGGAATCGGCTCGACGGATACTCCCGTGATGTCAAGCTCCAGCACCCGCTGGCCCATCGCCGAGGGAGCGGGCCGCACGAGCTGGACGTAAGGCGCATCGCTGTTGATGTCCTCCAGCAGCGCCTCGACCGGGATGCCCATCGCCTCTGAAAGGCTCTCGGCAGCGCCCTGCGGATCGGAGATCAGCGAGGGCGAGAGGCCGATCTCGTACTCGATAGCGTTGGTCGCGAGCAGCACGCCGTTGCGGTCGTAGATCTCCCCGCGCGGCGGGCGCCGCGTGACCTGGTAACGGTATTCGGTCAGCGCGGTCTCGGCGAAATAGGCGGTATCCACCCCGAACTGGAGCGAGATGAGCCGGTACACGATCAGCCCGCTGAGCGCCAGCAGCAGAATGCTGACGAAGCCGAGGCGGCGGCTCAGTGACTCACGCATCGGGGGTGGCCTCCTGCGGCGCGGGGCCGGCGGTGGGGGGTGGCGGCGTGTGCGTGGGAATGGCTGTCGGCGCGAGCTCCGGGAACGACTGGAACAGCTCCGGCGGGATCGGCGTGGGGGTTGGCTCGACGTCGTCGGGGATCAGCTGCTCGACGCCACTGCCAAAGGTCCGCTGCCAGAAGTAAACGATCCCCTCGCGGAAATCGACGAGCTGCTCGGAGAGCCAGCTCTCCAGCGTTTCGTCGTAGCGTGGCACAACCTCGGCGGCACGGATCGGCGGCGCGGGGGTCGGGCTGGGCTGGGGGGGCACGGTGTCCACCGGCAGATACTCGACGCGCGACGCGCGGGCCAGCGTGTAGCCAAGCGCCTGCGCCTCGGAGATCAGGCGCGGGACGGACTGCTGCGCGGCGATCTCGGCACGGAGCTGGGCGTTCTGCTGCTCAAGGCGCTGGCGCTCCGACTCAAGCTGCTGCAGCCGCCGGCCTGCGGCGGCGGTGCGGCTGGCCTGGGCGAGGTACAGCGCGCCGATGACGGCGACCAGCACCACGACGGCCAGCACCAGCGAGGTCGTCTGGGTCTCGGTGCGCCAGGGGGCCTGGCGGAGGGCATGCCTGAACCATTGTTCGGACGGGTCGTTGTTGGTCATCAGTGATTAATGGTCAGCCTCGCTCGTACGGCTGTATGGTGTTCAACCAGGTGCCGTTTCCATTCGAGTTGGACCCCATCCCCCATCCCCTTCCCCGCTAGCAGGGAAGGGGGGAGCCTGACTTCCCCTCCCTGCCGGCGGGGAGGGCGTGAAGAGCGGCTCAGCCGCTTCTTCCAGTGAGTTGGCTACGCCAACTATACGGCGTTCCCGCCACAGGCGGAAGGCCGGGGTGGGGTGTCTTCGTAAATCGCCTGAAAGTTGCTGTTCTCTACCAGGACTGGCCCCCTGGCCTACACCCGCTCCGCGACGCGCAGCTTGGCGCTCCGGGCGCGCGGGTTCGCCTCGACCTCCGCCTCGCCGCCGGTGATGGGCTTGCGCGTCACCAGCCTGAGCCGTGGCTCGCGCCCGCACACGCACTGCGGCAGCTCGGGCGGGCAGATGCAGCCCCGCGCCTCGTCTCGCATGAAGGTCTTGACGATCCGGTCCTCCAGCGAGTGGAAGCTGATCACCGCCAGGCGGCCGCCGGGCCTGAGAAGCTCCACCGCCTGCGGCAGCGTGCGGCTCAGCGCGCCGAGCTCGTCGTTAACCGCGATGCGCAGCGCCTGGAACGTCCGCGTCGCGGGGTGGATGCGTTCTACGGAACGGCGCTCCTGCACACGGCGCTCGCGCGAGCGGGGCACCGCCCGCGCCACGATCTCGGCCAGCTCGCCTGTCGTGCGGACCGGCCGCGCCTGCACAATCGCCCGGGCGATGCGCCGCGAGTGGCGCTCCTCGCCATACTCGTAGATCAGGTCGGCCAGCTCGCTCTCCGGCGTGCGATTGACCAGCTCCTCCGCCGTCAGCGCCTGCCCCGTGTCGAAGCGCATGTCGAGCGGCGCGTCAAAGCGGAAGGCGAAGCCCCGCTCGGGGTCGTCGATCTGCATCGACGAGAAGCCCAGGTCCAGCAGGACGGCGTCCACCGCGTCGAAGCCCCGCGCCGGGGCGAGTTCCCCCATGCGCTCGTAAGAAGCGTGGACGATCTCTGCCCGGTCGCCGTATTCTGCCAGCGCGGCGCGGGCCGCTTCTATCGCGGCGGCGTCCAGGTCGAAGGCCAGCACGCGGCCACCGGGCGCTGTCGCTTCCAGCCAGGCGGCAGAGTGGCCGCCCGCGCCGAGCGTCCCATCGATGAGCCGCCCGCCGGGCTGCGGCTGCAGCCCCGCCATGATCTCGCTCAGCATCACCGGGATGTGCGCCCGCTGGCCGTCCGGTTCTTCTCTCATCGTGCTCATCTTACATCATGCCGGTCAGCGCGGCAATGTCAGGGGGCGGGGCGGCGGTACACGGCCTCGACATTCCAGACGCGGGTCCAGCCGCCGAGGCGGTGCTCGGCGTAGCGCTCGCGGCGCAGCCCGGCCTGCTCGACCGCGGCAAGCGCCGCCGCCGCGATGGGCCAGGGCGGGCCGCTTGGCGTCAGCGAGGCGTCGCGCACGGCGGCTAGCAAGAACAGCGCACCGCGCGGTGCGACGAAGCCCGCGATCTGCCGGAGGGCGTTCTCGTGCAGATCGGGCGGCAGCGACTGCACGGTGGCGTGCTCGATCACGAGGTCGAAGCCCTGCAGCCATCTATCCGGCGGGGCGAACAGGTCGGCGGTAAGGTACGTCACCCGGGACGCCGGGAAGCGCTCGTGGCACAGCTCAATCGCGCTGGCGGAGACGTCGAACGCGGTCACTGTGTAGCCGTGCCCGGCGGCGGCTTCGGCGTCATCGCCCAGCCCACAGCCCACGACGAGCGCCCGCGCCCCCGCTGCCGGCTGGCCCGCTTCGGCCAGCCAGGCCACGAGCGCCGGATGCGGGGCCACCCGCGCCCACGGCACGCCATCACCCGAGGCGGTGGCGCGGGCGTACAGCGCCTCGAACCAGCCGGTCGCATCCCCCTCGGCGAGATGCCGCCGCGCGAGGTCGCCGGCATCGTTGGGCGGGTACTCTGTCAGGCCCATGGTGTCTCCTCAGGTCGGTGCCGATTCACAGGTGATCGTAGCGTGGCAAAGGTGCGAGCGCACGCCGCACCTTAAAAAATTCCCGGCGGGCGTCGTTTTGAATGTCGCTGATCTGTGATTTCAGTTATGATGGGATGCGAGCACCCAAGCCGGAGGACGACACGACACGTGGTAAACCAGACTCAAAGCTGCATCCCGACCCGGACGCAGGCGGGCCCCTTCCTGAAATGGGCCGGCGGCAAGAGCAGCCTGCTCAAGCAGTATGCGCCGTTCTTTCCCCAGCACCGGGTCCGCACCTACTTTGAGCCGTTCGTGGGCAGCGGCGCGGTCTTCTTCCACCTCCGCGGGACGGGGCGCGCCGGCTCCGCCCATCTATCGGATATCAACCGCGAGCTGATCAACCTGTACCGCGTGGTGCGCGATTTCCCTGAAGAGCTGATCGAGGCTTTGCAGCATCACAAACGGCACCACAGCCGGTGGTACTACTACCACATGCGCCAGCAGGACCGCGAGCCGGGCTGGCGGCAGCAGGCGGGGAGCGTCGAGCGTGCGGCGCGGCTGCTCTATCTCAACAAGACCTGCTACAACGGCCTGTGGCGCGTCAACCGGCGCGGCGAGTTCAACGTGCCGATGGGCCGCTACAACAACCCCCGCATCCTCGACGAGGCGCGCCTGCGGGCGGCGGCGCGGGCGCTCGCCCCGGCCCGGCTGTCGGCGGCCTCGTTCGACGAGGCGGTCGACCTGGCAGGCCCCGGCGACTTTGTGTACTTCGATCCGCCGTACGTGCCGCTGAGCGCGACCTCCAGCTTCACGGCTTACACGGCGAACGGCTTTGGCCCCGACGCCCAGCGGCGGCTCGCCGGGGTGTTCCGCGCGCTGGACCGGCGCGGGGTGTCCGTCATGCTCAGCAACTCCGACCACCCGCTGGTGTACGAGCTCTACCGTGGCTTCCGCATCGAGCGAGTCGAAGCGCGGCGGCACATCAACTCGCAGGGCGATGGGCGCGGCGCGATCAGCGAGGTCGTGGTGCTGAATTATTGAATCCCTCACCCCCGACCCCTCTCCCGATCGCTCCCTTTGGTCGCTGGGAGAGGGGTGGCCTGTTGTCGTGTGCCTATCTGACCCCTTCTCCCACCGGGAGAAGGGTGGGCCGAGCGGAGCTCGGACCGGGATGAGGGCAGCAAACGTACACAAAAAGCGCCTCACCACGAGGCGCTTTGTTCTTGCGCAGGCCGGTTCACCTACAGCCCGCGGAATATCCAGCGCTCGCCCTGGAGCGCCATCACCCCGGCGACGACCAGCAGCACGCTTGCGGCAATGGCGAAAAACGTGTTGCGGTAGCGGATTGTATCCGCCTTGTCGCGCCAGAGACGGGCGGGCAGATGGGCGGCAATCACCGCGAGCAGCAGCGCAAAGGCGTGCTCGACCTGCGTGCGCGGGAAGCCTACCGCGGAGTACGCGCCCCAGTTCACGACGAGCTGGATCAGGCCGATGACCACGTTGAGGTCGAGCAGGCCGCTGAAGGCTGCCAGCGAGCCGCGCGCCATGCCGTCGTAGCGGCCACCGCCCAGCCAACCGATGAGATGCTTTACAAGGGCGATGATGGCGGCCAGCAGGGCCAGCCAGCGCACCCATGAGTGGATGGTCAACAGGATCGACAACGTCATTCTCCCTTTCGTCACATCAGAGCACAGGGTTGGTCAAAGCTGACTACCCCACATGGATTGTAGTGATCGCGAAGAGGGTATTCAAGCCTTCTTGTAGGCCAGGCGCAGATACGAAAAGAGCCAGGGGGTTCCTGGCTGCATCTTCGGAGAATATCGCTGCCGGTCTAGCGGGCGAGGCTCGGCAGTGCCTGCCGCATCCGGCGGACGCGCTGCCGCACCCGGCCATCGGCGCGCAGCGGCTCGACGGCGCGCGCCGTCACCAGCGTCGCGCTGAGCACCGCGATCAACACCCCGCGCAGGGCGAGGGTCGCAGCCCAGATGGCGGCACGTCCGGCTCTACTATGCCTGTCGTGAGTCACCAGGTTCGTCTCTCGCCTCATTGAAGTCCTCCTGAGAAAGCGCTCGCGCTATTGTACCCTAGACTACGCCGCAAACGGAATAGAGTTGCAGAAATTCGCGATCTGCCTGAACCCGCAGTTGTGATGCTTGCGAGGTACTCATGTGACATTTGGCACTGAGTACAGCCGGGGCCGCTCTCCTATACTGAACACAGGGCAGGAGTGGCGCATCCCCGGCACAACAGGCCACCTCATTTCCAGCTTCATTCTCTGCATCACGTAACCCCGTTGGGGGCTAAAGGACGCGCCAGCGCGGGGAGCAACCTAACCAAACATGGATCAGCCGAAGAAGCTCTACGTCGAGATCACCACAGCCTGCAACCTGAACTGCCAGATGTGTGTGCGCCACGTCTGGCGTGACGTGCACGGCACGATGCCTTTCGACGTTTTCAGGCAGCTCATCGACCAGCTCAAAGACCTGCCCGAGATGCCCACCATCCACTTCGGCGGCTATGGTGAGCCGATGATCCATCCCGATTTCTTAAGATGCGTGGCACTTGCGAAGGCGGCGGGTGCGCGCGTCGAGATGACGACAAACGGCACGCTGCTCAACCGCATCATCGCCTCGACGCTCATCGACCTCGACCTGGACCGGCTGGTTGTCTCCATCGACAGCGTCTCGCCCTCACTGTACGAGACCATTCGCGCCGGCAGCAACTACGACCAGGTCATCAGCAACATGCGCGAGCTGTGGCGGCTCAAGCTGCGGCGCGGCAACAAGCATTCGAACCCGCAGGTTGGCATCGCCTTCGTCGCGATGAAGCGCAACGTCGCGGACCTCGCGCGGCTGCCCCAGCTTGCGACGTTCATCGGCGCGTGGGAGATCAAGGTATCGAACGTGGTGCCGCACACGGCGGAGATGGAGCAGGACATCCTGTACGAGCGTTCGCTCCGCGCGCCCGCGTACCGCGCCTCCAACCAGGTGCCCGACATCAGCCTGCCCAAGCTGGACATCAACGAGGCAACCGCCGTCCCGCTTCGCGACACATTCAACTCGCGCTCCAGCATCAGCCTGCTCGACGCGAGCCTGAGCGGGCGCAACAACTACTGCCGGTTTGTGCAGCAGGGTTACGCCGTCGTCCGCTGGGACGGCGCCGTCAGCCCCTGCCTGTCGCTGCTTCACGACCATCCCGAGTACGTGCGCGGGCGTCGCAAAGACGTCACGCATCACAACTTCGGCAACATACGCGAGCAGCCCTTCGGCGAGATCTGGGCGTCGGAAGCGTACGCCGCTTTCCGGCAGCGTCTGCGGGACTTCCCGTTTTCGCCGTGTACGACGTGCGGCGGCTGCGAGCGCTTTGCCGGCAACTACATCGACTGCACGGAGCAAACGTTCCCGACGTGCGGCGGCTGCTTGTGGTCTCAGGGCTTTGTGCAGTGCCCGTAGACAAGCCCCAGCGCACATTATAAGTGTCAGGGTTCCGGGCGGCCTTCCGGGTGGGGAGGGCGGCCGGTCTGAAAAAAATGAGTCGAGTTCACAGAGAGGAGTCTTAAATGGCACTCGGAGGATATGCGAATCACATCGGGCGGATCAACCTGACCGATCGTACGGTCACGTATGAGCCGCTCAACGAAGAGTGGGCCCGCAAGTACGTTGGGGGCCGCGGCCTGGGCGTGCGCTACGTCCTGGAGAACGGCCCGGAAGTTGACCCGCTTGGCGAGGACAACATCCTGGCGATCATGAACGGCCCGCTGACGGGCAGCCGCGCGAGCATGGGCAACCGCCTCGCCGTCTGCACCAAGAGCCCGCTGACAGGCACCGTTACCGACAGCCATCATGGCGGCTGGTCGTCGGCGCGCCTGCGCTGGGCCGGTTTCGACGGCCTGATCGTCGAGGGCAAGGCCGACGCGCCCGTCTACCTCTACATCGAGGACGGCAAGGTCTCGATTGAGGATGCCACCGAGGTGTGGGGCAAGGGCGTGCATGAGACCGTCAAGCACTTCCAGCAGAAGTACAACGAAGAGAAGGACCTCAGCGTTATCGCCATCGGCCCCGCGGGTGAGAACCTCGTCCGCTTCGCGGCGTGGGTCAACGAAGACGACCGCGCCTCGGGGCGCGGCGGCACCGGCGCGGTGGCCGGCAGCAAGAACCTCAAGGCCATCGTGATCAAGTCGAAGACCGTCTGGCCGCAGGCGGCGAAGAAGGAAGAGTTCGACCAGGCGCGCAAGGACGCGCTCGGCGTGATCATGGCCGAAGGCTCCTTCACCGAGCCGCGCAAGGGCGGCCTGAGCGTCTACGGCACGAACATCCTCACCAACATCACCAGCGGCATCGGCGCGCTGCCGACCTACAACGCCAAGGTCACGAGCTTCGGCGAGCGGGCCGAGCCGACCAGCGCCGAGTACGTCAACGAGCACTACCTGATCAACAACCCGACCTGCCACTCCTGCCCGGTTGCCTGCAAGAAGGAAGTCGAAGTCGACTACATGGGCCGGCACTTCCACGTGGAGAGCATGGAGTACGAGTCGGTGTGGTCGTTCGGTGCCTTCTCGGGCAACGACAACTTCCCGTCCATCGCCCACATGATCGACCGCTGCAACGACCTCGGCATGGACACCATCGAGATGGGCGCCTGCCTTGCCACGTACATGGAAATCCACGAGAACGGCTGGGATGGCCAGTACGCGCTGGGCTGGGGCGAGCATGAGAAGATGGCCGAGCTCGTCGAGCTGACCGCCAGGCGCGAGGGCATCGGCGACGTGCTCGCCGAGGGCACGAAGCGCATCGCCGAGCACTTCGGCCACCCGGATGTTGCGATGCAGGTGCGCGGCCAGGCCATCCCGGCCTACGACCCGCGCGGCCTGAAGGGTATGGGCCTCGGCTTCGCGACCAGCAACCGCGGCGCCTGCCACCTGCGCGGCTACTCGCCGGCAAGCGAGCTGGGCGTCATCGGCTGGAAGACCGACCCGCTCGACTGGGAAGAGAAGCCCGAGCTGCTCAAGGTCCTGCAGGACCTGCTGGCCTTCAGCGACTCGCTCGACCTGTGCAAGTTCAACTCGTTCGTGGAGGATGCGGACCTGTATGCGGCTCAGTACGCCACGATGGTCGGCATCGACGACTTCACCGCCGACGACGTGATGCGCATCGGCGAGGCCATCTACAACATGGAGCGCTACTACAACCAGCTTGCGGGCGAGCAGCCCGGCGCTGACACCCTCCCGCCGCGCTTCACGCAGGAGATGAGCACGATGAAGGGCTCTGAGGGCCATGTCTGCGAGCTGCAGCAGATGCTCGAGAAGTACTACGAGCTGCGCGGCTGGGTCAACGGGCAGCCGACCGAGGCCAAGCTCATCGAGCTCGGCATCATCGAGGCGCCCGAGGCGGCACTCGAGTAGAACGTAGCGAACATCACCACATAATCGTAGGGGCGGGTCTCAGACCCGCCCCTACCGTTGTAACGTGACTCGGTTAGAACGATCAGAACGCGAAGAGTAGGGGCGCAGCATGCTGCGCCCCTACCTTTGTTGTGTGGGTACCTTGCTGCTGCTACCCGCCGCCGCGCATCAGGCTGCGCCGCATGAAGTCCACCACGCGCTCGACCGCGGCGGCGTCCTCGCCTTCAATCACGAGCAGATCCCGCCGGATGCTCACCGGGCCGAGCGGAGCCGGCGGCATGGCCTCCAGCCGGGCTGCCCAGCCCGCCCCACGGGCCGCGCGTTCGCCGTGCTGCGCACCGCCCATCTCTTTCAAAAAGCCCATCACCAGCCCCGCGGGCAGGTTGCGGATCTCGAATTCGGCACGCACCGGCTAGCCGCCCGCCACCGGCGGGATCAGGTCGATCTCGTCGCCGTCCGCAATCACGGTGTCGAGCCCGTCCAGCCAGACCACGTTCCGCCCCTGCACGAAGACGTGCACCTCGCCCGTGAGCTGGCCCGCGCCGTCGACGAGCTTCTCCGCAATGGCGGGGTGCTCGGCCGCCAGCGCGGCGACGAAGTCCCGCACGGTGCCGCCCTCGAACGGGATGTGGAGCGTCTTGCCGCCCGCGATCTCGCGGAGTGTCGCGTAGAGCGTGATTTTGAGCATACTTACCTGCCAGTGCTGACGATTCTCATCATGATTGTAGCGCGACTGCCCGGTGCGGCAATCGTGACGCAGGCTGCGCGCTGCGGTTGACAAGCATCCCCACTGAGCATATCTTGAGAATGCATTGCAAGTACTGCTGCCCGCACCGCCGGGCCGGATGCGGTTTCCACTGCCAAAGGAGGATGGGAATGACAGCCCTGTTCGGAAGCGTTGTGACGGACGTGCTGATTGCGGCGGTCTGTGGGCTGGTCGGCGGCTTCGGCCTTGGCCTCCTTGCCGAAAACGGGATCGAGCTGCCACGCCGCCGCAGCAAGATCGAAAGCGACGCCAGCGTAACGGCTTACTTTGACTTCGGCTTCCTCGCCGACGTGGTCATCGGCGCGATGGCTGCGGTGATTGTCTATGCGCTGAACCCCGCCGCGACAAGTGTGCAGCTTATCGGGTCGTCGATTGTGGCAGGCCTGGGCGGGGCGGGCATCCTCAAGGGCTTCGTCGAGACGCGGCGCAACCAGCTTCTGGGGCAGGTGGCGAACACGGCGCTGGACCTCGCCGACAGCCGGCGCCCCGGCGACCCGGGCCGTACGCGCGGGCTTGACTTAGAGGGCCCCGGCGAGGCCACCACCGGGCGGGACGCGCAGATCGAGCGCCTGCGCCGCCAGGTGGACGAGCTGACGTAGGGAGACCGCACCGCCGCCCAGCCTCGGATGAGCCGTGAATGTGCAATTGCCAGTCGCTACGATGTGTAGGGGCGGCTCTCAGAGCCGCCCAAAGGGCCGGTCTGAGACCGGCCCCTACCTGTCCCCGTAGGGGGCAGTTTTGCGTTGCCCGAGCATAGGGTAGATAGACAAATTAATCGGACAATCGCGACTCTACGGCCACAGGTAGAGCCCCCACCCAACCACGCGGCGACGGCGGCGCGGGGGGGTGACCGCCCCCCAGGAAGGGGG
>CAZDLX010000093.1:0-13621 GCA_964506005.1 uncultured Anaerolineae bacterium | reverse complement strand
AAATCGACCGTTAGCTGGCACGTTAGCCAGCGGGCCGGCTTCAGCCGGCGTATCACCAGTAGCCTGACGCTTAAGCGTCAGGCGAGGATATGCCTTTCGCCGGCCACATCCCAGGCAAGTATCTAGATATTATCGCGCCGGCCGGCTCCATCACCCGCGACGTTGTGCTGGTAGTACAGGCACTCGTCCTGCAGCGGGCAGATCTCGCACTTCGGGTTGCGGGCGTGGCACACCTCGCGCCCGTGCTGGATGAGCTGCAGGTGGAACGGGTAGAAGTCCTCCTCAGGCACGATAGCCTCCAGGATGTCGTGGGCCTGCTCGGCAGTCGTTTTTGGCCCGATGAGGCCCAGCCGGCCCGTCACCCGGTGAACGTGGGTATCCACCGGGAAGGCGGGCTTGTTCATGGCGAACAGCAGGATGATCGCCGCCGTCTTCGGGCCGATGCCGTGAATGCCCGTCAGCCACGCTTTGGCTTCCTCGATGGGCATGTCGCGCAGATGCTCCAGCGTGATGGCTCCCTGCGTCTCCGTGAGATGCTGCAGCGCCGCCTGGATGCGCGGCCCCTTCTGGTTCGCCAGCCCCGCCGGGCGGATCGCGTCGATCACCGCCTCAGGGTCGGCGTCGCGCACGGCTTCCCAGTTCGGGAAGGCGGATTTCAGCCGCCGGTAAGCGACATCCCGGTTGGTGTCGGACGTATTCTGTGACAGGATCGTACAGACGAGCTCGTCCTCCGGCGAGAGGTGCTGCCGCCACTCCGGGTAGCCGTACAGCTCTTCCAGCAGCGCGGCGATGCGCCGGTACTTGGCCTGCAGCTCGTTGAGGGTGGGTACATACTCGATCACGGTGGGGATCTCCGGGTTGTGATTGGCGTGCGAGGCGAGTATAACCCGGGGGCGTGCTTTTCACGAAGGGACCTCACCCCCAGCCCGCTCTCCGGCACGCAAGCGTGCCTCGCGACGTGCGGTCGCTGGGAGAGGGGAAAGATTGATAGCCTGGCGGCTTGGCGCGATTGGACTCGCGCTCGAGGAGTTATTGCTTAACAGGAGAGAGCAGGTTGATCGTATGGTGAATGCGGCGATATTGGCCGGGGGCTTGAGCTCGCGGATGGGGCAGAACAAGGCCCTGCTAGAGGTCGGCGGGCAGCCGATCATCCAGCGGGTGATCGATCGGGTGCGCGAAGCGGTGGACGGCGAATTGTTCATCATCGCCAACGAAGCCGGGCCTTACGAGCGGTTCGGGCTGCCCATCTACCCCGACGTGTTACCCGGCAAGGGGCCGCTCGGCGGGCTGTACACGGCGCTGGCACACAGCGCCGCGTCACACGTGCTGATGGTAAGCTGCGACCAGCCTTTCCTGAGCGTGCCGCTGATACGCTACCTCGCCAGCCTGCGCGAGGGCTGGGACGTGGTCGTGCCGCTGAACCGTGACAACTACCCGCAGAGCATGTATGCGATCTACGGGCAGGCGTGCCGCGAACCGATCCGGCGGCGGCTGGACGCCGACCGGCTGAAGGTCATCGGCTTCTTTCCCGACGTGCGCGTGCGTGAGGTGGCTGGGGAGGAGATCGACCGGTTCGACCCCGAGCGCCTGAGCTTCTTCAACGTCAACACGCCGGACGATCTCGCAGCGGCTCAGCAGTTGGCCGCGAAGCTGGGGTGAGTGAGCCCACGGATGAGGCGACAATGGCAAATTGATCCACGAATGGCACGAATGGAAAAACGGGAAATCTCATTAGTGTAATTCGTGTCATTCGTGGACTCATTTCACAGCTTCTCTGTGAAATCTGTGCCATCTGTGGACTCCAACAAAAACGAGGGGCGCAGCATGCTGCGCCCCTACCAGTATTTCTGAGCAGGTTCAGGCTTAGAACAGCCCGCGGATCTCGCCCGTCTCGGTGTCGATGTCGATGTGCATGAAGGCGGCGTTGGTCGCCAGGCCGGGCATCGTGCTCATCTTGCCGACGAGCGGGTAGATGAAGCCCGCGCCCACGCTGGCCCGGACCTCGCGGATGGGCAGGATGAAGCCGGTCGGCGCGCCCTTCAGCTCGGGGTCGTGGCTCAGGCTGAGGTGTGTCTTAGCCATGCAGATCGGCAGGTTGCCGAAGCCGTTGCGCTCGTAGTTGTCGATCTGCTTTTCAGCCAGCTCGGTGTACTCGACGCCATCGGCCCCGTAGATTTCCTTCGCGATGTGCTCGATCTTCTGCTTGATCGGCCAGTCGAGCGGGTACAGGAAGTCGAAGTTGCTCGGCTTCTCGCAGGCCGCGACGACAGCCTCGGCCAGCTTGGCCGCGCCCTTGCCGCCGTGCGCCCAGTGGGTCGTGACGACCGCATCTTCCGCACCCTGGTCGATGGAGTACTGGCGGACGAGCTCCCACTCGGCCTCAGTGTCTTCCTTGAAGCCGTTGATCGCGACGACGACCGGGATGCCGAACTTCAGCGCGTTGCGGATGTGAACGCCGAGGTTCTCCAGACCCTTCTCCAGCAGTTCGAGGTTCTCCTCGGTGTATTCCTTGGCCAGCGGCGCGCCCGGCGAGACCTTGGGGCCGCCGCCGTGCATCTTGAGCGCGCGGATGGTGGCCACCAGGACGACCGCGTTGGGGATGAGGCCCGAGTAGCGGCACTTGATGTCGAAGAACTTCTCCATGCCGATGTCGGCGCCGAAGCCGCTCTCTGTGATCACGTAATCGGCGAGCTTCAGGGCGATCTGGTCGGCGATGATGGAGGAGTTGCCGTGCGCGATGTTGGCGAACGGGCCGGCGTGCACCAGTGCGGGCTGGCCTTCCAGCGTCTGCATCAGGTTGGGCATGATGGCGTCGCGCATCAGGACGGTCACCGCGCCGGCCACGCCGAGGTCTTCGAGCGTGACAGGCTTGCCCGACTTGCTCAGGCCCACCACCGCGCGGCCAATGCGCTCGCGCATGTCCTTGAGGCTGGTCGTCAGCGCGAGGATGGCCATGATCTCGCTGGCAACGGTGATGTCGTAGCCGGTGCGGCGCGGGAAGACGGGGCTCGGCGAGCCGTCAGCCTGCGTGTCGTCGGCCAGGCCGACCTCGATCTGGCGCAGGGAACGGTCGCACACGTCCACGACGCGGTTCCAGGTGATGGTCTCCGGGTCAATGTCCAGGCGCTTGATGCCGCGGCGAGCGAGCGCCTCGTCGGACTGGCGGCTCTCGTGGTACATGCGGGTGTCGAGGGCCGCGGCGACGAGATTGTGAGCAGCCGTGATGGCGTGAATATCGCCGGTCAGGTGGAGGTTGAAGTCCTCCATGGGGATGACCTGGCTGTAGCCGCCACCGGCAGCGCCGCCCTTGATGTTGAAGGTGGGACCCATGCTCGGCTGGCGGATGCAGCACATCACATTCTTGCCCAGCTCCGAACCCATCGCCTGGGTGAGCCCGACCATCGTCGTGGATTTGCCCTCGCCCAGCGGGGTGGGGGTGATCGCCGTAACGTCGATGTACTTGCCCTGCGGGCGGTCAGCGAACTTCTTGAGAACGTCGAGGTGGATCTTTGCCTTGTACTTGCCGTAGAAGTCCAGGTCGTCTTCAGTTAATCCGATCTTCTCCGCGATCTCGATGATCGGACGGAGGTCGGCTGCCTGTGCGATTTCAATATCGCTCGGAACCTTGACTTCTGGCTTGTCGGGGGCTGCCATATACGTCTCCTGTATGGGGAAAATGCGTTGTGGAACTAGAGTAGCGGGCCGGTATCCGCCAGGCCCATTCTGACACGTGCCACGATAATATACCGCATCGCGGCTGGTGCGCGAAATTGTCGGCCTTCTCTATTCGGTGTGACTTTTATCCCAAATCCTGCCTAATTGAATGGGAATAGCACCGGCAGGACGAGCACCGCAATGACCAGGCTGAACAGGATAACCGGCAGGCCAACCTTTACAAAATCGGTGAAGCGATAGCTGCCCGCCCCCAGCACGAGCGTGTTTACCGGCGAGCTGATGGGCGAGGTGAAGGTCATCGATGCGCCCACAGCGACCGCCATCACGAAGGCGTGAGGCTGGATGCCGATCCGCTGCGCCGTCGCGATGGCTATGGGCGCGACGAGAACGGCGGTGGCGGTATTGGAGAGAACCTGCGTGAAGGCCGTGGTGAGCAGGAATATCCCTGCCAGGAGGACCTGCGGCCCGTAGCCGCCCAGAGCGGTCACTGTGCCATCGACGGCGAGGTCCACCAGCCCGACTTTCTCCAGCGCGGTTGCCATCGGCAGCATTCCGGCGATGAGCACGATGCTCTTCCAGTCCATCGCATCATAGGCCTCGTCCATCGAGAGGCAGCCGGTCAGCACCATCAGCAGCGCGGCGAGCAGGCTGGCGGTGGCGACGGGCACCAGACCGGTGATCATCAGCACGACCATCCCGGCCATGATCGCCAGTGCGACCGGCGCCTTCTGGCGGTGGGCCGGGCCAGCCAGCCGCTCGGGGTCGCCCATGACGACAAAATCCCGTCGGTGCCGCTTGAGGTCGATAATGTTCTTCCATTCGCCCTGCACGAGCAGCGTGTCGCCGAACTCAAGCGGCGTCGTCTTGAGGTTGAGACTGCGGCTCGCATCCGAGCGCCGGATGTCGAGCACCGTCAGATGGTAGGTTGAGCCAAAGCGCGTATCGGGCAGCGTCTTGCCGATGAGCGAGGAGCGCGGCGGCAGCACGATCTCGGCGATGCCGATCTCGTCGGTGACGAGCGCCTCCTGATCGTAGGACGAGATTGGCTGGATGGCGAGGTTGAAGTAGGCGGCTGCCTGCTGCACGTCAACCGGGTCACCCTGGACGAGAAGGACGTCGTCGGGCACAAGCTCGACATCCGTCACGGGGCGGATATGGGCAGCGCCTTCGGGCTCCACCGGGGTCGCGTCGTCGTGGGCATGACCGTCCGCCTGCGGCCCGGCGGGGCGGATAATCTCCAGCGCGCTGACCTCAAAGCGCGAGCCGAACCGTGAGGTGGTGACGGTGTGCCCGACGAGCCGCGAGTTGTGGCGCACACGCAGCCGCCACAGGTTGTCGGGCAGGCGATAAAGCTGAACAAGCTCCTCCGGCGTCTCGACACGCTGAATGTCGTGGTCGGGGGTACGGGCGGGCAGCAGCTTGCGCCCGACGAGCACCATGTAGAGCACCCCGGCGGCGATGAGCACCAGACCCAGCGGCGTGTAACTGAAGAACCCGAAGGGCTGGTAGCCGTAGTCACGCAGTGCGTCCGACGCGATGAGGTTGGGCGGCGTGCCGATCAGCGTGGAGAGCCCGCCGAGCAGCGAGCCGTACGCCAGCGGGATCAGGAGCTTGGAGGGCGGGAGCTTGGCATCGGCAGCCAGCGCGACGACGGCAGGCAGCATCACGGCCACGACGCCAGTGTCGCTCATGAAGAAGGACATGAAGGCGACGGCCAGCATGATGACGGCGGTCAGGCGGGCGGGGCTGTTCCCGGCGACGGCAAGGATGCGGTTGCCCATTGCACGGGCCAGCCCGGTGTGCATCACCGCGCCGCCGACGATGAACAGGGCGGCGATGGTGATAACTGCCGTATTCGAGAAGCCCGCGATGGCCTCCTGAACGGTGAGCAGGCCCGAGAGTGCTAGCGCCACGACGACGCCCAGCGCGACGATGTCGACGCGCACCCGCTCAGAGATAAACAGGATGATGGCGACGACGAGAATGCCGAGCGCCAGCCACATGTCAGGGGTCATTGAGTGCCTCTGCGTGCCAGGATGTTCCCGGTGAATCGTCGGAAGCGGAATCCACAGGGAGTATATCGTACTCGAAAGGCGGAAAGTGGCCAACAGCGCCCGGCTGGTTGCTTCCAGAGCGGTGCGCTATACTCGCCGCTGATTAATCAGCTAGGAGAGAATATTTGTGAGCAACGTCGAGCAGAAGGGCTTTACTCTGTGGATGACCGGGCTTTCGGGCGCGGGCAAGACCACGATCGCGAAGATTGTCGAGGCCAGGCTGAAAGAGCGGGGCCTCAAGATCGAGCGGCTGGACGGCGACGTCGTGCGCCAGTCGCTCACGCGGGACCTGGGATTTTCGAAGGAAGACCGCGATAAGAATATCGAGCGTGTGACGTTCGTCGCCAAGCTGCTCTCGCGCAACGGCGTCGGCGTGATCGCCAGCTTCATCTCGCCGTACCAGGCGGTGCGCGACAACGTCCGGCAGGAGACGACGAACTTCATCGAGGTGTTCGTCCACGCGCCGCTGGAAGTCTGCGCCGAGCGCGACGTGAAGGGCATGTATGCCAAAGCGTTCGCGGGCGAGATCGAGAACTTCACCGGCGTCTCGGACCCCTACGAGCCGCCCGTGAACCCTGAGATCACGGTCCACACGCACGAGGAAACCCCCGAGGAGAGCGCGCAGAAGCTGATCGCGTACCTCGAGGAGCACGGCTACATCCCGGTCGCAGAGAGCGTCTAGGCGGCAGCCAGCCAAAAACAGAGGCGCGCCCTGCAGGGCGCGCCTTTTTGCGTTCAGGGGAGCGGTTTAGCCCTCACAGCCCTGTGCTCAAAACTCGTTCGACCCCATCCCCGGCTCCTTCCCCGCCAGCAGGGAAGGGGAGAGTGGCTATCTTTCCCCTCCTTGCTGGCGGGGAGGGGTGAGTTGGCACAGCCAACTGGGGGTAGGGTTTCGACCGCAAGTGCGGAGCCCATATGTTGAAGTCTAGCGCCCCGTCACTTCACTATCTGGACGTTGAAGAGCGACGTCCCCTGCACCATCATCAGGTTCAGCCACAGCGGAAGGAACATCTCCGCAGACCGCGCGGTGGTGAGGTCGCCCAGGTCGATGACGGACTTCCAGCCGAACTCGTCTTCGAGCAGGCGCACGACCTGCGCCTTGGCGCCGGGGTCGTCGCCGCTCACGAAGACGCTGTGCTCGCCCGGAACGAGCCCCGGCTCGACCATCAGACGGGCGGTGACGGTGTTCAGCGTCTTGACGACTCGGGCTTCAGGAAATGCGCGCTGGATCTGCTCGGCGAGCGAGTCGTCATTGCACACGGCGAGCGTCATCGGCTCGCCGGGCGTGAACGCCAGCGGGTTGGAGATATCCACGAGCACCTTGCCGCTCAGGTTCTCCGCACCGGCAGCGCTCAGCGCGTCCAGCGAGGCTGTCCCCGCGACCGCATTGATGATGACGTCGCCTGCCGCCGCAGCCTGCTCGAACGTGCCGAGCTGCACGGCATTCTGGGCAGCCAGCCATTCGCCGAGCGGCGGGCCGCCGAAGCGGTCGGGCTCAGTGCGGGCGAGCGCCGCTTCGACGTCACGCGTGCCCATCGTGACGTCATGACCGAGCGCAGCAAGCTTCTCTGAGAGAGTCCGCCCAACAACGCCGGTGCCGAGCACCCCAAATTTCATCTACTACCCCTTTCAGCGGGCCGGGGTTACCGCTGGCGCGCGAGCACGTCCCTGGCGAAAGTTCTCACCATCGCCACCATGCCGGTGAGCCCCTGGCCTCTGCCCATCGAGAGCTCGCTCCCGAACAGCTCAAACACGATCTCGGGCGAGACATTGGCGATCTCCTCGGGCGGCGCGCCGGAGAGCGTCTGGTCGAGGATGGCCGCCAGCGCCATCGCCGAGAGGCCCTGCGGGTTCTCGACGGCGAAGTAATACTGGATGCCCCCGCCGGGCTGCTGCTCCGCCCACACGTAGGCCTCCGACTCGCAGGCGGGGACGCGGTTGGCCTCTGCGTAGGGCTTCGCCGCGATGGACTCAGGCACCGGCTTGAACTGGTCGGCGTAGTGGATCAGCATCTCGGTACGCTCGTTGCGGTCAGTGATCCACTGGAAGTCCTCAAGCACCTCGACGAGGGCTTCAGGGTAGCCGGTCGTGTCGATCATGCAGGTTCTCTCGCGGGCTCTTCCTTCTCAACCGGCACGCCGACGAGGTTGCCCCACTCCGTCCAGGAGCCGTCGTAGTTGCGGACGTTCTCGTAGCCGAGCAGGTACTTGAGCACAAACCACGAGTGGCTGCTGCGCTCCCCGATGCGGCAGTAGGCGATCACGTCGTCGGACGGTGCCAGGCCCTGCTCGTGCTCGTAGATGGCGCGCAGCTCCTCGGGAGATTTAAACGTGCCGTCGGGGTTTGATGCCCGGCTCCAGGGGATGTTCTTCGCGCCGGGGATGTGCCCGCCGCGCAGCGCGCCCTCATTGGGGTAGTCCGGCATGTGCAGGCGCTCGCCGCGGTATTCCTCGGGGCTGCGCACGTCCACCAGCGGCAGCCTGGCCTTGACGTGCTCAAGCACCTCGTCCCGGAAGGCGCGGTTGGTGCGGTCGTCACGCGGGTTCGCCCGGTAGGTGGTCTGCGGGTAGGTGGGCACCTCGCGGGTGAGGGGCCGGCCTTCCTGCTCCCACTTGAGCCGGCCGCCGTCCATGATGCGGACATCCCTGTGCCCGAACAGCTTGAACACCCAGAAGGCGTAGGTAGCCCACCAGTTGCTCTTATCGCCGTAGAAGACGACGGACATGTCAGGCGTGACGCCGATGCGGGACATCAGCGCCTCGAACTCCGCCTGCTCGACGTAGTCGCGGCGGAGTTGGTCGTTCAGGTCACGCGTCCAGTCAATTTCGACCGCGCCGGGGATGTGGCCCGACGAATACAGCAGGGGGTCCTCGTTTGACTCGACAATGCGCACGCTCGGGTCGTCGAGATGCTCCGCGACCCAGGCGGTCGAAACCAGCACTTCAGGGTAAGCGTACCCTGTCTCAATCGGCTCGTTCATGGTCCTTCTCCTGTGAAAGCCACAGTGGGTGGTTGTGGTTATTCGGACAAACCTTGTCATATTTTAGCACGCGCGTGGTGAGGGAATCAACAAGCCGCGTCACTGGCACCCATACCCCCGCCTGGGCTATACTGCTCGCGAGGTCTGCATGAGCTTCTTCTCGAAAATCCAGGACAACGTCAGGGAGTTCTTCGCCGGGGTGCCGGCACTCGTCTGGTATGGCGGTGCGGCACTCCTCCTGCTGGTCACCGCCGTCGTCGTACTCTCACGGCTGCCGAGCAGCGCCGACCCCAACGTGGTGCAGCTCACCGTCAACGCGGCGGCCACCACCGACAACTTGCTGTTCCCGACCATCGCGGGCAACCTGTCCCAGACCCCCCCGCAGGCGGCGCTGACCGGCGCCGCGCCGACCCTCGCACTCGAAGGGCGGCGCCTGGTGCAGCAGTACGCCGCGTCTGCCCTCTCCCCCGAAGAGCGCGACCGCATTGCCCAGGGCGCGGTGCAGGCCGTCGGCCCGCCCAACACCGACGGCTGCGGCGACTTCCGCACGGCGTGGGCCACCGCCAACCCGAACAGCACCGGCACACTGGAGCTGTACTTCGCCGAGCTCGTCCGCCCGCGGGCGGTGCGCGTCTACGAGACGTACAATCCGGGTTTCATCACCCTGATCGAGTTCATCGACGTGGAAGGCGTCGTCCACCCCGTCTACGTAGCCGCGCCCCAGGCACGCCCGCAGTGCCCCTTCATCCTCGACGTGCCGATCCCGGACATCGACGAGCCGGGCAACCGCATCAAGATCTACGTTGACCAGACGACGAGCGCCGGGGGCTGGAACCAGATCGACGCCGTCGAGCTGGTGGGCGTCAAGTATTGAGCTAAGGGGGAAACGACGATGTTTGCCGAACGGCTGGCGAAACTCCAGACTGAGCTACGGGCGCGCAACGTGCACGCGCTGGCTCTCGTGCCCGGCCCTAACCTGCGCTATATGTCGGGCCTCGACTTCCACCTGATGGAGCGGCCCACCGCCGGCTTTTTCCCGGCGGAGGGGCGGCCCGTGTTTGCCGTGCCCTCGCTGGAGAGCGCCAAGTTCGACGGCGGCGCGCCCGGCTACGAGGTCGAGCTGCTCACCTACACCGACGAGCAGGGCCCGGCGGACGCCTTCCGCGCGGCCAGCGACGCCCTGCCCGAGATCCACGAGATCGCCGTGGAGTACCTGCGGATGCGCGTTGCGGAGCTGCGCATCGTGCAGCGGCTCTTCCCGAACGCCATCGTGCGCGACGCCGACCCCATCATAGACGTGCTGCGCCTGCGTAAAGATGCCGCCGAGATCGAGAAGATGCAGGCGGCGGTCGACATTGCCGAGCGGGCGCTGGCAGACGTGATCCGGGCGGTGCGCCCCGGCGACACCGAGCGGCAGATCGCCGGGCGGCTGCGCGCCGCGCTCAGTGAGCACGGCAGCGAGGCCCTGCCCTTCGAGCCCATCGTGCTCGGCGGGCCCAATGCCGCCCTGCCTCACGGCGTCCCCGGCGACCGCGCCGTACAGGCGGGCGACGTGCTGCTCGTCGACTTCGGCGCGAGCTCGGAGGGCTACGTCTCCGACATCACGCGGACGTTCGCGGTCGGGGGCCCGCTGGAGGCCCGCGTGCTCGCCGCCTATGAGGCTGTGCGGGCGGCCAACCTCGCCGGGCGCGAGGCGGCCCGCCCCGGCGCGACCTGCCAGGACGTCGACCGCGCCGCCCGGCAGGCTATCGAAGCCGCGGGCTTCGGCCCGTACTTCATCCACCGCACCGGGCATGGCATCGGCCTGGATGGGCACGAGCGCCCGTACATCGTCGAGGGGAACGAGATGGTGCTGGAGCCGGGCATGACGTTCACCGTCGAGCCGGGCGTCTACTTCCCCGGCGAGTTCGGCATCCGCATCGAGGACGACGTGGTGATCACGGAAGACGGCGCGCGCAGCCTCACAGGGTTCGAGCGCGGCGTGGTGCAGGTAGGCTGACACAGGCAGCGGGTAGACACGTTGAGTAGTGAGGGGAATGGCACGTTGGACAGGTTCGCTTGGGTCGTACTTTTCATCGCCGGGCTGCTGGAGATGGCCTGGGCGCTGCTGTTGAAGCAATCCGAGGGCCTATCGAGACCCGCCCCGACAATCGGCTTCGTCGTGACGCTGGCCCTGAGTATGTTCCTGCTGGCGCAGGCGCTCAAGTACATCCCCGTCGGCACGGCCTACGCCGTGTGGACGGGCATCGGCGCGGTGGGGACCGCCGTGCTGGGCATCCTCTGGCTGGGTGAGTCGCGCGATGCTCTGAAGCTGGTGTCCATCGTCCTGCTGGTGGCGGGCATTATCGGGCTGCGACTGAGCGAGCGGTCGTGAGCGAGCATATCCACGCATAGACGCCGCCCCGGCCCCGCAGACCGTGGGCGGCTTTTTCTCCCCATCCACTGCAAGATCAATTCCTGTTGTCTTTTGATTCCTCCATCACTATCTTCAATAAATGCCTGAACGATAGGGCATCGAACACCTGTGTTTCGCCGGGCGCCTGGCGCAGAAGCCACCGGCAAACATGCCATCGGAGAACGGTGCGAGCTATCGCAGAAGGAACGCTGATTGATCAACTGGCGGCTTCTTTCCAGGCGGGTCGTGATGTATCTGGCCGTTGGCGGCATGGTGCTATATGCTGTCTGGCCGTGGCTGCCCGGCGTGAACCGTGCCCGGCCACGCACGGTCGTCGTCTATGGCTTCAGCATCCTCGGCGAGGTGATGAATGACGGCGTCTTCCCGGCATTTCAGGCACAGTGGAAGTCCAGAACGGGCGAAGATGTCGAGTTCATCTCGTCGTTCGGCGGCTCCGGGACGGTAACCAACCAGATTATCCTCGGCGTTCCGGCGGAGGTCGCCATCCTCTCGCTTGAGCTGGACGCTCTGCGCCTCGTTGAGAGCGGGCGGCTTGACAGCCCTACCTGGCGGGACCTGCCTCACGGCGGCATCCTGAACCGCACGCCGTTCATCATCCTCGTCCGGCCCGGCAATCCGCTGCAGCTTACCGATTTTGCGGACCTGACACAGCCCGGTGTGGGCATCATCCACCCGGATCCACTCACGTCAGGTGGCGCCCAGTGGGCCATTCTCGCCGAATATGGCAGCGAGCTGCGCGAGACAGGCGACGCTGCCCTCGCTTACGATCAGCTTGCCGGCATCTGGCGGAACGTCTCCAGCCAGGCTTCGTCGGCGCGGGCGGCGCGCACTCAGTATGAGAGCGGGTTTGGCGACGTGTTGATCACCTACGAGCAGGAGCTGGCGCTTGACCTGCTGCGAGGCCGGCTGGAGGGCGAGATGGTCTACCCTCAGAGCACGATCCTCAGCGAGCACGTGGTCGTGGTGATCGACGACAACATCCCGCGCGCCGACCGCGAGCTCATCGACGCCTTCGTCGCGTTTCTCTGGAGTGAAGAGGCGCAGCGCATCTTCGTCGATTACGGCTTCCGCAGCGTTGACGAGACGCTCAACGCCGGCAAGCCTTACTTCGGCGCCATTGGCGACCCGTTCACCGTGGCCGATCTGGGCGGCTGGCCGGAAGCCAAGCGCGAGATCATCGACGCCATCTGGAAGGATCGTGTGCTTGAGGAGCTTAACTGATGAGCGATAGTCTGCCTCGCGTGCGCCGCCGGCGTGCAGGCGCACTTCTCCCGGTCTCGCTGCTGCTGGTTGTTTTGCTGCCGCTGCTCCTGATGCCGCTGGCCGCCATCTACATCTTCGCCGGAAGCAGCGGGCTGGAAGGCTTCTGGAATGCGCTTCGCCAGCCGGACGCGCAGTTTGCGCTGCGTTTTTCGCTGCTGATCGCACTCGCCACGGCGCTCATCAACGGCGTGCTCGGGACCTTTGCGGCCTATGTGCTGTCGAAGTACCGGTTTCGCGGGCGCGAAGCTCTGGTCGTGATCGTGAACCTGCCGGTGGCAATCCCCACTGTGGTCGTTGGCACTTCACTGCTGCTGCTGTGGGGGCCCATCGGCCTGCTGGGGCGGGTCCTCGACCCGCTGGGCATCCAACCCATGTTCATGCCTGCGGGTGTCCTGCTGGCGCATCTGTTCGTGACGTTTCCCTACATGCTGGGCGCGGTCAAACCCGTGCTCGACGAGCTGGAGGTCACGTACGAAGAGGCCGCGTACACCATCGGCGCCAATCGCTGGCAAACGTTCCGGTTCGTCATTCTACCGGCGCTGCGCGGCGGCCTGTTCGCCGGCACACTGCTGACCTTCGCTCACTCTCTGGGTGAGTTCGGGGCGACGGTGCTTGTCAGCGGCAATCTGAGACTCCGCACCCAGACCGCGCCACTCTACATTTTCGCGCAGTTTGAGGCCGGCAACATCGAGACGGCTAACGCCGTCGCCGCGGTGCTTGCGACGCTGTCGTTCGTCCTGTTTCTCGCCCTGCAGCGACTCACTCAGCGGACTGTAGAAAGGCCATCGTAGTGTCGATCGTCCTGACTAATCTCACCAAGCGGTTTGGCCGGGTACTCGTCGTCAACGACGTCTCGCTCTCGATACCGGAAGGCGAGCTGTTTGTGCTGCTCGGCGGCAGCGGCAGCGGCAAGAGCACGATCCTCCGCATGATTGCGGGCCTCGCAGAGGTTGATTCAGGGCGTATCGAGATGGGCGGCCATGACGTCACCGACCTGCCGCCACAGGCCCGCAACGTGGGCTTCGTGTTTCAGAACTACTCGATCTTCCGCCACATGACAGTCGCCGAAAACGTCGAGTTCGGGCTGCGCATCCGTGGGGCTCCCGCAGCGGAGCGGCAGCAGCGGCGGGACGATCTGCTCGATCTTGTCGGGCTGACGGGCCTCGGCGACCGCTATTCCAGCCAGCTCTCGGGCGGCCAGCAGCAGCGCGTGGCGCTGGCCCGGGCGCTGGC
>CAZDLX010000092.1:0-13625 GCA_964506005.1 uncultured Anaerolineae bacterium | reverse complement strand
CTCTCCCACGGCGGGGAGAGGGGGCCATGCTCGCCGGGGACCCGGCTATTCCCTTCTCCCCTGGTGGGATGAAGGCGTGCTGCCCGCCGCAGGCGGTACAGCCTGAGATGAGGGGGGAAGGCGGCTCACGGAAAAAATGTCATATTGCCAGCCTTTCAGCGGGGCAGGAAAGCAATCGTCGTACCGCCTTCGCCCCCTCTCAGGGGATGATGGCGTAGTTCGCGGAGCGAACCCGGTCAGAGGGGGTGGCAAGTTGGTCATCAGGCCACGTCACTTGACGCTAGAGGGGCAACTCTTAGAGCCGCCCCTACCAATGCAGATTGACCTGTTGTTTTGGCAAGACTTCTATAATTCTCGCGCCGCGCTATGATGCTGTCGTATCGAGCTCCAGCACCTCTCCAAACGCGAACAGCCCCGCCGTGCCGCCCGTGTGCCAGAACAGCACCCGCTCGCCCGATTCGTACGCCCCCTGCCGGATCAGGTCAATGAGGCCCGCCAGCGCCCGCCCCGTATATACGGGGTCCACGAGCAGGCCATCCTGCTGCGCGGCGAGCCGGATCGCCTCGCGCTCGCGCTCGCCGACGACGGCGTAGCCCTCGCCGAGATAGCCGTCGTTGACGATGGCGGCGTTCTCGTTCACGTTGTAGGTCAGCCCCAGTGCCGCGGCTCCCTGCCGCACCAGTTCGACGAGCCGCGGTTTCATGACGCTGGCGGGGTCGGCGACGCTGATGCCGAGCAGGCGCGGCCTCCCGCCCCAGTTGTCGCCCAACCCGCGCACGAGGTACGCACCGAGCATCATCCCCGCCTGCATCCCGCCCGACGACGTCGCAAACACGTGCGCGGCAAACGGCGCGGGCCCCGGCACCTGCTCCGCGACCTCGCGCATGGCCTCGACGTAGCCCATCATGCCGTGGGCGCTGGAGCCCCCGTACGGGATCTCGTAGGGCTGGCGGCCCGCGTCACGCAGCTCCGCCGCGACCTGTGCGATCGTCTCCGCATACGGCGCGGGCTCGTCCGTCCAGTGGATGACCGCGCCGAGCAGGTGGTCGAGCAGCAGGTTGCCCTGCGGGTGCTCGGGGACGCCGCCTGCCGGTTTGCCAAGCACGAGGTGTGGCTCCAGCCCGAACTTGCGTGCGGCGGCGGCTGTCTGCCGGGCGTGGTTGGACTGTACCGCCCCGGCGGTGATCACGCAGTCTGCCTCCGCCTGCAGTGCCTGGCCTATCAGAAACTCCAGCTTGCGAACCTTGTTGCCGCCGGTTGCCAGGCCCGTCAGGTCGTCGCGCTTTACATAGATGTCGGGCCCGCCGAGCAGCTTCGTGAGGTTGGGCAGCCGCTCGATGGGCGTGGGCAGGTGGGCCAGCCGCACGCGGGGCAGACGACCGGTGGGGAACGGATCGGTAGCCATGTTCGACCTCTCTCTGCTAAGGACTCGCGAGTCAGGGTCGGGGCACAGAGCTCGCCAGCAGCGCGGCGCGCACCCCTCCAGAACTTGACCTTACCAGCCGGCGGCCAGCCGGGCCAGCGCGACGATCAGCATGCCGGCGATCACCGCCGCGAACAGGCTGCGCGTCCGCCAGGCGACGAGCAGCGTCGGGATGGCCGCCCACAGGAACAGGTTGCCGGGGGTCAGGTCGAGGTCACCGTCTGCGATGACGAGCGCGGGCAGCAGCATCGCCGCGAGCACGGCGACGGGCACGTAGCGCAGCCACGCGGCGACGGGTTCCGGCAGCCGGCGCTGCGACAGTGCCAGTACCGGCAGCACGCGCGGTACAAACGTGACAACCGCCATCCCGGCGATGGTCAGGAAGATCGCCCGTTGATCCATAGCTCTATCCCCAGCCCCACCGTCGCACCGATCACCGTCGCGGCGATCACCGCCCACTGGTCCAGCCCGGCGAGCAGCAGCCCGACCGACAGCACGCCCGTCAGCACCGCGACGCCAACCTGGATGCGGTCTTTGATCTGCATGAGCAGCAGCGCAATAAACATCGCGGGCAGGGCGTAGTCGAGTGCGAACGGCCGGACGTCCCGGATGGCCTGCCCCGCGACAACGCCCAGCCACGTCCCCAGCACCCACGAGGCCTGCGCGGTGAGATTCATGGCGAGCGCCGCGCGCCTGCCAAGCCGCCGGGCGGGGTCCGCTGCGTGCACGGCGAACGTCTCGTCCGTCAGCTCGTAGGCGAAAGCGACCACCTCCCGGCGCCGCCAGCCCTTCAGCTTGGGCGCGATGGCCGCCGAGAGCAGCAGGTGCCGCAGGTTGACGACGAACGTCGTGACGACGATGGAGAGCGCCGGAGCCCCTGCGCCGAACAACCCGACTGCGATGAGCTGCGACGATCCGGCGTACACCAGCAGCGACATCGCCACGGTGTTGAAGGTCGAGAGCCCGGCTTTCTGCGCCAGCACCCCGGTCGCAAAGCCGATCGGGACGTAGCCGAGCACAATCGGCAGGGCGCGGCTTGCACCGGCCAGCCATGCCCCCCTGGGTTGGGTCCCCTCAAGTGATGCCATCTTGCGAACTGCTGTCGTCCAGTCCCCTGGCGTGCGTTTGTGGCGCTACTCTATGCTCTGACCGCCGCGTCGCAGCCGCTGGCGCGCCGCCCAGCGCATCGCGCCGATCAGCGCGGGCTTAGCGCGGGAGTACAGCCCGTACAGCGTCTTGTTTGCCGGGTAGTCCCACGCGCCGACGCGCCGCACGACCGTCCCGCCGAAGCCCGCCTTGAAGCGGTAGACACCCGCGAGCGGGTCGTTCTCATCCTCGAAGTCGTCGGGTGCGCCCCACATGTCGTAGACCGTCATGCCCTGCGTCTTGGCCCAGCGCATCGCCGCCCACTGCAGGGCGTAGGTCGGCATGCGGTTGCGCTCCTCGTCGGACGACGCGCCGTAGAAGTACCACGCTCGCTTGCCGAGGCCGAAAATGATGACGTGGGCCAGCGGCGTGCCCTTGTACTCGGCGATGATGGGCTGCGCCAGCCCCGCCCGCATGAAGTCGCCCCAGGCCTGGCGGTAGTAGCTGAGCGGGCGAATCACGAAGTCGTCGCGGCGGGCGGTCTCCTCGTACAGCTGGTACAGCAGGTCGAGGTCGTCCGCGTCGCCGAAGCGCACCACGACCCCCTTACGCTCCGAGAGCCGGATGTTGTAGCGCGTCTTGGATTTCATCTCCATGAGGAGGTCTTCTTCGTCGCGCCGGAGGTCGAAGATCACCGAGTTGCGGAACTGCACCTGCTCTGCCGAGAAGTGGAAGCCTGCCTGCTGCCACTCCTGCGCGATCCGCTCGCCGAGCTCGACGCTCTGTGCCTCAGGTGTGCCCGGCTCCCCGACCCCCACGACGACGTCCGGGTCGATCTTAATGAAGATCGCACGGCGCGAGCGGGCGTGCCGCTTGAGCTCCTCGATGACCGCGCGGCGCAGCGGCTCGTCGGTGTAGTCGAGGACAGGGCCTTTGGGCACGTACATCACGCGGATGGGGCCCTCCTGCCGGGTGAGCACCTGCGCCAGCCCGGCCACCTCGCCCCGGTTGAAAAAGGCGAGCCGCTCGGGCTTCCAGCCCGTCGTCTGCGCCTTGAACTCGCCCCATTCCCACGTCTGCAGCACGTGTGCGTACGGCAGGCGGGCGAGCGTGGTATTCCAGAGGTCGTGGTCGGTGATCGTTCGCGTGAGAAGCTGCATGGCGGTGAGTGTAACAGCCGGGTGCTATTTTACAAGCGCGATCTGCGCCCTTAGTCTGCCCTGGCGGCGCGCTGCTGCCACTCGCGGATGTGCTCCGCGTGCTCCTCATAATGCTCGTAAGTATTGGCCGCGAAAGCCCGCCACAGGATCACCCCGGTGTCCTCGAAGTAGGGCCGGTTGAGGTCCTCCTCGCTCAGCGACTGGAGCGCGGAGAGCACCGCATGGCCTGAGGCGCGGTATTCGCGGAGCTGGTTCTCCAGCGGGCGTTTGCGCTGCTCGCGGTGGGCGTCCTCGTTGAGCTGGCCCATCGCATCCCAGGTGTAGCCGGGTGCGGGGCGCTCGGGCGTAACGCCCTGCTGCACGTCGAGCAGCCAGTGGAGCAGGCGCTGCTCCCAGAACGTTATGTGGGCGATGATGTCTTTCAGCGTCCAGCCGTTCGCCATGACGGGCTCGTGCATGCCCCCGGACAGGTGCGGCTGGATCAGCGCGTCGAGCGCCCGCCGCCCCTCCTCGACACGCCGCGCGAGCTCGGCTTTGGCCATCCACTCTGTCATCCGGAGTTCCTCCCCTGGTGCAGTATCGCTGCTGAGATGCGTACCGGCATTATACGCCGGAATGCCCCGGCTGTGTGCCTGTGTCGAGGCGTTAGTCGAGGTCGCGGTTGGGCGAGCGCCAGGGGCGGCGGCTGCGCTCGGGCGCGCGCCGCAGCGGGTGCTGGCCATGCCGGAGCCGCTGGAGCAGGCGGTCGCGGTGTTCGTGGTCCGGTGTGACGGCGAAAACGGGCATCTGGCCCAGCCCGTAATAAATGCCCACCGTCTTAAGCACGTTCATCCCCGGCACGTGGACGGTGTGCAGGCTGTCCCAGGCGCGGGCCAGCGTGAGGCGGGTGTGGGCGGGCGCGGGCATCTCGGTGATGGTCGAGTAGCGCAGGGCGTCCCAGGGGATGCGGATGACCCACGGCCCGACGACGTGCAGGCGGACGCCATCCGGCGTGAGCGAGATGTCCGCCGAGGAGATCAGCGCGGCGGTGAGGGGGATGCCGCCAAAGAACAGCAGCGGCAGCGAGAGCAGGAACACCGTCCGCAGCCAGGCATACGGGCTGAGACTGAACGCACACAGTAAGACCGGCACGCCCGCATACACGACCAGCACCGCGAGGCGCAGCAGGTTAGAGGCCAGCCGCGAGCCGGGACGGTAGCGGAACCACTCGGCATCCCTCTCCGAACGCTGCATCCTGCCTCCTGACGGGCGGGCGGCTACCCGCGCAGCCGGACCGCCGCGTCATACGCGCGGTACAGCAGCGGCCTGTAGGGCCGGTCCCACGCGCCGACCGCCCGCACGACCTCGCCGCCGAAACCGCGCTTGAACCCGTACACACCCCACAGCCCGTCCTGCCGGTCCTGAAACTGCGCTTCGAGCGTCTCGACATCGTAGTCGGGCACGCCCCACATGTCGTAGGTCGTGCAGCCCTTCTCACGGGCCCAGTTCATCGCCTCCCACTGCAGGGCGTAGGCAGGCATGCGGTTGCGCTCCTCGTCGGAGGACGCGCCGTAGAAGTACCAGGCGGTGGGGCCGAAGGCGAAAACGAACAGCCCGGCGATGTCCTGGCCCTCGTAGGAGGCCATGAGCAGCGCCGCGTGCTCCGGAGCGAACAGCTCATAGGCCTTCCGGTAGTACGCCTCGCTGTGCACGCCAAATTCGTTGCGCTCCCCGGTGATGCTCGCCAGCCGGGCGAAGGTGGGGACATCCTCGGGGCCGCACTCGCGCACGTCGACGTCTTTGCGGTAGGCGGTGCGCACCTTGCGGCGGCAGCTTCCCGTCATGCCCATCAGCACGTCGTCGTCGTCCGCTTCGAGGTCGCCGCGCTCACCGCTGATGTCGACGAGCACGGTGCGCGGCGGCTGCACGGTCTGCGCCGACTCTCGAAAGCCAAGCCGGGCGAGCCGGCCGCGCATCTCCGGCGTGTCGCGCTCGTTGGGCTCCAGCTTGAGCAGTACCGCGCCGCGCTGCCGGGCAGCGTCGTCGATTAACGCGAGCAGCTCGCGCACCTGCGTCTCGTCGCGCCAGTCCACGACTGGCCCGCGCGGCACGTAGGCGATGGTCCCCAGCCCCAGCGGAAGCGGCCGGAACAGCACCAGCGCGCCCGCGCAGATCTCGCCGCCGTCGCTGAGCGTGACGAGCTCCGCTTGCCAGCCAAAGGCCGCTTTCAGCGCGCCCCAGCGCGAGGTTTGCAGGATGTGCCCCGCCTGCGCCTCGACGAAGCGGTCCCAGGTGGCGGGGTCAATCTGGGTGGTGGGGATGGACATACAGGCTCCTCAGGCGGTGATCGTGCCGCATAGGGCGATTATAGCGCGCCGGCACGCTGGCCCAAGTATGAAGGTTGGCTGCTGGCCGACCACCGCCTGAGAATGGAATTCTCAGGCTAAGAATGATATGTCGCCTGAAGGCGACCTGGTCGTTGGCATCCCAACCTACAGGGCGCCTATTGAACTCGTACAAAATAACAGATCAATCTGCATTGGTAGGGGCGGGTCTCAGAGCCGCCCGAGACTTCATTCTCGGGCTATGTGGGTTGCGAGGCAACCTTCAATTGTCCCCTGACGGGGACAGCGGCGCTGCGCGCCGGTCCGCCTCCGGCGGGAGCAGGCTGGCATCGTCGGTTTCGACCGATGACTATGGGTCGCGAAGCGACCTTGTAGCCCGGAACTTCAGTTCCGGGCGATGCCCGTTCTACAGCGAATGTCGGACAGGTATCGCTTACTCCCACTTACTGAGCGCCTTCATCAGGTACTCGACCATCTCCTCGTAGTCGGAGCGGGGATCTTTCAGGCACTGGCTGGCGTAGACCCGCATGACGTCCAGCCCGGCCTGCTGCACGGCGGCACGCACCGCCGCGAGCTGCTGCACGATCTCCTGGCAGTCGCGGTCTTCGTCGAGCATTCGCTGCACGCCGCGCACCTGGCCTTCGATGCGGCGCAGCCGGTGGCGGATGCGCTCCCGCGCCTCGGCGGATTCGACTTTCATCGCGCTGGCTCCCCTTAATGCCTGCGAACGAGTGTTGTGGCGCGCACGGCGCCACTCAGCGTAAGGGCGCTCAACCAACCGGCCCGCAGCTTGACGAGCCGCTGTTGGTTCCCGGCGAGCTCGACCCGCCCGACACGCCGCCAATCAGCGAGAGCTGCCGCCGTCCGTGCCGGCTGCCGCAGTGCGGGCACGTCTGCCGGTCGTCGGCCTGGCTGAAACCCACGCGCTTCTGGAAATCGCGCCCGCACTGCGGGCACACGTATTCATAAATGGGCATGTGAACCTGACTCCTTCACGGCCACGCTGGATACTCGGGGGGAGTATACGCCGCTTGCGGTGAGGCGTCAAGCGCCGCGCCAGGGTTGACACGCCCCAACTCTATGTTAGGATTGCCATATGGTTCTGAGGTAGAGGAGTGTCATGGGATGGGGAAACCGCGTGGGGTTCTCGTGGGTGGTGTGCTGGCGCTGATGCTGGTGCTGGCGGGCTGTGACGCGCTCGGTGGAAACACCGGCGGGGAGGCCACGACGCCAACCGCACAGGCGGACGCCGCAGCCGTCGAGCAGCCCGACGTTCTCGACGTGACACCCCTCGGCGGGGAGCCCACGCAGCCCGCCGGCGAGGCCCCCGCTGGGACGGAGCCGGTCGAGCTGGGCGAGCCGACCGAGCAGCCCGTCGAGGCGCAGGACGTCGGCGAGGCAACGGCTGAACCCGCGCCGAGTGCGACGCCCGTTACATTGCCAACCGCCGAGCCGACCGCCGCCGTATCGGGTGAGGCAGCGGCGCAGCCTGCGGCAGCGGCGCAGCCTGCTGGAATCGTGTTTGTGCGGGGCGGGCAGCTCTGGCTGTCGATGGGGGAGGGCGAAGCAGAGCCGCTCACCGAACTGCCGGAAGGCGCGGTCGTGCGCGATCTCTCGATCTCGCCGGACGGACGCCATGCCGCCTTCACCATCGACGCATCGCAGGTTGCCGTACTGACCCTTGCCGATGGCACGCTCACCGTCGTGGACGACGCCGCGCCGGATATCGTCAGCCAGCCCGCCTGGCGACCTGCCGGCAGCACGCTCTACTATCAGAAGACCACCGATAACCCTGCAGGCATCCCGGAGGGCCAGGCTGATGGCCGCTGGCACGTGATCCACGAGGTTTCCATCGACCCGCCCGGCGAGCCGGTGCCGATTACGGCGGTGCCTGAGTCGACCGGCAGCGAGGTTGTTCTGCGGGAAGTCCTCGGGGAGCGCCGCCTGCTGCTCTCCGAGCACCGGGTCGGGGATGAGTCGGCGAGCCGCCTGCTGCTGCTCGACGCCGGGCTGATCCCGCTGCCCGCCGAGGGCTTCCCCTCGGCTGAGGTCGTCGACCTCTCGCCCGACCAGATGCACCTGCTGTTCTTCGACCGCAGTGGCTGGGCCGAGGCTGGCCCGGATGCGCCGCTTCCGCTGTACGTCGCGGAGTTGAGCTCCACCGAGGGGCTGGTCAACGCCCAGCGCATCGGCGTTGGGGACGCCGTGCAGTACCACACTGCGGCATTCTCGCCGGATGGCCAGATGATCGCGGCGGTGCGGTCCGCGGTGCCGTTCGACCCGGCGGCAGGCAGCGAGCTTGTGCTGCTTGTGCCGTCGGTTGACGGCGGCTTCACGGAGAACGCGCTCGGCACCGCCGGAGGCTTCAGCTACCCGGCGCTTGCGTGGTACGGGGGCGAGGCGCTGGTCGTGCAGCGCGTTCCGGTGGCGGGTGGTGCGTCGGAGATCGTCATCCTGCCGCTGGATGGCTCGGACGTCACACCTCTGGGCGAGGGCGAGCAGCCGGTGGTTGTGCCCTCTGTCGGGGGTGCGGAATAGGGGCTGGAGAGTCCTGATAAATCGGACAAGGTCTGTTGCCTTATGATTTTCGCAATGTTATACTTCAAGCGACAGACTTCACAAACCGGCATAATCACGAATAGACGGGCCGCAGAAACCTACGCCCCCGGGTTTCCTGCCGGGCCCTCTACTGCTGAAGGAGTATGAGCGCTCGTGAGTGAATGGACGTTCATCGCGGTTCTCGCAGTCTTCTCAGTCCTGATTCCCATGGCGCCCATTATCCTGGGGCGAGTCCTCGGGCCGAACCGTCCGAACGAGCTCAAGAACTCGACGTACGAATGCGGCGTCGAGACGGTCGGCGACACCTGGGTACAGTTCAAGATCCAGTACTACATCTTCGCTCTCGTCTTCCTTGTCTTCGATATCGAAGTGGTCTTCCTCTTCCCGTGGGCGGTTGCGTACAACCAGCTTCCGCTGTTTGGTGCGGTCGAAGGTGTGATCTTCATCCTGCTGCTCGGTATGGCCCTCGTCTACGCCTGGCGTACAGGCGCTCTCGAATGGGTCTGAGTGTATTTCCGCGCTGTTAGCCGGGGAGCTGGCTAACAGCGTTTTGCTGCCCTGCGGCATTGACCGGGGTTGCTGCCCCACAAGAAGGCTGTCCCATCACGTCTGCACTCTACCGGAGCTGTCTCCGGTGGGGTTACGCTTCTGCGTGATGCCTGTTGAGGAGAATTGGCTAGTATGGCGGATATCTTCACCACCATCGGCGAGTGGACCCGGCGCCTGCTTGAGAACCTCGGCGCGAGCGACCTGGTGATTGACCTCGTCTTCGGCGTGCTCGGGTCGCTCACCATCATCTTCTTCCTGCTCACGCTGGCCCTCTTCATTATCTGGATCGAGCGCAAGCTCGTGGGGCGCATCCAGAACCGCATCGGCCCGAACCGCGTCGGCCCGTGGGGGCTGTTCCAGAACGTCGCGGACGTGGTCAAGCTGCTCACCAAAGAGATCATCATCCCCACCGGGGCGGACCTTATTCCGTTCATGCTGGCGCCTGTCATCTCGGTCGCCAGCGTCTTTCTGATCTGGGGCGCGATCCCGTTTGCGCGCAGCGCCGTCGGGACGACGGTCGCCATCGGCGCGCTGTATATCATCGCAGTGAGCTCGCTGGGCATCCTCGCGGTGCTGATGGCGGGCTGGAGCAGCAACAACAAGTATGCGCTGCTCGGCGCTTTCCGGGCTGTGGCGATGCTGGTGAGCTACGAGGTGCCGATTATCCTGACGCTGCTGGTGCCCGTCATGCTGTCGGGGACGCTCAACGTCAACGCGATCGTCGAGCAGCAGAGCGTGTGGTACTTCTTTATGGCGCCGCTGGCCGGTATCATCTTCTACATCGGCAGCCACGCCGAGGCGGCGCGCGCCCCGTTCGACATGCTGGAGGCGGAGTCGGAGATCGTTGCGGGCTACCAGACCGAGTACGGCGGCATGGCTTTCGCCATGTTCTACCTGGCGGAGTTCCTGCACGCCTTCACCATCTCGGCGCTCGCCGCCATCTTCTTCTTCGGCGGCTGGCGCGGCCCGTTCGCGCTGCAGGTGCCGACGCTCGGCATCGTCTACTTCTTCATTAAGACGTTCGCCATTTACCTGTTTAATGTGTGGGTCCGCGGCACGCTGCCCCGCCTGCGGATCGACCAGGTGATGAGCTTCTGCTGGAAGTTCCTCGTTCCGCTGACGCTGGTTCTTCTCGTCGGCATGATCCTGGTGGACAAGATCGCGCAGACGTTCATCCCCGGCTACGCCGTGGCGGGCGGCTTCGTAGACCTGCTGCCCCGCACGGCGGCGCTGCTCATCGTCAACGTCGTCGTCGGGCTCCTGGCGCTGGGGATGGTCGTCCGGCAGGGCCGGCGCGAGCGCGAGCGGCTGGCCGCCGCCGAAGTCGCACCTATCGAGCGCCCCGCCGCCAGCGTGGCCAAGTAGGAGAGAGAGGCTCGCTCCATGGAAATCACGCCCTTGACCATCTCGTTTGCCATCTTCGCCATCTTCGCATTGGGTGGGGGCCTCGGGGTGGTCGTGAGCCGCAACCTGCTTCACGCGGCGCTTTACCTTATCCTGGCCCTGTTCGGCATTGCCGGGCTGTTTATCACGCTCGAAGCGCCGTTTCTGGCGGTCGTGCAGATCCTGGTGTACGTCGGCGCGATCTCGATCCTCATCACGATTACGATCATGGTCACGCGGCGCGTGATGGGGGTGACGGAGAGTGTGAACCGGCAGTGGCCTATCGCCGCCTTCGGCGCGCTGCTGCTGTTTGGCATCCTGGGCTTTACCATCGTCAGCCTGTTCGGCGGGCAGACCGTCGCCCAGGATGTGCCGCCGGACATGATCGAGCGGCTCGGGCAGGCGTTTGCCAGCCCGTACGGCTACCTGCTGCCCTTTGAAATCGCTTCGATCCTGCTGCTGGCCGCGATGATCGGCGCCATCGTCGTCGCGCGCGAATAGACTGTATCCGGGAGTGTTCGGAGAACCCTGATGATCCCTCTCGAATGGTATCTCATCATTGCCGCATTGCTGTTCTGCATGGGCATGTACGGCATCCTCGCCCGGCGCAACGCGGTGGCTATTCTGATGAGCATTGAGCTGGTGCTGAACGCCGTCAACATTAACCTGGTTGCTTTCTGGCGCTATGGCACGACGGAGCTGGTCAACGGGCAGATGTTCGCCATCATCGTGTTTGCCGTGGCGGCAGCAGAGGCGGCGGTCGGCCTGGGGCTGATTATCTCCATCTACCGCAACCGGCAGACGGTCATCGCCGAAGATATCAACTTGCTGAAGTGGTAAGCCGAGGACGCTCATGGACCTGACTCAACTCGTGTGGCTGATCCCCCTGCTGCCGCTTGCAGCCTTCTTCGTTATCCTGCTGTTCACCCGGCAGAGCAAGCGCATCAGCGACCTCGTCGCGGTAGGTGCGATCCTCGCAATGTGGGTGGTCGCCATTATTGTGCTCGTCAGCGCGCTGCGGACGCCGCATCTCGGCGAGAACCCGATCACGTCGCAGTTTGTGTGGCTGCCGCTCGGCCCGTCGGCGGAGACCAGCTTCAACATGGGCGCGCTCGTGGACCCGCTGAGCGCGGTCTTGCTGTTTTTCGTGCCGCTCACGGCGACGATGATCTTTATCTACAGCACGGGCTACATGGCGTCCGGCCAGTACTGGACGGCCATCGTCGGCGATGAGGGGCACGTCCGGCACATGGAGGAGCCCGAGGCGCACGCCAGCCCCGAGCCGGGCGAGCATGCCCCGGGCGAGCCGGGCGCGGGTGCGCCGGCGGATCAGGGCGACCACGGCCCGGAGACGTTCGTCGACAGCGCGGGCCGGACCGTTACCCGCTTCGACGCGACGGCGTGGAAGGCCCGCTTCATGGCCTACCTCTCGCTGTTTGCAGGGGGCATGCTGCTGCTGACAATCGCAGACAACCTGCTGCTGCTGTTTGCCGGCTGGGAGATCATGGGCTTCTGCTCCTATGCCCTGATCGGCTTCTGGCACAACCGCATCTATCCCGACGAGCCGAACCGCATCACGCCGGTGCAGGCGGGCATCAAAGCGTTCATGACGACCCGCGCCGCCGACGTGATCATGCTGCTCGGCATCGTGTGGCTGTACAGCTTCACCGGCACGCTCAACTTCCGCGATATCCTCTATAACGAGGAGACGCTCGCGGCGCTGACCAACCCGGCTTTCCCGAACCTGGCCATCGGCCTGTCGGTCGGCGGGGCGATTGGCCTGCTGCTGTTCGCGGGGACGGTGGGCAAGAGCGCGCAGTTCCCGCTGCATACCTGGCTGCCCGACGCGATGGAGGGCCCGACGCCCGTCAGCGCGATGATCCACGCCGCCACGATGGTCTCAGCCGGCGTGTACATGCTCATTCGCATGTTCCCGCTGCTGACGGTGGGCTGGGACCACCACAGCCTGACGCCGACGATGACGGTCATCGCGACGGTGGGCTCGTTCACCGCTCTGTTCGCCGCTACCATCGCGCTCGCCCAGCGCGACATTAAGAAGGTCCTGGCCTACTCGACGATCTCGCAGCTTGGCTTCATGGTGGCGGCTATCGGCATCGGCGGGTATGTCGCCGCGGCCTTCCATCTGATGACGCATGCCATCTTCAAGGCGCTGCTGTTCATGGGCTCCGGTTCGGTGATCCACGCCGTCGAGCACGGCGAGGAGCATGCCCACCACCACGGGCACCACTTCCCGCTCAACTTCGACGCGCAGGACATGTTCAACATGGGCGGCCTGTGGCGGCGCATCCCGGTTACGGCCTGGACGTTCCTGATCGGCGGATTTGCGCTGGCGGGCTTCCCCTTCATCACGGCGGGCTTCTGGTCGAAAGACGAGATTCTGGCAGACGCGTGGGCACACGCGCCGGTGGTGTTCGTCGTGCTGGCTATCGCCGCCTTCCTGACGGCGTTCTACACGATGCGCCAGATCGGGCTGACATTCTTCGGCGAGCCGCGCACGGCTGCCGCCGAGGAGGCGACACAGACCGACTGGCGTATGAACCTGCCGCTGGCGGTGCTGGCCTTCTTCGCCATCGTCGCGGGGTGGGTCGGCATCCCGGAGGGCTTTCTGGGGCTGAACAACGTCTTCACGGCTAATCCGTTCCACGAGTTCGTGGGCGGGACGCTGCTGGAGCACCCCGAGACGCTGACCTTTAGCTGGACGCCGCTGCTCACGTCCATCGTCGTGGCGCTGGGCGGCCTGCTGATCGGCTGGCTGGTCTACGTGCGCCGCCCGCTCGCCGCCGGCGAGGCTGACCCGCTGCAGCGCTTCCTGGGCCCGTTCTACACGCTCTTCGCGAACAAGTACTATGTTGACGAGGCGTACGACTGGCTGTTTGTCCGCCCGACGCGGTGGCTCGCGCAGAACGTCGTCTACGAGCTAATCGACCGCGGCCTGATCGACGGCTTCCTACATTTCGTCGCCCGCGGAACCGAGTGGTGGGCGCTGCGCAACAAGGACTTCGACACCCACGTGATCAACGGCGGCGCGGACGAAGTCGTCGAGGGAATCGGCGGGCTGAGCAACGCGTTCAAGTACGTGCAGTCGGGGCGCATCCAGCAGTATCTGACGGTGGTCATCGC
>CAZDLX010000091.1:8560-13682 GCA_964506005.1 uncultured Anaerolineae bacterium | reverse complement strand
CGGGCCTCTTCCACGGCACGCTGCGAAAGCGGCACATGCACGGCCATCTGGTCGCCGTCGAAGTCCGCGTTAAATGCGGTACACACGAGCGGGTGGATCTGGATGGCCTTGCCCTCGACAAGCTGCGGCTCAAACGCCTGGATGCCCAGACGGTGCAGGGTCGGCGCACGGTTCAGCAGAACGGGCCGCTCCTGGATAACCTCCTCAAGCACCTCCCACACCTCGGGCTTCTCGCGCTCGATGATGCGCTTGGCGCTCTTTACGTTCGATGCGTAGTTGTACTTGACCAGCCGGCTGATGACGAAGGGCCGGTACAGTTCCAGTGCCATCGTCTTCGGCAGGCCGCACTGGTGCAGCTTCAGCTTCGGGCCGATGACGATCACCGAGCGGCCCGAGTAGTCGACACGCTTACCGAGCAGGTTGCGGCGGAAGCGCCCCTTCTTGCCCTTCAGCATGTCGCTCAGCGACTTCAGTTCGCGGCGGCCACGGCGGCTGAGCGCCCTGCCCCGCTGGCTGTTGTCGATGAGACTGTCGACAGCCTCCTGCAGCATGCGCTTCTCGTTGCGAACAATCACGTCTGGCGCGCCCAGCTCCAGCAGGCGCTTGAGACGGTTGTTGCGATTGATGACCCGGCGATACAGGTCGTTCAGGTCCGACGTCGCAAAGCGACCGCCGTCAAGCTGAACCATCGGGCGCAGGTCCGGCGGGATCACCGGCAGCACCGTCAGGATCATCCACTCGGGGCGGTTGCCGCTCTTGCGCAGCGCCTCGACCACGCGCAGACGCTTGGTCGCCTTCTTGCGGCGCTGCTTCGAGCGCGTCGTCCGGATCTCGTGCCACAGCTCCTTGCTGAGCTTGTCGAGGTCCATCGTCTCCAGGATGTCGTAGAACGCGCCCGCGCCCATGCCAGCCTTAAACACCTGGCCGTAACGGGACTTCAGCTCGCGGTAGCGCCCCTCGCCGAGGAACTGCATCTGCGCGAGCGATTCAATCTCATCCCGCTGCTCCTGGTAGCGCGCCTGCACTTCGGCAACCCGCGCGTCGATGGTATCCTCGATCTCGGCAACGCGCTCGGCGACGTCGTCAGTGACCTCGCCCCGCTGGGTCTGGTCGCCTGTCAGCGCCTCGCTGCGCCGCGCCTCAATATCCGACTGGAGCTCGTTCAGCGCGCCACCTGCGACGTCCTGAACGCGGCTGAGATGGTCGGAGCTGATCGTCTCGCCCGCCTTGACGATGACATCGCCGGTCGGGTCGAAGACGAGCGGTTCTTCGGCCACTTCGCCGACGCGGTTATCCAGAACCTGCTGGAAGTGCTGCGCCGACTGCATGAGCTGGTCCGTCCGCGCCGAGAGTTCTTCGTCGAAGGCGGCGTTGACAGTCTGGCGGCGCTCTTCAATCTCGCCGAGCACGCCATCCCGTGCACCCTCAAGCACGCCGATCTGGCCGGTCCCCTCGGCGCGCAGCGCCTCGACCTCGGCCTGCATCTCTTCCTGAAGCCGCTTGAGCGCCTTCTGGCGCGCATCCTCGTCGACGTGCGTGATCACGTACTGCGCAAAATAGAGCACGCGGTCGAGGTTGCGGCGCGAAACGTTCGTCAGCAGGCCCAAATAGCTCGGGACGCGGCGCGTGTACCATACATGGGCGACGGGTGCGGCAAGCTCGATGTGGCCCATGCGCTCGCGGCGTACCGCCGCGCGCGTAATCTCGACGCCGCACTTGTCGCAGGTCAGCCCCTTATAGCGGACGTTCTTGTACTTGCCGCAGTAGCACTGCCAGTCGCGCGTGGGCCCAAAAATGGCCTCGCAGAACAGTCCATCCTTCTCCGGGCGCAGGCGACGATAGTTGATCGTCTCAGGCTTGGTCACCTCGCCATAAGACCAAGACCGGATCTCCTCGGGCGAGGCGAGGCTCACACGCAGCGCCCGAAAGTCCTTCGCATCCAGACTGGTTTCTTGCATTCGACTATATACCACGAAATGCAACCTCCCTGGTCACCAGACTACCCCGTTGGCGTCGGGGTAAAGCCCAAAGAGCGCACGAAGCTAAACCTCCGGCGCAACTGCCTGGGTTAAACCTGTACCCTCTCGTATGCCAACACTTTGCTGAGCCGCAATGGCTCCTAGCTTAATGGATCGCAAACGATAATTATAGCATCAAGACGCCCTTTTGCCAAGCAAAATGCGTGGGAAAATCGCTGATTTACCGGCCCGAGACACGCTCGGCGGCTAGCCTTCGTGGAGATAAGCCTCCATGAAGGCATCCAGATTGCCGTCGAGCACAGATGCAGTGTTCGCCGTCTCGTAGTCCGTGCGGTGATCCTTCACCATCTGGTACGGGTGCAGCACGTACGACCGGATCTGGTTGCCGAAGTTGGCATCCACATAGCCGCCCTTTAGCTCGGCCAGCTCCTGCTCCTGCCGCTGCCTCTCGAGCTCCAGCAGCCTCGCTCGCAGCACGCGCATCGCCACCTCGCGATTCTGGGTCAGCGAGCGCTCGTTCTGGCAGCTTACGACGACTCCGGTGGGCTTGTGGGTGATGCGGACAGCCGTCTCGTTCTTCTGGACGTGCTGCCCCCCTGCCCCGCCGGCCTTGAAGGTCTCGATCTCCAGATCGTTCGGGTTGATCTCGATGTCGATGTCGCCCTGCACGTCAGGCCAGACTTCCACCAGCGCGAACGACGTGTGCCGCCGGTGTGCGGAGTCAAACGGCGAGAGCCGCACCAGCCGGTGCACGCCGCGCTCCGACCGCAGATAGCCGTATACCCACTCACCGCTGATGGCGAGCGTGACGCTCTTGACGCCAACCTCGTCGCCCTCGCTGCGGTCCAGTACCTCGACGCCGAAGCCGCGCGTCTCCGCCCAGCGCAGATACATGCGCTCCAGCATCGCCGCCCAGTCCATCGCGTCGACTCCGCCCGTCCCGGCGTGAATACCCAGAATGGCGTTCTCGCGGTCGTATTCGCCAGACAGCAGCGTCATAAACTCCAGCCGGTCGACCGCAGGGGCCAGCGCCTCAATCTCGCGCTCAAGATCGGCCCTTAACGACTCCTCCTCCAGCCCGGCAAGTTCCAGTGCGTCTGCAATGCGGCCCGCAACCTCGTCCCAGCGCGTCACTTCCGCGCGCAGCGTCGAGGCACGCTGCATCAGGTCCTGTGCGCGGCGTGTATCATCCCAGAAGCCGGGCTCACCGGCCTGCTTGTCAATGTTCTCCAGCTCGGCGCGCTTCTCGGCGAGGTCAAAGACGCTCCATAAGGTTCTCGATACGTTCCTGCATCTCGCTGAGCTGGCTGATCAGATCTTCCATCGTTCTCCCTGTTCCGTTAGAACCCACCGGCTGGCGGGCGCAACTGCAAATTGCCCGGCTGCGTGCGAGCGGCACTCACACCCGCTGCTCTTCAAACAACCCCTCGACGAACGCCTCCGGATCAAATGGGATGAGGTCCTCGACACCTTCCCCTACCCCGACGTACCGCACCGGCAGCCCGAGCTCGTTGCCGATCGCAAAGATCATCCCGCCGCGCGCCGTGCTGTCGAGCTTCGTCACGACGACACCCGTGACGTTCACCGCTTCCTTGAAGTATTTCGCCTGGGACAGCGCGTTCTGCCCGGTCGTGCCATCGACCACGAGCAGCACCTCGTGCGGCGCGTCGTGCACGTTCTTCTCCGCGACCCGGTAGACCTTCTTCAGCTCTTCCATCAGGTTGTACTTCGTGTGCAGGCGGCCCGCCGTATCGATAATGAGCAGGTTGCGACCCCGCGCTCGTGTCGCCCGGATGGCATCGTACGTCACCGCGCCCGCGTCACCGCCAGCCTGCCCGGCGATCACCGGCACGTCAACCCGCTGCCCCCAGCGCTGCAGCTGTTCGACTGCCGCCGCGCGGAACGTATCCGCCGCAGCCAGCACGACCTTCCAGCCCTCGCCCTGCCAGCGGCGAGCCAGCTTGCCGATAGTCGTCGTCTTCCCCGAACCGTTGACGCCGACCACCAGCACGACCGTCAGCAGGCGCTGCTGCTCCAGCGCCGACGGGCCAGGCTCAGGCAGCAGGCCGAGCAGCGTCTCCTTGAGCGCCGTCTGGACCTGGCTGCGCGTGGTCAGGCCCTCGTCTTGCACCCGTTCGCGCAGGGTTTCCGTCACCCGCGTTGCCGTCTCTATGCCGAGGTCCGCCTGGATCAGCAGCGCCTCGATGTCGTCCCAGGTATCTTCGTCCAGTTCGGTCACACCGATCATATTTGCAATGCGTCCGAAAAACGTCTGGCGAGTTTTGCGTAGAGACTCAAACATGAATAGGGTCGCCTTCTCCTGTCGCGGGCCACTGAGTGCCGGATGCCACCGGGATTATAGCACATCGCCCGCGCGAACGGGCACGCATGTGCGGGCGATGCGCATTGTCCCTCCCCCGCACGGCGGCTATAATCTTGTCTACCCGGCGAGGCCAACAGCGTACCTAATCACACCCCTGCGCGTTAAGATATGAGGAGAACGCGGTGAGTGAACTCACACACCTGGATGAGTCGGGCCGAGCGTCGATGGTGGACGTCGGCCACAAGCCTGACACCGAGCGCACTGCGGTCGTGCGGGGGCACGTCAGCATGCAGCCCGAGACGCTGCGCCTGATCCAGGACGGGCTGATCAAGAAGGGCGACGTGCTCTCCGTCGCCCGTATTGCGGGCATCATGGCCGCCAAGCGCACCGCCGAGATGATCCCGCTGTGCCACCCGCTCCAGCTGACCCACGTGGACGTCGATCTATCGCTGGACGAGGAGAACTCGCGCGTTCTTATCGAGGCCCGGGTTCGCACTGTTGGCAAGACGGGGGTCGAGATGGAGGCCCTCACCGCCGCGTCTGTCGCCGCGCTCACCGTCTACGACATGGCGAAAGCCGTCGACCGCGGCATGCGTATTCAGGATATCCGGCTCGTCGAGAAGCACGGCGGCCAGTCCGGAGACATTGTACTCGAGTAGGAGACGTATGCAGGTCACCATCCGATTCTTCGCAACGCTTCGCGACCGTGCCGGTGTGGATCGTGCCGAGATGGAGCTCAACGGCGAGCCGACCGTCGGCACGCTGCTCGACGAGCTAGCCGGGCGCTTCCCTGAGCTTCAGCCCTCTCTCGGCTCGGTGC
>CAZDLX010000091.1:0-8550 GCA_964506005.1 uncultured Anaerolineae bacterium | reverse complement strand
TTAACCAGGAGTACGCCTTCCCGGAGGAGAACCTGCGCGATGGGGATGAAGTGGCGCTGTTCCCGCCGGTCAGCGGGGGTGCTGACGTTGCCGGCTGGCCGGAGTACTTCGCCATCACCCGCGACCCGCTCGACGTAAACGGCATTATTGCCCTCCTGACGCGCCCCGAGACGGGCGCGGTATGCGTCTTTACCGGGGCGGTGCGCGGCGTCACCCGTGCCGAGGACGACCCGAAGACCACCGATCACCTGGTCTACGAGTCCTACGAACCGATGGCTGAGGCCAAGCTCCGGCAGGTGGCCCGCGAGATCCGCGAGCGTTTCCCGCTGGTGCAGGGGATCGCCGTGGTGCAGCGTATCGGAGAGCTCCCGGTCGGCGAGACGACCGTGCTCGTGGCCTGCGCATCGGGGCACCGCAAGGATGGCATTTTCGACGCCGCACATTACGGCATCGACCGGCTCAAGGAGATCGTCCCGGTGTGGAAGAAGGAAGTTGGGCCGGATGGAAGCCAATGGGTCGAGGGCGAATACCACCCGACCCGTGAGGATGTGGAGTAGCAGCTACCATAACAGCCAGTTGGCGTCGTTTGTCGCAGCGACTTAGTGGAAAACGGAAAGGAACTTCCGCAGATGCATCGCGTGGTCATAACAGGCATTGGCGCGATCACACCGCTCGGCCATACGGCAGAGTCGACCTGGGCCAGCGTGGTTGAAGGCCAATCTGGAATCGGGCCGATTACGTCCTTCGACACCACGGATTTCCCGATCAAGGTTGCCGCCGAAATCCGTGACTTCGACCCCGCCGACTACCTCGACCGGCGCGAAGTGCGGCGACAGGACCGCTTCGAGTGGCTTGCCAACGTGGCTGCCCTGGAGGCGCTGGCTAATAGCGGGCTGGCGGCCAATGGCCACAATAACCACCGTATCGGCGTGATCATCTCCAGTGGTGTAGGCGGCATCGATACGTTCTACGACCAGGCAAAGGTCCTGATGGAGGAAGGCCCCCGCCGCATGAGCCCCTTCGCCGTCACCCGTGTGATGACGAACGGTGCGGCAGGCACGGTGAGTATCGCCCACGGCTTCCAGGGACCCGCTTACTGCGTGACGTCGGCCTGCGCGTCAGCCGCCGACGCCATCGGGCTGGCGGGGCAGCTCATCCGGGCAGGCATCGTAGACGCAGTTGTAGCAGGCGGTACCGAAGCCGGCGTAACGGAGTTTGGCATCGCTTCTTTCTACCGCATCGGTGCCTACTCTTCCCGGGAGGACTGCACGCCCTCTCCGTTCAGCGCCACGCGTGACGGGCTCGTCATGGGCGAAGGCTCGGCCATTCTGGTGCTGGAGAGCCTCGAACACGCCGAGGCGCGCGGCGCAAATATCCTCGGCGAGCTTGTTGGCTATGGCGCGACCTCCGACGCGCACCACATCACCGCTCCGGCCGAGAACGGCGCGGGGAGTGCGGCAGCGGTAAAGCTCGCCCTGGCAGACGCCGGCCTGTCGCCAGAGGACATCGACTACGTCAATGCGCACGGCACCGGCACCGCCCTCAACGACATTGCCGAGACGGCTGCGCTCAAGAGCGCCCTTGGCGACGCCGCCTACAACATCCCGGTTACCTCCACCAAGAGCATGACCGGCCATATGATGGGCGCAACGGGCGCGCTGGAAGCCATGTTCTGCCTGCAGGCCATGCGTGATGGCATCGTGCCCCCGACCATCAACTACACCGACCCCGACCCGGAGTGCGACCTCGACTACGTCCCTAACGAGGCCCGGCGGATGCCGGTCAACGTCGCCATGAGCAACTCCTTTGGCTTCGGTGGGCACAACGCCGTTCTCATCTTCAAGTCCTTCTCGAAGTAGGCAGCCGCGCGGAGGCAGGCACATGGCAGATGCCGATCCAGCAGAATTGCAGCAGAGAGTCGGGCTGGAGTTTCGCGATAAGTCGCTGCTGATCCGCGCGCTGACCCATCCTTCCTATGCCGGCGAGCACCCCGAGTATGTGCTTGAGGATAACCAGCGGCTTGAGTTCCTGGGCGATGCCGTGCTCGGCTTCCTCAGCGCGAAGATGCTCTACCACCGCTTCCCGGAAGCGCCCGAAGGGCGGCTGACCCGTCTCCGTGCGGCGCTCGTCCGTACTGAAACGCTGGCGCGGTTTGCAGAGGAGGGCATTGCCGCCGCGCTGCTGCTCGGCCGCGGTGAGGAGGAGAGCGGCGGTCGCGACCGCACAACCAATCTCGCGGCGGCGTTTGAGTCGGTCGTCGGGGCGCTGTACCTCGACCAGGGTCTCGACGCTGTGCAGCAGTATGTTGACCCGCTGTTCGACACCGTACTTGAAGAGACCTTGCATTTAGACTTCGACAAAGATGCCAAGAGCCGCCTGCAGGAGTGGACGCAGGCGAGCCTCGGCGTAATGCCCACCTACGAGATCATCGCCTCCGAAGGCCCTGACCACGCCAAGCAGTTCACCGTTGCAGTCATAATCGACGGCGAGGAGCGTGCCCGCGGGACGGGTTCAAACAAGCAGGCGGCGTCGCAGGAAGCCGCCCGGCGGGCTCTCGAGCTGCTCACAGCCGCCGGAGACGCGTGACACTTCACAGGGCGGCCCGGCCGCTGCTCATTACCGGCGCGAGTGGTGACGTCGGGCGAGTTCTCTCGGCACGCGCTGCTCGCCGGGGAATAGTCTTCGGCACTTTCTACAGCAACCCTGCCACAGGCGGCGGAACCGCCGTCCGTCTCGACTTGCGCGATACCGCTGCGACACTCAACCTGGTGCGTGACCTCCAGCCGCGGGCTATCGTGCACTGTGCTGCCTCTGACCGCTCGCCCGATATGGCCGAGACGAATCGCCAGGCAGCACGCAGCGTCCTCGACGCCGCGCGGCAGACAGGCACGCGGCTGATCGCCCTCTCGACCGACATGGTGTTTGATGGTTCTGCTGCGCCCTACGCCGAGCACGATCCCCCTGCCCCTACCTCGGACTACGGGCGCGTAAAGGCCGGGAACGACGCCCTGTTCCTCTCGTCGCACGAAGACTGCCTTGTCGTGCGCACCAGCCTGGTTTACGACTTCACACCTGATAACTGGCAGTGCGGGTGGATGCTGCGCAAAATCGCCGCCGGGGAGAAGGTTGGCCTGTTCGTCGACGAGATGCGCAGCTCCATCTGGGTGGAGAATCTTGCCGCGGCCCTCATCGAGCTGGTCGACAGGCCGGAAACCGGCCTGCTGAACGTTGCCGGGCCGCAGGCTGTCAGTCGCTGGGCCCTCGGCTGCGCGCTGCTCGAAGCCCTTGGTTACGATCCACAATCCGTCGCCGAGCCGGTCGAGGCCGCCAGTGCCTCCCCGGAGCGTCCGCGCGATCTGACCCTGAGCGTTGAACACGCCAGCGCGCTGCTGGACACACCACTTCTGTCTCTACACGAAGCGCGCCGTCAAGCGTATCGCTAGTCTGAGTGCCAGCGCACCTCGACGACGACGAGCCGGTGGTCTGACGCCGCGCTCTGCACCTGCCGCGAGTCCAGCGGCTCCAGGTCACGCAGCAGGACATAGTCGTGCCGCACCGTCGGGGCTTCCGCCGGGACGGTATACCCGCCTTCCAGGCCGAGCGCGACGTCGGCATCTGTCAGGCCGAGCATCAGGAGCTGCCGGAACGCCTCCTCTTCAGGCGCCATCGCAAGATCGCCACCCAGCACTGCAGGCCGGCTCTCGCCCAGCAGGCCGAGCAGAACCCCGATCTGCCCCAGCTTGGCAGCCTCGTCGCCAGCCGCCAGCCGCGTATTGACCAGCGTCAGAGAACGCCCTGAGGCAGCGTCGAGCGGTAGGACCGCACGCAGCGCGCCAAGCTGCTCGCCTTCGCCCGGCAGCAGCAGGCCGCCTGCGCCGCTCAGCGGCCAGCGCGAGAGAATGGCGAGCCCGCGAAGCTGCTCCACGGTGGGATAGTACACCGCGTACATGTCCAGCCGCCGCGCGAGAAACGTAACCTGGTCGATGCCGAAGCTCGCCGGGTGACCCGCTTCGACCTCCTGGAGCAGCACCACGTCGGGCGCCGCTGCGGCGATTGTCTGCGCGGCAAGCTCAAGCTGGAAGTGACCGCCGGCATCATACCCGTGGTTCACATTGTAGGTTGCGACGCGCAGCACGTCGCCGGGCAGGGGCGCAACCGGGCGAGCGTCAAGCCCACCGGCGATGAGTCCGAATACAAAGACCGGCGCGATGAAGGTCGCGGCGACGCCGCGGGGCAGCAGCGATGGGGCCAGCCACGGGTCAGAAACCTGGCCCCACAGCCGCGGGAGAGCGGCAAGGCCCAGCGCGCCCAGCAGGACGACCAGCCCCTGGTCGCGGAGCCAGCCGAGGCCGTGTGCATACTCGAACGTGAGGCCGTACAGGGTCGCCAGCCCGAGGAACGCCAGCACCCCGGCGCTCACCGCGATATTCGTCTGCGGCTTGTCGCTCTCCCCCGGAATGGGCAGCCACCACAGCAGCAGCACCAGCATGAACTGCGCTGCGACGAGCGCCCCGGCAGCGCCCAGCCCGTCGAGCCGGTTGCCGACGATGAGCGCAATCATGAGGAGTGCGAGCCACACGACACCCTGCATCGCGCGGGGGAACGGATTGAGCGCTTCGCCCATAACCTGCCGGATGCCCGCTGACAGCGGCAGTGCCGTGGCCAGCAGCAGCCAGGGCATCAGTGTGGTGACAGCAACGCCCGTCCAGCGCCCGCTAACAGCCGGGTGAGCCAGAGCGAGCATCTCCAGCGCCAGGAACCCGCCGAGCGCCAGCCCGCCGCCGAGATTCAAACGCGCGGGGCGGTACGGCTCGTGGCGGGTGCTGCGCCGCGCGAGCACGCTGACGCCGAGCACAAGCACGGTCAGCGCGCCCTGGATGGCGGCCCATGGCACGGCGACGACAGACTCCCCGGCCTGAAACTGCAGCCAGGCGCGCAGCGACGGATCATAGGTGTTCACTGCGCGCAGAAGCTGGTCTATCGTCAGCGCCACGATCCAGACGCTGACCCAGCGCCGCCAGTTCGCGCGCAGCAGCGCCGACGCGTAGACCGCGCCGAACCCCATCACCGCGACGGCAGCAGCAAGCTGAACGACCGGCTTCTGCACGACCATCCCCAGTCTGGCTACCGCTGCAGCGCCGGCACTCGCCCACAGCAACCCCGGCAGCGCTGCCTGCCTGCGCGGCGCAAGCAGCGGCAGGAGCGCGGCGGCGACGAGCCCGCCAGCCGCATAGATGAGCGAAATGTCAGCCTCGCCACCCTGTATCGACCGGGACGCCGCGGTTAGAAGCATTGCCATGGCGACTCGCGCCGCCTGGAGAAAGAATAGGGTGATGAAGCTGCCTTCGATCAGGCGATAAGTCCGGGCGAAACCCACGGTGCTCCCTCCCGCTGGAAAGTTCTTTCAGTCTGCCTGTATAATGACGGGAATAGACTGGAGGCCTTATGATATCCGCAGACACCCTCTTGACCAATGGCACAGTCGTCACGATGGATGGATCATACACCGTGATCCCGGATGGCGCTGTGGCCATCCGCGACGACTCCATCGTCGCCGTCGGGCAGACGGCGCAGCTCAAGGCAGAGGTCGATGCCGCCGAGGTCGTAGACTGCACCGGCCTGACGATCACCCCCGGCCTGGTCAATGCCCACACCCACATCCCGATGACGCTCCTGCGCGGGCTTGCCGACGACCTGCGCCTCGACGTGTGGCTCATCGGCTACATGATGCCCGTCGAGCGTGAGTTTGTGAACCCCGAGTTCGTGCGGCTCGGTGCGCTGCTCGGCTGCGCCGAGATGATCCTCTCGGGCATCACTTCATTTGCCGACATGTACTACTACGAGGACAGCGTCGCCGAAGCCACTGCCGAGGCTGGCCTGCGCGGCGTGCTGGGCCAGACGGTGCTCAAGTTCCCCTCGCCAGATGCTCTGAGCTACGAGGAGGGGCTGTCTCGCTGCCGCGCCTTCATCGAGAAGTGGCAGGGCCACACGCTCATCGTGCCCGCCGTTGCGCCACATGCGCCCTATACAGCCACTCCGGAGATCCTGCAGGCATGCGCCAGGCTCGCCGTGGAATACGACGTACCGCTCCACATTCACCTGGCCGAGACGGAGCAGGAGGTCGTAGACTCGCGGGCGCAGCACAACATGCCCGTGATCCCCTGGGTGAAAAAGCACAACCTGTTCGATGCCAAGGTTATCGCCGCACACTGCGTCCACGTTGACAACGGCGAGATCCGGACCCTGCATAATCACGGCGTGGGCGTTGCCCACAACCCGAGCAGCAACCTCAAGTTAGCCAGCGGCGCGGCGCCCGTCGGGCCCATGCTGGACGTCGGGCTGAACGTCGGCATCGGCACCGATGGACCGGCCAGCAACAATGACCTCGACATGTTCGAGGAAGTGCGGCTTGCCGCATTCCTTGCCAAGACGGCGACCAACGACCCGACCACCCTGCCTGCCCGCCAGGCGTTTGAGATGGCGACGATCATGGGCGCCAGAGCCCTGCACATCGACCATCTCACCGGGTCGCTCGAAACCGGCAAGCGTGCGGACATCATGATCGCAGATCTTCGTAATGTCCACAGCCTGCCAGCCTTCAATCGCAGCCCCGACGCCGTGTACTCACGCCTGATCTACTCTGCCAAGAGCACGGACGTGCGCCACGTGATGTGTAACGGCCAGTGGGTTCTGCGCGACCGCTCGCTGCTGACCGTCAACCCCCAGGAGCTGCTGGCACAGGCCGCCGAAGCCGCCGCTCGGATCGATGCGTTTCTCGTCGAACGCGAAGACGACATCGTCTCCAAGCTGCTGGCGCTCGGCGAGCTGGAGCAGCAGGAGAGCTTCGAGGTACAGGTGAAGGCTCGCGTCTCTGACCCCGGGATCGTCGGGCGACTGCTCGAACATCCGGCGGTCCAGATCGTCCGGACATCACATTACCGGCAGTACGACACCTATTTCGAGTTTGATGGCCCCGAAAACTACCGGCTCCGCTACCGCGAGGACGACTTCATCGCACCGGATGGGAAGCTCGCCAACGCCCGCACACGGCTGACTCTCACCGAGGGCGGCAAGGAGCGCGAGTACGACAACGCGGTGCTGCTCTCACGCTCGCGCTACATCTCGGATGCGACGCGGCCGCTGCGCTTCTACCGCGAGTACGTGCAGGCCCAGGATGAAGAGCTCGTCACCAAAGAGCGCCGCCGCTGGCATATTGACTACAAGGGGATGCGCTTCTACGTCAATCTGGATGAGCTGGTCGACCCGGCGGTGGAGGGCTATTTCCTGGAGCTCAAGAGCCGCACCTGGTCGCTCACGGATGCCGGGCACAAGGCAGACGCCATCAACGAGCTCCTCGTCATTCTTGGCATCGAGAAGGACAGCCTGATCCGCGAGGAGTACGTCGCCTTCGCCGAGAGCGTCTGAGAGCCAGCCGCCCTGCCCCAAAGCCGCGCGGCGCTATCCGGCGTCGTGCGGCTGCTCCAGCCGGAAGCCGTGCCCGCGCACGGTGACGATATACTGGTGGCCAGGATCGAGTTCTGCCAGGCGGTCACGCAGCCGCCTCACCAGAGCGTCGATTGCCTGCTCGCTGACGCCCTCTTCGACGGCTTCGGGCCAGACGGCACCTACCACATCGTCGCGCGTGCAGACACCGCCTCCTGCCTGGTAGAGCATCTCCAGCAGGCGATACTGGTACAGAGACAGCTGGGGGTCCAGCTCGCGCCCGTCGATCAGGACCTGGCGGGTGCGCGGATCAAGCGACAGGCCTCGTCCGCCGTGCGTGCCGGCATCATCCATGCTCAGCGGGACGGTTGCCTCCGCCCCGATGAAGCGCAGCTTGACCCACAGCGCGATCTGGAGTTCGTCGCCTTCTTGCAGCTCCCGCCTGCCCTCCAGGCGTTCGCCGTTGATGTAAGTCCCGTTCTTGCTGTTGAGGTCCTCAACATAATGCGAGCCGCCTTCCCGCCAGATGCGCAGGTGCTCGCGTGATACCCGGCGCTCGGGTAGCACGATGTCGCAGTGGGTCCCTCGCCCCACCACCATTTCCCTGTCGCCAATCACCCACTGAGCGTCGCGCAGCGGCCCCTCCACGACGATCAAGACGGCCCTGTCCTTGATGTCATCTGCGTACTGATCGGTCACAGGCAGTCCCCTTGACAAAGCCCCTGCTAGGGGTTAATGTTTTCAACAAGTTGGTTGCTGGCCCAATCCCACATACCGCAGCCACGTTCTGTCGCTGGTCAGCGTCCGCAAACGCCGGCAGAGCGGGCTCGCCCGCGTGCTCCTGGGTTTGGTAGTCCGACTACTGGAGGAGAGTATCAGGTGCTGCCCCCGCTCAAACCCGACAGCATCCTCCGCGACCGCTATCGCATCATCGAGACTGTCGGTCAGGGTGGTATGGGATCTATCTACCGGTCAGAGGATCTCCGGCTGGCCGGTCGTTTTTGCGCCCTGAAAGAAGTCCAGATCGACACGAACAGCTCGGCCGAACAGCAGCAGCAAGCACGCGGCCAAATCCATCGCGAAGCGAGCGTTCTGGCCCGCCACGAC
>CAZDLX010000090.1:0-14160 GCA_964506005.1 uncultured Anaerolineae bacterium | reverse complement strand
GGCGTGGGTTTCGCGCTGCTGCTCGGCCCGTTTATGGCGTTTAACCATGCAGTCAGCGGGTCCGTCTGGCCAAACACGTTTTACGCCAAACAGACGGAGTACTCTGTGCTGTATGCGCGGCCCTATCTGCTGCGCTTCCTGGACCAGGCCACGGTCATGTTCGTCGGGCTGCCGCTCGTGCTGATCCCCGGCATTGTCGCCGAGATCTGGCACCGGGTGCGGCTGCGGACCGACCTCGTCGGGTTGGCGCCGCTGGCGTGGGTGGTTCTGCACTGGGCGGCGTACGCGGCGCGGCTGCCTGTCGTATACCAGCACGGGCGCTACGCAATCCCGGTCGTCGCCGTGCTGGTTGCCTACGGCGTGCACGGGCTGGCCCGGCTCGTAAGGCCCCGGCACCACCGTCTGCTGGTCCGTGCCGGAAGCCAGGCGTGGCTGCTCGTCGCCGCGCTGCTGGCCGTGCTGATGACCGCGACAATCGGCGGGCCAGCCTATGCCGAGAATGTCCAATGGATTGAGCGCGACATCGTAGCAGCGGCCCGCTGGATCGGTGAAAACACAGCCCCTGACGAGGTGATTGCTGCCCACGACATCGGGGCGCTGGGCTATTTCGCGCCTCGCCCGCTACTCGATCTCGCCGGGCTGGTTTCGCCGGAAATCATCCCCTACATGAGCGATGTAGCCCTTCTGGCTGATTACGTCGAGGAGAGTGACGCCGGGTACCTTGTCTGCTTCCCGGCCTGGAGCCGCACGTACGAAGCGCTGGTCGCAACGCTGCCTGTCGAGCCGGTGTGGTCGGCGGACGAGCAGGCCGGTTACGGCGAGCCTTCGCACCTCGGCGCGATGACGATTTACCGCATCCAGCGCTGACGGAAGTCGGTTGCTGGCATATCGGCGCTATGGTAGACTGACTGCTGCGTTATTTTGACGATGAGAATTCTTCTGACACCAGACAGCAGGGGCCAATAATGAGCGAGGACTCGCACGCGGCGCCGGGCAGGCCGATCACGGTCGTTATTGTGGACGACCACCAGATCTTCCGGCAGGGTATTGAGGCCTATCTCGACCTAATTGACGATATCGTCGTCGTCGGGCAGGGGCGTGACGGCGAGGAGGCGCTGCGGGTTATTCGCGACGTGCTGCCTGACGTGGCGCTGCTGGACATCAACCTCCCAATTATGAACGGCATGCAGGTCATGCGGGCGATCAACGCCGACCGTCTTCCGGTACGTGTGATTATGCTAACGGGCTACGACGATCCCGAGCAGCTATTGCACGCGATGCACGCAGGCGCTGCCGCCTACTGCGCGAAGGAGATTGAGGTCGAGCAGCTGGTCAAGGTCATCCGGCACGTCATGGATGGCCGTTATGTCGTGCAGGACCAGGTGCTCGACCGGGAAGGCCTGCTCGACTGGATGGAAAGAGGTGTCGAGAGCGTCGCGGGGCAGTACTACGCCGAACTTGCCGAGACCTTCTCGCCGCTGTCCCCGCGTGAGAGCGAAATCCTGGAGTATGTGACGCGCGGTCTTAGCAATAAGGAGATCGCGACGCTGCTCGGCATCAGCCACCAGACGGTGAAGAACCACATGACGTCCATCTTGCGCAAGCTGGCCGTCGACGACCGGACGCAGGCCGCGGTCTACGCGCTGAGGCGCGGTTGGGTGCGTCTCCGGGACACCGTCCAGTCCTCCGGTGACGAGCTGCCGGACGACGAAGTCGAGTGATACTCGCGAAAGGTGAGAACACAGTCCCATGGCCGAACCGCAGGTAAAAGTCCAGAATAAGAGCAGTGGGGAAGAAGCACTCGACTTCCTGCAGGGTGAGCTGCAGCAGGCGACTGCCGGGCTGCGCGACGTACAGAACAAGATCTACACGTCGCGCGGGCAGGTCGAACAGCTGGCACAGCGCAGCGCGAAGATGATGGGCGAGCTCCGCCGCATGGACGGCGAGCTTGAGCAGACGCCGCGCCAGACGATCCGTGAAACCTATGGCGAGGCTTTCGACGTGCAGCAGCGGCTGCTCACCACGCGCAGCCAGCTTGAGCGCTTACAGGCTGAAGAGAACTTCCTGCGCGGCAAGGTGGAAACGCTCGAAGCGCTGCGAGAGATGCTCAACCAGCAGGACGCGGACGACGGCGAGCAGTTCAACGCCCGCGAGTTGATCATCCGCATCGTCGACGCGCAGGAGGAACAGAGCGAGCGCCTGGCACGCCTGATGCACGACGGCCCCGCGCACTCACTTACCAACTTCATGCTGCAGGCTGAGATCTGCGAGAAGATGTTCGAGCGCGACCCTGAGAAGGCGCGCGCCGAGCTCACCGCGCTCAAAGAGGCGGCGCGGTCGGCGTTCAGCAGGGTGCGGCGGTTCATCTTCGACCTGCGCCCGATGATGCTGCGCGACCTGGGTATCGTGCCGACACTGCGGCGCTATCTGGAAGCATTCAGCGACGAGACGGACATCGCGACGGAGTTCGAGTTCACCGGTCGTGAGCGTCGCTTCGAGCACTACCGCGAGGCCCTTCTGTTCCGGGGGGTGCAGGCTGTGCTCCAGAATGCCCGGGACCAGAGCGGCGCGACGAAGGTGCATGTAGCGCTCGACCTGACGGAAGATACCATCCGCGTGGTGATCGAGGACAACGGGCGCGGCTTCGGCTCGGGGCGTCTGTCACTGGACCCCAGCAACAGCGCGGCCCTGAGCCTCGGCACCCTGCGCGAGCGTGTCGAACTGGTCGGTGGGCGGGTACAGGTCGAGAGCGGACCAGACCACGGCGCGCGGATCGAGATCTCGCTGCCAGCCGGGCCGGAGATTCGCGGAGCCTGATCTGGCGGCACGGCACGCGTGTGCAGCGGGCACGTCCCCGCGTGCCATCCCTGAATCGTCGCCTGTTGAGAGGCTGAAACAGCACGTCAGTAGAACACCCTATACGGCACAATTGCTGCCTTCACTATAATTTTGATGGACTGCGTGCCCGGCGCGCGGCGGCTCTCTCGCTCCAGCCGTGGCTCGCCGGACTGGTGGTTGGTAGTCGCCGCCTGCGCAGGACTCTGCCAGAGCGTACACAGGCAGCCTAAAAGAGGACGGGAACCGCTTGAAGACGAAGATCCAGGTTTTGATTGTTGACGACAACCAGGAAACCCGCGACGGGACCCGGCGGCTGCTGGAGTACGAAGACGACATCGAAATCGTTGACTTTGCCGAGAACGGCCTGATTGCCATCGACAAGGTGCGCGAGCACGTGCCCGACGTCGTGCTGATGGACATCAACATGCCGGAGATGGACGGCATCACGGCGACCCAGCGCATCCAGGCGGAGTATCCCCGCGTGCAGGTGATCGTCGTCTCGGTGCAGAACGATCCGACCTACATGCGCGAGGCCATCCGTGCGGGCGCGGTGGACTTTGTCGAGAAGCCCATCAGCGCCGACGAGTTAGCCGAGTCTATCCGGCGTGCTTACCGCAAAGCGCCGCCTGAGGTCAGCCCCTCACAGGCAGCGCCAGCCTCCCGCACACCGGTGGCGGCGGCAAGAGAGATCGGCCCGCGCGATAAGTCGGGCAAGATCATCACCGTGCTCGGGCCTAAAGGTGGCAGCGGCAAGAGCACCGTCGCGGTGAACCTGGGTGTTGGCCTGGCGCGCTCCGACCCCGACAAGGCGGTGCTGGTCATCGACGGCGACGTTTGTTTCGGCGATGTCGGCGTCTTCCTGAACACGATCGGGCAGTACTCCATCGTCGACATGGCGAGAATGGCAGAGGTCCCTGAGGACATCGACCATGACTCGGTGGACACCATCATCTCTTCGCACGAGAGCGGCATCAAGCTGTTGACTTCTCCTTCAAGCCCCGCGGACGAAGCCCAGGTGAGCGTGCAGGGGATGGTTAATACCTTCGAGTATCTGCGTACGCGCTTTGACTACATTGTGATCGATACGGCTGTTCGCTTTGACAACGTGCTGGTGACGTCCATCCAGGCCGCCGATCGCATCGTGCTGCTCACCGCACCCACGATGCCCGCGCTGAAAGACGCCCGGGTCATGCTCGGCGAGCTGATGAGCTACGATTACTCGATGAACAATGTGCTGCTCGTCGTGAACGAGTATGACCCTGACGGACGGATTACCACAGACCGCATCGGGAAGTTTCTGCGCAAGCAGCCGGCCCTGGAGATACCCTACGATCCGATGGCCACCGAGGCACTGAACCAGGGCGTACCGCTGATCATGCTCGATGGCCGGCGAGTGCCGAGCGTGCAGCCGCTCAAGGAGCTGGTCCGCACGATCCGGGAGGCCTTTGAGCGCACCAGCGTGGAAGTCGACATCGAACCGCAGGCCAAACCACGGCGGCGCGGGCTGCTTGGCTCGCTGCGCGGGTAATGAGTGCAGGGCGACGTTGAGTCTGAGATGAGGAGACGGGAATCGTGTCGAGCTTACTGAAGCGCATCGAACGCGGGCAGGGAAGCGGGGCCCCCGGTGGGCGGCCCGAACAGGGCAACCATCCGCGCCCGCGCCGCGAGGCAGTTCACGGAGTCGTCGGGCAGGTGGGCGGCGTCGACGTCAAAGAGCTGGTGCAGCGCCGCCTGCTGGAGGACCTCGGGCCAGGCGAATCCTTCGACGTTGGTCAGTCGTCCGATCTGCGCAACCGCATCGACGAGCTGTTCAACCAGATCCTCATGGAAGAGAACATCGTCCTCGCGCGGCACGAGCGCCGCCGCCTGCACGAGCAGATCGTCGCGGAGCTGCTGGGCTACGGCCCGCTTGAGCCGCTTCTCGCCGACCCGGAAATCACGGAGATCATGGCGGTAGGGCACGCCAAGGTCTACATCGAGCGCGGCGGCCTGATCGAAGAAGTGCCGGTCCACTTCGAGAGCGAAGACCACCTGCGCCGCATCATTGATCGCATCGTGGCCCCGCTCGGCCGGCGTATCGACGAGAGCTCGCCGCTGGTGGACGCCCGCCTGCCGGATGGCTCCCGTGTGAACGCCGTCATTCCGCCCATCGCCCTCGACGGCTCGGCGCTGACCATCCGTAAGTTCGCCAAGGTGCCGCTCTCCGTGCAGGATATCATCAACTACGGTTCCACAACCGTCGAGCAGATGGAGTTTCTGCGGGCCTGCGTGACGTCGGGCTTCAATATCATCGTGAGCGGCGGCACCGGCTCGGGCAAGACGACCCTGCTGAATATCCTCTCGGGCTTCGTCCCGTCGAACGAGCGAATTGTGACGATTGAGAACGCGGCCGAGCTCCAGCTCCGCCAGGAGCACGTCGTCAGGCTGGAGAGCCGCCCGCCCAACATCGAGGGTAAGGGCGAGATCACCATCCGCGACCTCGTGATCAACTCGCTGCGTATGCGCCCTGACCGCATTATCGTCGGCGAGGTTCGCGGCGGCGAGGCGCTCGACCTCATGCAGGCGATGAACACCGGTCACGACGGCTCGATGAGCACGCTGCACAGCAACAGCCCGCGTGACACCATCGCGCGTCTCGAAACGATGTGTCTGATGGCAGGCATGGACCTGCCCGTGCGGGCAGTGCGCGAGCAGATCGCTTCCGCCATCCACATCATCTGCCACCAGGACCGCATGCGGGACGGCTCGCGCAAGATCACCCGCATCGCCGAGGTGCAGGGCATGGAAGGCGAGGTCGTGACGATGTCCGATATCTTCGTCTTCGAGCAGACCGGCCTTGAGAACGGCCAGATCCGCGGTCGCATCAAGCCGACGGGGCTGCGCCCGAAGAACATGGATCGCATACTCGACGCGGGCATCCAGCTGCCGGCCTCGGTCTTCGGCATCGGCGCGCGCCGGTAGCCTGGGACCCCGGCAACGGCGGATGCGTTTGCCATCGGGGGGTGAAAAATGGGACTGTTTGGACGAGACGAGACAGCCGAGCGGCTGGAGCAGCTCGAGGAATTCGTCGTCAGCGACTGGCAGCCAGGGCCGGCTGACGCGGCGACACACGCCGGGGATGAAGAGACATCCCGCGAGCAGATGGCGCGGCGTCTGGACAACGCGCTCGCCAAGCGCGGTATCGCCGGTTCGATCCGCGCCCAGCTGCGCCGCGCAGACGTCAAGCTCACCGTGGTGGAATACCTGGGCCTCCACGTCGTCGTGGCGCTGCTACTGGGCTTCGTCGGCTTTGCGCTGCGCGGCGCTGTTGGCGGCGGGATTGGCCTGATTGGCGGTTTCTTCGTACCGCGCATCTACGTCACGATCCGGCAGAACCGGCGGCTGAAGGCGTTCAACAACCAGCTCGCCGACATACTCAACCTGTGGGTCAACGCGCTGCGAGCCGGCTACAGCATTCCGCAGGCCATGGAAGCCGTCGCGAACGAAGCGCCCGCGCCCGCCAATATCGAGTTCCGGCGCGTCGTGTCGGAGATCTCGATCGGTGTGCCGCTGGACGTCGCCTTCAACAACATGCTGACCCGCATCGGCAGTGAGGACCTCGACCTCGTCTTCACGGCGGTGAACATCCAGCGCGAGGTCGGCGGCAATCTGGCGGAGATTCTCGACACAATCAGTGAGACGATCCGCGAGCGTGTGCGTATCAAGGGCGAAATCCAGACCCTCACCGCACAGGGGCGCATCACCGGCTGGATTATCGCCGGCCTGCCGGTGGCACTCTCGCTCCTGCTGATGCTTATCTCGCCTACCTACATGAGCCAGCTTCTGTTCGGCCCTGAGAAAGGCGGCGCCTTTCTGCCCGGGCCGTTCAATATCCCGTGCGGCTGGCCGCTGATTGCGCTGGGCCTCATCACAATGGCGATCGGTCTGGCGCTTATCATGCGCATCGTAGACATCGAAGTCTAGGCGGCGCGACGGGGGAGGGATACGACATGAACGTGCTTGCATTAACCTGCCTGGGTATCTTCGGCCTTATGGCGGTTGTCGGGCTGCTCGTCGTCGGGCTGCGCAATCGGGAAGAAGAGGACCCGCTCGCCTCGCGGCTGTCTGCCTACGGGTCTGAGCTGGAGGTCAGCACGAATCTCGAAGAGATCGAGATGTCGGTGCCCTTTACCGAGCGCGTGCTGCTGCCGATGGCGCAGTCGTTCGCCAAATTCACGACGCAGTTCACGCCCGCCGAGACGCTGGCGAAGACGCAGCAGCAGATCACGCTGGCGGGCAGCCCCAAGGGCCTGACGCCCGCGCTCCTCTGGACGATGCGCTTCGGGGCGATGTTTGGCCTGTCAGCCTTCCTGACGATTCTGACCCTCATCACAGGCCAGCGCACTCTGTTTACCATCCTGGCGCTTGTGGGCGGCGCTGCGGTGGGCTTCCTGCTGCCGCAGATGTGGCTCTCCTCCAAGATCACGCGCCGCCAGCAAGAAGTCGTGAAGTCGCTGCCGGATGCTCTCGACCTCATGTCGATCTGCGTCAACGCGGGTCTGGGCTTTGACCAGGCCATGTCGCAGGTGTACGAGAAGTGGGATAACGAACTCGCGCTCGCCTTTGGCCGTGTTGTGCAGGAGATCCAGGTCGGTAAGACGCGCCGGCAGGCGCTCCGCGCGATGGACGCCAACCTCGGCGTGCCCGATGTGACCACCTTTGTGGGCGCGATCATCCAGGCGGACCAGCTCGGCGTGAGCATCTCCCGGATCCTGAACATCCAGGCCGACCAGATGCGTATTAAGCGCCGGCAGCGCGCGCAGGAGAAGGCCCAGCAGGCCCCTGTCAAGATGATGTTCCCGCTGGTCTTCTTCATCTTCCCGTCAATCTGGATCGTGCTGCTCGGCCCGGCGGCGGTGCAGCTGTACAAAGCTTTCTTCTAGTTGCAGGCCTATCTCTCGTAAGCTGAAAGGCGGGCGCAGTGCCGTCCCGTCAGCCTCCAACCGGTGAGACTTTCCGCGAGCAGGTTCGGCGGCTTTCTCAAGCCGCGCTGGACCTGCTCTTTCCGCCTCGCTGCGTGATCTGCCGGCAGCCCGGCGCCGAGCTGTGCGCGGGCTGCCGGGCACAGATGCCTGTGCTGTGCGCCCCGGTCTGCCCGATCTGTTCGCTGCCGCTGGCAAACGGCACGCGCTGCGCCCGCTGTGACGCGCACCGCCCCGCCTTTCGCCGTGTGCGCAGCGCCTATCGTTATGAGGGCGGCGTCCGGCGGGCCATCCACGCGCTGAAGTATGAAGGGCGGAGGGGGCTCGCCGCCCCGCTCGCGGAAGCGCTGGCGGAACAGCTTCCGCCGCCGGAACGCCTGCCCGACGCCGCCTGCGCGGTGCCCATGCACCCGGTTCGCGAAGCGCAAAGAGGCTATAATCATGCTAGACTGCTCGCACTCGAACTGATGCAGCTCTGGGGCATCCCGGTCCTGCCCGCCGGAGCGCTCCATCGCACGCAGCAAACGGCGGCTCAGGTAGGGTTGGACTACAGCGCGCGGCTGGCGAACGTCCAGGGGGCGTTTGCGGCAGACCCGGCGCTGGTACGTGGCTGCACGATTCTGGTCGTAGACGACGTGTGTACGACCGGCGCCACACTCGATGCCTGTGCCTCGGAGTTGCTGCAGGCGGGGGCAGCAGCGGTGGAAGGTGTCACGCTGGCTCGTACGCTATAATGATGCCCAAGCGAATGCGTTTGCATCGTTCTCAGAGCGACCGCACGCTTAGATGGCTCAAAGCAGCCGGAAGGAGCAGAGCATGGAGATTGTGATCCGCGGTGACAATGTTGACATCACCCCCCGTTTGCAGTCCTATGTCGAACGCAAGATTGGCCGGCTAGACCGCTACATGCCCAACATCGTCGACGTAAACGTGGACCTCGCCGAAGAGAAGGCGAACCGCAACGGCGACCGGCAGGTTGCCCAGATCACGGTGCGCAACGCGCGCGGGACGATCCTGCGGGCTGAAGAGCGCACCACCGACCTGTTTGCAGCCATCGACGCCGTCGTCGACAAGATGTACCGCCAGATCGAGCGCTACAAGGGCAAGCGCCGCCGCCGGACCGACAGTCTGGAGGATTTCGCCGGGTACGAGACGGCTGTCGAGCTCGAGGAGGCTGAGCTCGAGCGGGGGCGCGTCATCCGTCGCAAGCAGTTCTCGATCATCCCGATGTACGAAGAAGAGGCTATCGACCAGATGGAGCTGCTCGGGCACGACTTCTTCGTCTTTGTAAACGCCGAATCGGGTGGGGTCAACGTGCTTTACCGCCGCCGTGACGGCAATTACGGCTTGCTGGTACCAGAACTGGACTAAGCGCCCGCCGCGCGGCGCGCCAATAACACGGTAAACAAAAGGGGATGGCGCCGCCATCCCCTTCGTCATGTCAGTCAGAGCACTACCAGCCGCGCAGGTACGTTTCCCACTCGTTGCATCGCTCAAGCAGGTGCCCGAACATGTACTCCGCCGAAGCGCTGGGTTCGCGCGGCTCGGTCATCAGCGCCATACCGGCCTCCTGCGGCGTGCGCCCACCCTTGCGGCGGTTGCAGGCCGGGCAGCAGGCAACGAGATTCTCCCACGAATGCTGCCCGCCCCGGTGGCGCGGCATCACGTGGTCGATGGTCAGGTGCGTGGTGCGCCTGCCGCAGTACTGGCAGGTGTGGCTGTCGCGCCGGAAGATCTCCCGCTTGTTGAGCTTGACGCGGGGGTAGGGGCGCTGCACCATGTACGCCAGCCGCACCACGGAAGGGCGCGGGAAGGCCATCGAAGGCGTGTGAATAGCCCCCCGACCGTTCTCCAGCATCGTGGCTTTGCCCGTGATCATCAGTCCGATTGCGCGCCGGGTCGTGCAGACGTTCAGCGGTTCGTAATTGGCGTTCAGGACTAAGACAGGCTCGTCCACTACGAGTTCCCTCCTCATGGTGTGCCTCCGGCAGCCTCCCGGGCTGCCACGGGAGATTCTATCACCTGCCTATGGGGGGCGCAATCGGCCCGCCTGAAGCGGGGCGGGGAGTGCCGCACCGGTATGAAAAGGCCCCGGTTTTCGCCGGGGCCCTGGTGGCCGGTGAAGCTGCCTTATTACTGGCTCCAGCTGTAGCCGAGAAACGTCTCAATTCGCTCCGGCCTGGCGGATGGCCCTGCCGCGATGGGCTCGGGGACGAGCCGGTAGGCCGCGCCGCCGTCTACCCGCGCGATATTCAGATACAGGCCGCCGTCGCCAGGGGCAACGGTGTACAGCACACGCTCGCCGTCCGGCGACCACACCGGGAAGCCCTTCGTCGCGGGGCCTTCGGCGAGCACCGTCGGGTTGCCGCCGCCGACGTCCACGATGGCGACCTGGCGGTTCGAGATCGTCGCGATGCGGCGGCCATCCGGCGAGACGCGACCCGGCGCGGGCAGTGTATCGACCAGCCCGCCAGACCGGTTGAGGACCTGCGTGCCCGCGACGATGTCGTTGAGCCACCAGCTCGGGTAGGCCGGCTCGTCGGGCAGCGCGCCATCGAGCGTGCTGACCAGCGCGCGCTGTATGTCGACGACGCAGATCTGGTGCCCGCCCTCAACCTCGCAGTCAGCCACGACGGCGTCACCGCTCGCGTTCCAGTCGATAGCGCCGAGGCTCTGGAAGCCGAGCGACACCGGCGTCTCGTCGCTGCCGTCGGCGTTGGCCACAAACAGCTCGCCATCGACGGTAAACGCAATCGTCTCGTAGTTAGGCCCCCACTCGGGGAAGCGGCCCTCGATAGGCAGCCGCTCCAGGTTCTCGCCGTCGAGGTCAACGACATAAATGCCGGTTTCCAGGCATGCCGGGCAGCCCGTGCTGTCGGCGGCGAAGACGATGCGCCCCTCCTGCGACTGCGACCCGGCGGGCAGCTCCACGGTGATGTCGTACACTGCTTCGCGGACCGGCTCGGCAAGCTCGACCGGCGCGGGGAGCCAGGCATGGCCGAGCCTCAGGCCGCCATCCTCGGCGGGGTTCTGGGTGAGCTGCGTCGAGGCGACGGCGCGGTCCTCGATGGTGTAGAGGTTAACGCTGCCCGTGCTGTCCGCAGCGGCAAACAGGAGCGTCGTGCCGTCGGGCGACCATACCGGGGCCTGGTTCCACAGCTCGTCGACGGTGACCTGCCGCACCAGCCCCGTTGCCGGCTCCAGCACGAAGATCTCCGGCGAGTCGTCGAAGTTGCGGTTCGACACGAAGGCGATCCGCGTGCCGTCCGGCGAGACTGACGGGTAGCCGTCGTCGGCGTTGTGATCCGTCAGATTGCGGGCGTCTGACCCCTCTGCATCCATGATCCAGATGTCATGCGCGGCCTGATCCGTCTCGCCGCGGTTCGACATAAACACGATCTCGCCGTCCGGCGTCCAGGCGGGGTACATGTCGACGCCCGCCGAGTCTTCCGTCAGGTTGGTCTCCTCACCGCCCCCGACGTCGATCACGCAGATGTCCGTGCCGCCGTTACAGGTGTAGGCGATCTGCGTGCCATCCGGCGACCAGCGCGGGTGCAGCCCCTCGTCCACGAGGCGCTCTGCCTCGCCGCCGCCCGCTGGCGCGATGAAGATGCCGTCCGAGGCCAGCGACCGCCGGTCTCCGATGGCGACAAACGCGATCTGGCTGCCGTCCGGCGAGACGTCCGGCCAGGCGATCTCCTCAATCCCCTCACCCTCGATCTCAAGCGGCGTGCTGTAGTAGCCGGTGCCGGAGAGCACGTGCAGCGCCAGCGAGCCTGTCTTCGACGAGCCGTACACGATCACGCCCGCGTTTGTCGCGGGGGGAGGGGGCTCTTCGGAGGTTTCGGCGGCATCCGTCTCGTCCGCCTCGGGTTGCGGCGCAGCGTTATCCTCGACAGGCAGGTCGGTGGGGATGGGTGGCGGCGTGGGCGATGGCTCAGGCGTCGGCGGGGCCTGCGTCGGCGCGGCGGCGCGTGGCGAGCCGCACGCGGCAAGAGCAAGGCTGAGCATGAGCAGGCTGAGCAGGACTGCGATTGAGCGGCGAGGCTGCTTCATGGGTTGTCCTTCGTGTGGAAGTAAGACACAAGACCGTACCGTTCGCGGTCCAGTATAACAGTATCATCCCTGCAACGCAGGTGGGGAAATATGGGATATTGGTAGGGTAACCTCACCCCCGCCGGGCCGCCTGCAGGCGGCCCGGCACCCCCTCTCCGTGCTACGGAGAGGGGGTTGAGGCATGCCATTACCATTTCTCCCGAGGAGTTGACGCAGCAGGGGCCCAGCATGCTGGGCCCCTGCCGGTTTCACAACGTGTGCGTCGCCGCCTAGTGGTCGTGCTCTGCGGCGGCGAGGGTGTCCGCGCCGGGCAGCTTGTCCGCGAGGCGGGCGGGCTGGTGGATCAGGATCGGCAGGTGCTGGGCGCAGATCCAGAAGTCCTGGCCCTGGAACTTCACGTTGATCAGCGGCACGGCGTCGCTGGTCTGCTCGCAGGCGAGGCAGCGCGGGGTCGTCTGTTCGGTCATGGTGAACTCCTCAAGTGTTGACAGTCATGTACCCGGAGTCTAGCACACGCCGGCGGCATCTCACTTGATCCAGGTCAAGCCGGCTACGTCTCGGGCGTGAAGACCGGCTCCTCGACAAGCCGCTCCAGTATCTCAAGCAGGACGCCCTGCCACGTCTCGTCATCGCTGCGGGGCACCCACACCGCCGTCCGGCTGACGCGCACGCCGTGGCCCAAACGCTCCTGCAGGGCCATGCGGTCGACGTGCGCCAGCCCACCCAGCCGCACGCTGACCTGGTCGCCCTCTGCGATGACCGCATCGACGCCCGCCTGCAGGGCGAGCTGTTTGACACGGAGCTGGAACAGCAGGTTCTCGACCGGCGGCGGCAGCACGCCGAAGCGATCCTCAAGCTCGGCGCGCAGGTCGTTCAGAGCCTCGACGTCGGGCAGCTCGGCCATGCGCCGGTAGAGCTGGATGCGCAGCGCCATATCCGGCACGAAGTCGGTCGGCACGTAGGTCGGCATCGGCAGCTCGATAGTCACCGACTCGCGCGGCACCGCCGGCGGCGCTTCGACCGGGCCGCCTTCGATCTCCGCGCGCAGCCGCTGGATGGCCTGCCCGAGCATCTGCGTGTAGAGGTGGAAGCCGACCGCGGTGATGCTGCCGCTCTGGCGCACGCCGAGGATCTCGCCCGCCCCGCGGATCTCCAGATCGCGCATGGCGATGTTAAAGCCCGCGCCGAGCTCGGTGTGCTCGGCAATCGTCTGCAGGCGGGCACGCGCCTCGGGGTTAAGGCGCGCCGCCGGCGGGTGGAAGAAGTAGGCGAAGGCGCGGTTGGCGCTCCGCCCGACGCGCCCGCGAAGTTGGTAGAGCTGCGACAGCCCGAAGCGGTCGGCACGGTCCACGATCAGCGTGTTGGCGTTGGGGAAGTCGAGCCCCGCCTCGATGATGCTGGTGGTCACGAGCACGTCAACCTCGCTGCGGGCGAAGCGGTCCATGACCAGTTCCAGCTCGTGCTCGTTCATCTGGCCGTGCGCCACGGCGAAATCGGCCTCGGGTACCAGCCGCTTGAGCCGGTCGCACTCGGAGTAGATGGTCTTCACGCGGTTATGCACGTAGAAGACCTGCCCGCCCCGGTCGACCTCGCGCAGGATGGCCTGCCGGATCAGGTCGTCGTCACGACGCCCGACGTAGGTGCGGACAGGCAGACGCTCCTCCGGCGCGGTGTTGATCAGGCTCACGTCGCGCACGCCGGTCAGGCTCATGTAGAGCGTGCGGGGGATGGGCGTGGCGGTGAGCGTCAGCACGTCGACCTCGGTGCGCATTTGCTTGAGCTGTTCCTTGTGCGTCACGCCGAAACGCTGCTCCTCGTCGATGATGAGCAGCCCGAGGTCCTTGAACTCGACGTCGCCGCTGAGCAGCCGATGCGTGCCGATCACGATGTCGATCGTGCCCTGCTTGAGGCCCTCGATCGTGGCGTCCTGCTCCGCCTTCGTGCGGAAGCGAGACAGCATCGACACCGACATGGGGAACGCGGCCAGCCGGCTGCTGAACGTCTCGAAGTGCTGCTGGGCGAGCACGGTCGTCGGGACGAGCACGGCGACCTGCTTGCCGTCCATCACGGCTTTGAAGGCGGCGCGCAGCGCGACCTCCGTCTTGCCGTAGCCCACGTCGCCGCAGATCAGGCGGTCCATCGGCTGCGGCTCCTCCATATCGGTTTTGACCTCGGCGAGCGCGCGGAGCTGGTCCTGCGTCTCGACGTAGGGGAACGACGCTTCGAGCTCGTGCTGCCACGGCGTATCGGGACTGAAGGCGTGCCCCTCGACGGTCTCGCGGGCAGCGTACAGCTCCAGCAGATC
>CAZDLX010000089.1:13022-14173 GCA_964506005.1 uncultured Anaerolineae bacterium | reverse complement strand
ACCATCAGCATCAGCGGCTACCACATCCGCGAGGCGGGCTCGACCGCCGTGCAGGAGGTCGCCTTCACGCTGGCCAACGGCATCGCCTACGTCGAGGCGGCGCTCGCCGCCGGGCTGGCGGTGGACGAGTTCGGCGAGCAGCTCTCGTTCTTCTTCAACGCGCACAACAACTTCCTCGAAGAGATCGCGAAGTTCCGTGCGGCGCGGCGGCTGTGGGCGCGTCTCATGCGGGAGCGATTCGGCGTGACAAACCCCAAGGCCATGATGCTGCGCTTCCACACGCAGACGGGCGGCAGCACGCTCACCGCCCAGCAGCCGGAGAACAACGTCGTGCGGGTGGCGCTGCAGGCGCTCGCCGCGGTGCTCGGCGGCACGCAGAGCCTGCACACCAACAGCATGGACGAGGCACTCGGCCTGCCGACCGAGCAGGCGGTGCAGATCGCGCTGCGCACGCAGCAGGTCATCGCGCACGAGTCGGGTGTGGCCGACTCGGTGGACCCGCTCGGCGGCTCGTACCTGATCGAGGCGCTGACGGATGAGATCGAGACGCGGGCGCGGGAGCTCATCGCCCGCATCGACGAGATGGGCGGCGCGCTGGCGGCCATCGAGCAGGGCTTCGTAAACCGCGAGATCCAGGAGGCCGCCTACCAGACGCAGCGCGCCATCGAGGCACAGGAGGAGATCGTCGTCGGGGTGAACGCCTACACTTCCGACAAGCCGGTGTCCATCGACGTGCTGCGCGTGGACCCCGCCATCGAGGCGCGGCAGCGGGAACGTCTGGCGGAACTGCGAGCCTCGCGTGATAATGGGCGGGTTGCCGCGCTGCTTGGCCGGCTTGAGCAGGCCGCCCGGGGTACGGATAACCTATTGCCGCTGTTCGTCGAGTGCGTGGAGAATGACTGCACGCTCGGCGAGATCTGCGGGGTGCTGCGCGGTGTCTTCGGCGAGTACCAGCCGCAACAGTTTATTTAGCGGATGGCTTATAGCATATAGCATATAGCATATAGCATATAGCTTATGGCTTATGGCATATGGCCTGTTGCTATAAAGCGAGCGTAGCGAGCGAGCCATAAGCATAGAGCGCCTGCACGGCGCGGGCTATACGCCATAAGCCATAGAGCGCCCGCAGGGCGCGAGCTATACGCCATCTG
>CAZDLX010000089.1:0-12922 GCA_964506005.1 uncultured Anaerolineae bacterium | reverse complement strand
GCGCCCGCAGGGCGCGAGCTATACGCCATCTGCCATAAAGCGCCCGCAGGGCGCGGGCTATACGCCATAAGCCATAAAGCGCCCGCGGGGCGCAGGCTATACGCCATAAGCCATAGAGCGCCCGCAGGGCGCGAGCTATACGCCATCTGCCATAAAGCGCCCGCAGGGCGCGAGCTATTAGCAAGGAGAATCACGTGGCCGTCAAACGCATCGATCACATCGCCATCGTCGTCCCCAACATTGACGAAGCCGCGGCCTTTTACCGGGATGTGCTCGGCCTGACACTGGAGCGCATCGAGCACGTCGCGGAGCAGGAGGTCGTCGTCGCGTTCTTCCCGACCGGCGACAGCGAGGTCGAGCTGCTCCAGCCGACCACCGCAGACAGCGGCGTGGCCCGCTTTCTGGAGAAGCGCGGGCCCGGCATCCACCACCTGTGCCTGGAGGTCGAGGATATCTGCCGCACGCTGGCCGACCTGAAGGCGCGCGGCGTCGAGCTGATCCACGAGGAGCCGCTGCAGGGCAGCGGCGGCAAGAAGATGGCCTTCATCCACCCGCGCAGCACGTACGGCGTGCTGGTGGAGCTCTACGAGCTGCCCCGCCGCCCGCGCGGGCTCGACCGGCTGGCGCTGGAGGTCCGCGCCCTGCGGGCAGGCGTCTCGGGTTTCTGGGAGGCATTGCGTACCGCGCCCCCCATCGAGCAGCCGAATGGCAACGGCAAGGGTATCACGCTCAAGGCTGAAGGCGATATCATCCCGGAGGGGTAGCAGCCCGCCTCAGTAGTCGAGCGGGCACGCCGTTTGCCCCGCGAGGCACGCTTCGAGGCCCGCGCGCAGGGCGTCGGCGTCGGCAATGCTCAGCCAGCTCCGCAGCCAGTCGTCCATATCTGCAGAAACCGCCATCTCGGGTATATGTGCGCGGACCGCTTCCGCGCCGTAGCGCTCGGCTACCAGCCTGATCAGCAGCGTCTCCGTGCTGACCTGCTCCAATACATCAGGGAGGGGTGCGGGCAGCGCTTCGACGTTGACGCGCAGCTCGGCAAGCTGCCAGCCCGCGACGCCGGCCAGCAGGTTGTTGAACTGGGGTGGCAGGCGAGCGCTTGACATGACCAGCGAGGTAGTCAGGTTCCAGACGAGCTCCGCGCGAGTTTGCTCCACGATGCCGATACCGGGCTCGCGCAGCCTGGCATAAGGTGACGTGGTGGCGACGCGCCCGGCGTAGTCCTGCAGATAGACCGGCGGCTCGCTGGCAAAGGCCGCGCGCGGGGTCAGCGGCGTCACCGAGATGAGGTAGCGCGGCGCGGGCTCGCCCTCGGCAGGCTCCGGCGCGAGGGCCGTATAAACGGCCTCCAGCACGGGCAGCAGCCCGGCAACCGCCCGCTCGTCGAGCTCGTAGTAGGCCAGGTCGAAGTGCTCGCTCGACGCCATGAGCTCGCGCCCCCAGTACTCGAGGCGGGGCTCGGTACGCACCCAGCCGTCCCCGGCGAGCCGGTACGGCTCGTAGCCGACGAGCTCCACCTGCCGCGCGCCGCGCACCGGGCTTTGAATAAAGCGCACCTCCGCCAGCAGGACATCGCCTACCCGAGTAACCTCGCGCACCTCGATGCTCTCTGGCCCGGCCATCTTCTCCACCGGCACGTCGATGACCTCCGGCACGCCCGCCTGCTGCTCAACATCCTGAAAGAGCAGCATGGCTTCGGTGTCGTACCCGTCGCGGAGCAGCGCCGCCTCGGCGCGCAGACGGTACTCGATGTAACCTCGCCAGTCCACAGGCAGCTCCGCCGCCGAGATTCCCGTTAGCTCCTGCAGCACGGGCACTAGGCGACCGTCGCGGTGGATAGCCTGTATGAACTCGCGCATGAAATCCGCGCCGAACTCGGCCTCCAGCGGGGTGAAGAAGGCGGACTCGGGCGCGGCGGCAGCGTCGAGACGGTGATGCAGCCAGGCGGCGAGCTCGCCCTCCATCCAGGCCAGGTCCGAGCCCGGCTGCGGCGGATCGGCCCGGTTCGCGCCAGCCGACTCGACGAGCGCCTGCGCCCAGCGCTCGGCGACGGCGCGCCCCAGCGCGGCGGCATCCGCGTCGGAGAGAGGCGGCCCGTTCTCCGGCACGCGCTCCAGCAGCGGTGAGGGGATGATCAGCCGGTCGGCGGGCTCGCCCGACCAGCCTGCCGCGGCGAACGGATCGGGCCTGACGTCCACGCGCGGGCCCGGCGGGGGCGCGATGCAGCCGGTTTCGCGGCAGGCCGCTTCCCACCATGCGTCGAGATGCTGCCCCATGGCCTCGACGAACGGACGGTCAGCCTCGCGGAAGGTAAACGTGAAGTGCTCAGACGTGATCTCGCCCGGTTTGCCCCAGGCGCCGGCGTCTGGCAGGGCGTGCAGCCAGCCGTGCCGGGAGTGAGTGTAATGCCAGGTGACGAGATAAGGTGCGCCGTCGAGCGTCTCGCGTAGAGTGACGCGAGCCGTGTCGCCCCCGACGTGCATCTCGACGATCTCGCCGGGGATATCCAGACGCGGCGCAAGCGCCTGGTATTCGTCGAACGCATCATGCTGGATGCGCCGCCACTCGCCGCCTTCGGCCTGCAGGGCGAGGTAGGCGCTGCGGTCGCCCAGCCGCAGGGCGAGCGTCTCGGCGGCAACGGTGGACTCAAGCTGCCCGCGCAGCGTGGCAGAGACGTGTTCGAGGCGCAGGTAGATGGCAGTGCCTGCCCCCAGCAGGGCGACGAGCACCAGCAGGGCCGGCCAGAAGTAGCGCTGCCACGTACGCCGCTGTTGCCCCTGGTAGGCGTCGCCCTCGGGGGTGCGGGTGGCGTCGCCCTCAAGCTCCCAATCGAATTTAATCCCCATGTAGTCTTGCCCCGTGCCGCTGCCCGTGCCACTGCTTCTATCATAGCATTTAGGCGGTGGGAGCGGAAACGGGGCGGGGCGTATAGAAACGGCTGACTGCGCCCCCGTCTCCCTCCCCGCTGGCAGGGAAGGGGCAGTCGACCGTTTCAGCCCGTCATCGAGGATGGGGTTACTTCACATCTCTGGCGAGGCGGAAGCCGATCAGCGGCACCGACGCACGCGGCACGGCCTGCCGCCGCCGTTCACAGTGCATCTCCGTGCGGTCGCGGTCGTAGGCTCCGCCGCGCAGCACCCGCGGACCGTTCTCGCCGAGCCGTTCGCGGCCATCGGCGGCGTCGTAAGGGTAGGGCCAGAACAGGCTGCTCGTCCACTCCCAGACGTTGCCGCCCATGTCGTACAGGCCCTCAGGCGTGCGATCCTTCGGGAAGATGCCCACCGCCGTCGTCTGCCCGACGCCTGCCTCGCGGGTGTTGACGTCCTCATCCCCGGCCCGGCTGCCGAAGGGATATTTGCGGCGCTCCAGCCCGGCGGCGGCGCGCTCCCACTCGGCTTCGGTAGCCAGACGGTAGGGCTTGCCGGTGGCCTTACGCAGCCAGTTGACGTACGCGATCATCTCGTGCCAGGTGACGCCCACCACAGGCCGGTTGTCCGTGCCCCAGCGAGGGTCGTTTACCATGCCGCCGTGGTGTGCGGCGCGCTCGCGCCACGCCAGCCCGCCCTGCAGCCAGTAGCGGTCGTCGGCGTAGCCTTCGTCCAGGAACATTTTGAACTGGGCGTTTGTCACGGGGTAGCGCGCCAGGTCAAACGGCTTGAGCAGGACCCTGTGCTGCTCGAGGCCAGTCCCGAGCTTGAATGGCCCGCCCTCGAAGCGCACCATGACGGGCTCCACCGTGCAGACACCGGGGCGCGGGTCGCCGAGCCTGCCGAGGGCGTCGCCGGCCTTGGCCCGCTCGACGGGGGTGAGGTGCCCCTCCGTGACGAGCTGCACCAGCTGGTTGAGCAGCAGCGGCACGAGATGCCGCCCGATATGCTCGTCGCTCTCGGCGGACGAGCGGGAGATAATGTTGAGCATCTCGCCGGCCAGCCAGACCGTGCGCCAGTCATCGGGGCTCTCCGGTGCGCTGGGCTTGACGAGCACGTTCAGCGCTTCGAGGGCCGGCCAGAGCGTCTTCTGGTTGAAAATGAAATGTCCGATAGCCAGCAGTAGAACCTCATGCCAGAAATCGCCCTTGAGAGCCAGCTCCGCGATGTGGCTGGCGAAGTTGCGCTGGGAGATGATGTGGCAGGCGGCCAGGAACTCCTGGAAGCCGCGGTGTGGGAAGGCGTAGGTTGGCTCGCCGCCCTGCGGCTGCCCCCTGCCGACGAGCAGGCCAGCCTGCTGCTCGACGTAGTTGCAGAACTGCCGGGCCTTGGCCTCGTCGCCATCAAGGTAGTCGCTTAGCACGCCCAGCACCTCGCTCTGCGAGATGTCGGCGGCACTGCCCTTGCGATCCTGCTCGCTGTGCATGTGGAAGGCGAGCGCGCACAGGCCGCTCACCAGCCGCTCCTCGCGCACGCCGAGCACGTCGATGATGCCCTGCTCCCAACCATTCTCAGGAGTCAGCCGCGGCTCCGTCCACTTCCACAGCAGCAGGTTGACGCAGTCCCCGTACAGGCGGGCGCGCTCGCGAGGCAGCCGCCAGTAGGTGTGGATCACGCAGATCACGGTCAGCAGCATCGGGTTCGTGGCGAGGTCGGCCAGGTAGCGCACCGTCTCGCGCAGCTCGAGCGACTTGGCGGCGGCCTTCTCCTCGCCGATCGCGCCGCGCCCGAGCAGCGCGTGGTACCAGCGGGTGATGAACTCGTCGATGCTCGCCTCGCTGAGCGGCGCAAGCGTGACCGCCTTGTAGCGGAGCTGCCAGTCCGGGTCGGTGTAGGACAGCGTGCGGCAGGTCACGATGTACTTGTTGCCCGTGTGGCTGGACACGAAGTCGTGGATGGTGTCGCGCACAATGTGGCGCTGCTTCGGGTCGGCGATCTCGTCCAGCCCGTCGAGCATGACGAGGCACTCGCCCTCGCGCAGGGCGGTGGTCATGCGCGGCACCAGCTCGTCAAACGAGTGCTCCCTGAGTTGGTTGAGGATGTGGTCTTTCAACAGCTTCGCCTTGCCCGTGCGAACATTCTCCGGCAGCTCCTGGACGAACTCACGCAGGCTGACACGCACCGGCAGCAGATCCTTCCGGGACCAGCGCACGGCAGGGCGGCCCCCCTGCTGCTCCAGGTTGAGCTCATCCAGATAGCGCCCGTCGAGCGGGTAGAGACGCCCTCCCGCGAGGCAGTACGTGAGAAAGTTGAGCAGCGTGGTCTTGCCCGAGCCGGGGTCGCCGAGAATGACGACCGCATCGCGGCGGTTGATCACGTCGAGTACGGGCACGGGGACGCGGCTGTCGGGGTTGTCGTCGCGGTCGAGTGCGTCCTGAGTGTGCAGGCTGTCGAGGTGTACGAACACGTCGCTCAGGCCAATGTCCGGCGCGTCCTGGCTCATGCCGAGCTGCCGGTGCAGCGAGCTGAGCTGGATGCTGGAGTGCTGGTGCAGCAGCCACTGAAGGTAAGCCCGCTCGGTCTTGTCGATCATCTCGTTCTGCGGGCCCTGAGGCGGGGACGGGTAGTAATGGTAGTTGTGGCCAATGTGGAGGTCGTGCCCGACCTTGATCTGAGCATCACCGCTGGCCACGACTGCCTCATCGGCATGGACCTCTGTCAGGTTGCCGCCGATGTTTGTGGTGCGTTCCGCCTCTTTCAGCCGGCGGTCCATCTCACGTGCCCACATACGCAGGTCAGCAAGCGAACGGCTGGCCTGCCGCTGCTGCGTGACGTCGAGCTTGCCGCTGACGAGCAGCCTCTCCAGCCCCTGGATGATGGTCATGACGCGGTGCAGCTCCTCCCGGCTGGGAGTGGCGCTGCCACGTGGCCCGAGCGAATTTGGCGGCGACGGGACGATGTTTCCGATCATGGCTCAGACCTCGCTATTGCCAACAAATCCAGTTGCCCCTACAATGAGAGGGCATTCCTAAAGGAGATTCAAATGGACATCAAACCGAACACTAACATTACCGATGCCGATCAGGATAACCGCGGCTCCACCACTCATGTTGGCGGCGATCAGAACGTCGTAAACGGCCAGTCGGTTATCGCGGTTGTTGGCGGTAGTGGCACAATCCAGGCCGACAAGATCGCCATCGGCGACATCTACGGTGATGCGGCGGCTCCGTCCAGCCCTGCGGAATTCGCCGAGCTGGTCAGCAGCCTCGCGGACCTGATCACCGAGGCCAAGAATGCGGGCGAGCTTCCCGATACGATGGCTGCGAAAGCCATCTCCAGCCTGGTCGAGACGACCGAGCTCATCAAGAAAGAGGAGAAGCCGCCCAAAGGCCAGATCATGCGCCGGCTGCAGTACGTTGCCGATGTGCTCGAAGCCGCGGTTGATATGTTCTCCGGCGCAGATGGCGTGGCGAGCATTCTGCTGCGCGCGCTGCCCGTCGTCAACTTACTGATACGAGTAGCCGGGCGCATCCTCTGAGCGAGCTGACAGGCGCGGCAGATCGGGCCGGCAGCGCGCCACCACCCAGTTGAGTGCCTGCAGAATCTCATTCTGCGCCTGGCTCTCACGTTCCCAGGCGGCGTGAGGCGTGAGCTCGGACAGCGTCTGAGCCAGCCCGCGCGCCACGCCCAGCAGATCGTCGCCTTCGAGCGCCAGGTAAGGCAGGTTGCGGATCAGGTAGCCCAGTGTCACCCCGGCTGCACACCGCACCTCAAGCTGATCGCTCCGCAGCATTTTCTCCAGCCGGGCCAGCACGTCGGGCGAGACTGACCGTGCGTGCGCCAGGCCGCGCATCGCGGCGACGCGCACCCTGCGGTTATCGGACTCCAGCGCATTCGCCAGAATACGCTGCGTCACCGGGCTGTCGTCCAGCGAATAGCCGAGGATCTCCAGCGCCAGCGAGCGCATCCCGGCAGTAGCGGCTCGCATCCGGCGAGGGCCGCTCGGCGGCGGCGTGGCGAGGTCGGTCAGCTCGGCGAGCACTTCCAACCCCAGCGGGGCGTGATCGCGCAAACAGGCCACGATCTCCTCGCCCAGCACTTCCCCGTAGCTGTCGAGCACCTGCACCAGCGCGAGCAGCGCCCATTCGGGCAGGTCGCGCAGGCTGGCAAGCGCCGCCACAGCCTTGCCCTTGATCGGATGCTCGGGCATCGTCACCAGCCCGACGAGGTGGTCCAGCACATCCGCGCCCGGGTACTCAAGCTGGCCGATCGTCTCCAGCACCGCCTCGCGGACCTCCATCTCACGGTCGCTCAGCAGCGTGCTGAGGATAGTCTGCATCTCGACGTCGGGGCGGGGGATGTGCCGCGCCGCCCGCGCGAGCGCCGTCCGCACCTCAGGCCGGGGGTCCCCGGCGATGTGCCCCAGAATATGCAGCGCGGACGGGTGATCCCTGCCCTTGAGCACCAGCGGCTCGATGGCAGCGGCTCGGACGCTGTCGGCGGCGTCGTCGAAGCGGGCGCGCAGTGCGTCGAGAATGGCGGGGTCGTCGTTGAGGCAGGCGCCCAGCGCACCGACCGCCGCGACGCGCACATTGCCGTCCAGGTCGTCCGTCCAGCGGATGAGCAGGTCCAGCACCGGCGAGGGCAGCATCACGGGCCCGGTCAGGGCCTCGATGGCGCGGGCGCGAAAGGCCGGGTCGGCATGGACGAGGCCACGATAAACCGTCGCCCGCGCGTCGTCAGGCAGGTTGGGGATTCCGGCCAGCGTTTCGACAGCCAGCCGCTGGATCGTGGGGTCAGGGTCGTCCACCAGGTGCAGCAGCTCGGTGATAACGCCCGGGGGCAGCGGCCCGATCTCCCGGATGCGGCGCAGGCCCACGCGCCGCCGCCGGTCGTCATCACTGTGCAGGAACTCCAGCAGCAGCCCGAGGGCGTCGAGCGGCACGGGAGGCGCGGCCTCCAGTGTCTTGCGCGCCATGTCACGCACCCGTTCGTCGGCGTCGCCGGTGAGGGTGAGCAGGACGCGGTAGCCCTCCGGCGTCAGCGGGCCGATGTAGCTCAGGGCGCGGGCGAGGGCGCGGCGCACCAGCGAGGGCAGGCTCTCGACCTCCAGGCCGGTGAGAAGCGCCAGCGCCTCCTCGTACAGAGAGGGCCAGAACGTCAGCGCGTCGATGGCGTAGGCCTGCACGTACTCGTCCGCGGCTTCCAGTTGGTCGGCGATCATCTGGAAGGCGATCCGGCCAGCCGCCGTGCCGTCGAGCTTCATGAGGTGGCGGCGCGCGCTGTCGAAGATCAGCGAGAAGCGGCCCAGGCTGTCGCGCTCCCCGTAGAGCCACATCTCCGTAAGCTGTGTGACGACCGCCCGTGTAACCTCGGGGCGGGCCTCGATGCCGTCACCCAACAGGCGCACGGCGAACAGCAGGTCGCGCTTTAACAGCGACTCGAAGGGGCTGGACGCCTGCCCGAACTGCACGGCGCGGTCGCCGCGCGCCAGCACAGCCGCCTCCATCAGGTCGGAGGCGTCGTCGGGGGAGGACAGCGCGACGAAGCCGATAGCCAGCGCGATGACTTCGTTCCAGCGAGCGTCGTGCAGGTGGTAGCGGATGCGCTCTGAGGCGCGCCGGAAGCTGGAGACCAGCCGCCGGGCGGCGAAATACTCCTGCAGGCCCTGGTACACGAAGCCGTAGCGCTGCGGCGCGAGCTCCATCAGCACGCCGGGGTGCAGGCGCAGCGTGCCGATGAAGTCGCCAACCGCCTCGACCACATCCTGTGACGAGGCGTCGGGGTGCATGTCGCCCCAGATATTGGCGAGGATCTGCTCCAGTTCGTGCTCGGTGATCATGCCGGTGGGGCGGGTGCCGTGCAGCCAGTAGGCCAGCTCGCCGAGCAGCGTCACGACTTCGCCCTCGAGCACAGTCGGGCGGTGCGTAGCGACCTGCGGCAGCCGCCACTCGTGGATCAGCGCGTCGGAGATGAGCTTGTAAAGCGCGGCCTTCTGCGGCAGCAGCATCATGCCGGGCCGGTACGTCTCGACCAGCATGCGGAGCAGCAGCGGCGTGTTGAGCAGCGCGAACAGGCGCGGGCTGGAATTAATGCGGCGCAGCAGCTCCCACATCTCGCCGCTGGCCTGCCGCAGCACGTCCTCGTCGCTGCTCAGCGGGCGCTGCATGCGCACCAGCGTGCGCCGCCAGTTGAGCAGGAAGGCGCTGATCTGGTCGCGGGTAAAGGGGCGCAGGAGGTAGCAGGCGAAATCCGGGGGCAGGGGGTTGACGTCGTAGCCCTCGAAGCGCCCCGTAACCACGACCTGATTGCCGGCGTCCGCCCACAGGCCGGCGCAGGTGGTGACTTCGGAGACGACCGCCTGGCGCTGCGCGTCGGTGGCGGTCTGATCCATGCCGTCCAGCAGGATCACACACTGCCCGCTGGCGAGCAGGCTGAGCAGCATCCGCTCGACGCCGCCATCTCTGGCGTGCTCGGATGCGGTGCGGATCAGGAAGTCCTGCAGCGACTCGCCGGGCTGGCGGGCCTCGACGTAGGCCGCCAGATCCACGAAGACCGGCAGCGGCCAGGGAAGCCGGTAGCGAATTGAGCCGTCGGCGAGCTTCTCGAAGGCGGGCTCGCAGCCGGGTTCCTCGCCGAGGATCGTTGCGTACTGCAGGGCGATGTAGTGCAGCAGGGTGGACTTGCCCGCGCCGATGCCGCCGAGCACCAGGATCAGGTTGTGCCGGGCCAGCATGTCGCTGATGTCTACACCGGGAGACGACTCAAGCTGGTGGTGGCTCAGCGGCGCGTGAAAGGCGTTGAGCTCCGGGTCGTTGTAGGTCGCCGTCTGGTGGCGGATGGTGTCGGCAGGCCGGTTGTAATCGGCGAGCGGCACGAGCCGCACCGGCACGAATATGTCGTCCAGCGGAATAGCCACCTGTGCGCCGCGCTGCGCGTAGCGGGGGCCCGCGTGCCCGATGGTCTGCGTGAGCAGCTCCAGGTACGCTCGCAGCGTCGTCTCATCGAACGGGGCTTCACCCATCACGGCGTAATGAGCCGAGGGCGGTTCGGGCTCCGGGCCGGCGCCGGCATGCGCCTCGATCAGATGGAACAGGTCGTCAGAAACCAGCAGGTCGCCGAAGACCGGGTTGTGGTCCAGCAGAAAGTCCTGCATAACCGAGGCGAACGACTGCATGGGCAGCAGCCAATCGCCCCAGCACGATGGCATGGGTGCGGTGCCGTTGGCGCTGTGGATTTCCGCGTACTGGTCCCACAGCGAGCGGGCTGCGTTGTGCGAGCCGAATAGAAAGGCGCGCCACAGGTTCTGCGCGAAGATGTGCTGGGGGTCCGCCGCCGTCTCAAGCAGGTGGCTGAACACGTCGAGCCACTCACGGTTTACGGCTGCGGCTCTGCTGAACGTCGTCTGGGCGGCGTCGAGTGCGGCTTCGAGCTCGTCGGCCCGGGCGGCTGCCCGCAGGTCGCGCTCCAGCCGGTGATAGATGGCACTGTCGGTTGCTTCGGCATAATCACGACAAAGCACTGACAGCGTCTCAAAGAGCCGCAGGCCAGCCTCAGTCAGGGAGGAGGTAATGAGTGGGTCGGTCATCTGGTCTTCTCTCGTACATCAAGACGCCAGTGCGCTGACCCGGCTTCGATAACGTGTCACTTGCCAGAGCGTCCTGCTGTACGTATGATTATCAAGGGGTTCTTGGCCCAACCCTGCACTAACCTTACTATAACTTTAGTACTATGTAAAGGTTTCTAACCAAAAGTTCATAAGCTTTTCACGAACAGGCGAACCCCATGACTTTGCTCACCGTATGGCCCTACTTGCTCATGATTCCGGCGCTTGCGCTCGGGGTAGCGCTTGGCTGGACTCTGCAGCTCGCGCGCCAGCGCCGCGCTGCGCCGCCAACCGCCTCTGCCCCGGTTGCGCGTGTGCGTGTCGGCGGCAGAAAAGCCCTCAGCCCCGACGCCCGCGCAGAGATGGACGCCGTCGAGCGCCAGACGGTCGCGCTGAACGTGGCCATTTCGCGCGCGCGGCAGCAGCTCGAAGACCTGGGCAGCGAGCACGACCAGCTCATCGAGGAGATCACCATCCGCCGCACCGAGATTGAAGAGGACCGCCGCACGGTGGACCAGCTTCGACAGGCCCGGCAGTCCCGGCAGGAGCAGATGCTTGAGGACATCGACGCGGGCGGCGAGGAGCTGGAGATGCTGGAGCGCATGCACCAGAACTACACCGAGCGCATCACGCGCCTCTCGCAGCAGGTGGAGGATAAGCTCAACGAGCTGGAGGTGCTGCGCCGCAGCTACGGCTCGACGCTCGAGGAGATCGCCCAGACCCGCGAACAGATCGAGCGCCAGGAAGGGGACCTGCGCCGGTTGGTAAGCCGCCGCGCCCAACTGGAGCAGGATATCGACCACGTGCAGCACCAGATCGCCGAGCGCAACCAGACTCTGCACCGCGTCCACGAGCAGCAGCACGAGCGCGCGCCGGAGGGGCAGTTCGTCCCGGTCTCGCTGAAGCGCGCCCCGCGGGACAGCACGCCCCGCAGCTCTGGCGCAAGCGGCCGCGTCCTGCGCGGGCTGCCAGATGGCCGCGGGCGGAGCGGCTCAGAGGAGTAGTCTGCACGCCGCAGTCTTCGCCTGATGCTGAAGCATCAGGCTACCTGTGATGCGTCGGCTGAAGCCGGCCGGGAGGGCTGTGCGGCCAATTGGCAGGTCGCCTTCAGGCGACGCATCTGTTGTAGCCTGAGAATTCCATTCTCAGGCGGTGGTCGACCAGCAGCCAATTTGCCTTGTCCAGTATTGAGCTTACTACCCCGCCTCGACGATCTCATAGCTGTGGGTAACGGCTGCGCCCTGCTTCAGCGTAGCGGAGATCGAGCAGTATTTGCGATCCGCCAGCTCGATGGCGTCGCACACCGCCTTCTCGTTGAGATCCCGTCCGCTGACGACGAAGTGGACATGGAACCGGGTGAACGTCCAGGGTGGATCGGCTTCCTGCTCGCCCGTGACCCGCACTTCGAGCCCCGTCATGTGCTGACGCTTTTTCTGCAGGATACCAACCACGTCGTGGGAGATGCAGCTTCCGAGCGACATCAGCAGCAGGTCGGACGGTTTGACCCCGATGCGCCCGCCCTCCTGCGGGGTGGCGATGACAATGCCATGCTCCGTGCTGTCGATGCCGACGAAGCGCCTCTCCTCCAGCCACTTGATCGTTGCTTCAGCCACAACTGCTCCTGTCGTATAGGTCGGGGTTAGGAAAAGGGAAGACGCTGGGGATCATAACAGGCTGTGCAGCCCGATCACGGCCTGCCCGAGGCTCAGACCGCCGTCGTTGGCGGGCACCTGATGGTGCGTGAGCACCTCGAAGCCCGCGTCGCGCAGCGCCTCGCGCGCCAGCCGCAGCATCAGCCGGTTCTGGAACACTCCGCCGGAGAGCGCCGCCGTGCCGAGCCCGGTGTGCACCCGCACGCGCTCGGCTGCCTCGACCACCATCCGCGCAACCGTTACGTGGAACGCCGCCGCAATCTCGCCGGTTGGGCGGCCCGCCTGAACATCCCCGGCGATGGCCCCCAGCAGCGCCCTCAGCCGGATCGTACCGTCCTCGTCGATACTGAACGGATACGCCTGTACCGCGCCGGGATCGACACCGCGGGCCGCAAGCTCCAGCGCGATCGCCGCCTGCGCCTCGAACGTCGTCACCGGGCAGACTCCTACCATCGCCGAGATGGCGTCGAACAGCCGCCCACAGCTCGACGTCGCGGGGCTGTTGACGCCGCGCTCGACCTGCTGCGCCACGATGCGCCGCTCCGCCTCCGGGAAGGCCACCAGCGCCGGCAGGTCGGGTATCTCGCCCTGCGTGGCGAGCAGGTAGCCCCACGCGATGCGGTACGGGCGGCGGATGGCTGCCTCGCCGCCGGGCAGGGGCAGGTATTCGAGGTGGGCGGCCCGCTCGTAACCCCGCACATCCGCGACCAGCACCTCGCCGCCCCAGATCGCGCCGTCAGGGCCGTAGCCGGTGCCGTCGAGCGCCACGCCGATGACCGGGCCGGGGTGCCCGTGCTCGG
>CAZDLX010000088.1:0-14497 GCA_964506005.1 uncultured Anaerolineae bacterium | reverse complement strand
CTCTCGGTGCCGGATATCTGTTTTATAATGACGACGCGCAGTTGCATGTGCTCGATGCTGCCTCGCTAGAAGAGGTCGGTTCGTTGTCGGTACCCGGCATCCGGTCCATCGCGGCGGACGGCGACCTCGTCGCGGCGGCGTCCATCCTCGACGGGCTGGTGCTCGTCTCCGCCGCCGACCCGACTAATCCCGAAGTGGTGGGGCGTGTCGAGTTCCAGGGAGCGTATCACGTCGCGCTGAGCGGCGATCTGGCGTTTGTGGTCGCCCGACCTAACAACTACGATTACGAAAACGCACGACTGCTGATCGTCGATATCAGCGACCCGGCGACCCCGCGCCCGGTAGGGCTCGTCCAATCACCGGCGCTGCTCAATTACAATCCCGCTGTAACAACGTGGGGGGAGTACGTTATCGTATCCGGTCCGGGGGCTGGCATCTACGTCTACCGGGTGGTCAGGGAGTGAATCCGTCACCCCAAACGGATCTTCTGCCCCCTCCACTGCGTTATACAGGGTAGAGAGCGCTCTACCCATCGCTAGCGAAGTGAAAATCATCTGATGGAAGACGCAACTGTTGCCCGTGCCAGGGCCGGCGAGCGGGCGGCTGCGGGCAGGCTCTACGAGTGCTACCGCGAGCGCATATTCCGCTACCTGTACTACCGGGTCGGCGACGCGCAAACCGCCGAAGACCTCACAGAAGACGTGTTCATCCGCATGATGCGCGCCCTGCCCCGGTACCGGCAGCAGCAGGGTACCTTCCAGGCGTGGCTGTTCCAGATCGCCCGGAACCTCGCCACCGACCACTTCCGCCGGGCAAGCCGCCGGCAGCACGTCGCCCTCAGCAGCAGCCTGCCAAGCCGGGCGCAGAGCCCGGAAGCGGCGGCGGCGCGCAGCCTGGACTCCGACCTGCTGCGCCGCGCGCTGCAGGAGCTGACCGAGGCCCAGGCGGAGGTCGTCATTCTGCGCATCGTCATGGAGATGCCCATCGCGGAGGTCGCGGCGGCGGTCGGCAGGAGCGAGAACGCCGTGAAGGGCCTGCAGCGGCGCGGGCTCGAAGCGCTCAGGGACGTCCTGGCAGAGTGGGGTGTGAGCAATGACTGAACGAGACGACCGGCTGCAGGAACACCTCGAAGCGCTCGACGCGGGCGTGCCGCTCGACCGCGTGCTGGCCTCGGCAGAGGACGAGGACGCGGCGCTGCTACGGCTGGCCAGCGCCGTGCGCCACGTCGCGCACCCGGCCCCGGCGCGCCGCCGCGCGCCCGCCATCGACATGGAACTGAGCTACGGCCCCGCGCGGGCCGGTGACAACTCTAAGGGGGCAGCAGTTCCGGTGACGCCGCCCGCACACGCAAGGAGCCAGGGACTCATGAGCAGACTCACGGCTATCGGACTGGCCGCGGCGCTGATCGTCGCATTGATCGGCGCGATGGTGATCATCCCCAGGCTGACCGGCGGGGACGACGTCGCAGGGGTGGGCGAGCCCACTACCGGGGCGACCGTGCCGCCTTCAGGGCGCATCAGCGCGGCGCTGACCCTGCCGCACGATGGAAAGCCCGGCTGGCTGGAGACGGACACCACCTACCCGCCCGAGCACAGCGCCTTCAGCCCGGACGGCAGCCTGCTGGCGACCGCGCACAAGAACGGAACGGCCATCATCTGGGACCTGGCCACCGGCGAGCGCCTGCACACGTTCCAGGGCGAGGTCGAGCGCGCCGGCGAGCAGGGCCAGGCGCTCACCCATGAGATCAGCGACGTCACCTTCAGCCCCGATGGCGCACTGCTGGCCGCCGCGCGGCCTCATACGCCGGGCATCGACGTGTGGGACGTCGCGACCGGCGAGCTCGTCGCCTCGCTGGAGGGCGCGCGCGGCCTGCACGACGTCGCCTTCAGCCCCGACGGCGCGCGGCTCGCAGGGGCGGTCGACAGCGGCCAGAGCCCTGAGCCGGCTGGCAAGACCATCATCTGGAGCACGGCGACCTGGGAGGTCGAGCGGACGCTGGACGACGCCGCGCCAGATATCGCCTTCAGCCCGGACGGCGCGACGCTGGCGACGCGCTCCGGGGTGAGCCTGGTAACGTGGACCGGCGGCGAGGCGGGCCCGGTCAAGCTGTGGGACGTGGCGACCGGCGAGCTGCGAGCCACGGTGCCGGTCGACGGCTTCGTGATGCAGATTGCCCTCAGCCCCGACGGAACGACGCTGGCGATCAGCGCGCTGCTGAACGACGCGGACCCGGCAACGCTGCTCGTGGACGTGGCGACCGGCGAGACGCTGTTCTCGCTGCCCGCTGCCGGCCCGAACTTTGACAGCCTGGCCTTCAGCCCGGATCGCTCGCTGCTGGTCGTTGGCTACCAGCCGAACCGGCTCGCTGCCTGGAATACGCTTACCGGCGAGCTATTCTGGGAGCTGACCGGCCCGCTCGGCTCCGACTGGCTGCGCTACCCGGTCTTCAGCCCTGACGGCGCGCTGCTGGCGGTCAACTCGTCGGATGGGCGGGTGCTGCTGTGGGATGTTGGCACGCTCGGCGCGGCGGAGCAACTCGTCGCCGAGGCAACCGCCAAGGTGACTGAGTCAGCGCCCGCAGGCGAGCCGGAGACCTACACCAACGTCGAGTACGGCTTCAGTTTTGATGTTCCGGCTGGCTGGACTCTTGAGGAACTGCGGGGCGCTGTCAAACTGCGGAACGAGATAGAGCAGCTTCAGTTGGTCATCGGCTACTGGCGACCGGGCGAAGGCTGGGGCGAGGTGTGGACGAGTATGCCCGCCGGGGATTTCGAGGATGTTGGAGAAGTGCCATTCCTGAGCGCTTCGTTCACCAAGTCCCTGTTGATGTACGAAAATGAGGTGAAGGTCGTGACCTACGGCGGGCCGCGAGGAACGTTCGAGACGCCGGTTATCGACGGCTTGCAGATCGTGGCCCGACTGGACGACGTCACGCCATACGCCGGGCGCGATGCTTACGATCAGGTTGAGGTCGGCGAGGCCGCACAGGCACAGGCTGAGGCGATCCTCGCGTCATTCCGCACCAACACCGAAACCCGCATCACCCCACCAACGGATGGCCTGCCCGCCGACGTTGCCGACTGGGATAGCTACGAGCTGCTCGATACCGGCGTCACGGTCCCGGTGCCGCCCGGCTGGACCGTCGTAGAGCGGCCGGTGGACGACACCGTGCCGTTCTCGGCCAGTGTTGCTATCTGGCCGCAGTGGGATAGTGGCGAGACACAGCCGCCGGGCCAGCCTGAGATCAGCGTGACGGTCTGGCCCCGCCCCGCGGGGCAGGCGCTCCGTGGTTGGCTGGATACCCACAGCACCGCCGCACCCTTCGGCAGTGACACCGGCGCGGAAGACGAGATCTACTTCTTCGGCGTGCAGGACGTCGAGGAGACGACGCTCGGCGGGCAGCCGGCGCTGGGCTTCACACACGACGTGATGGGGGTGCAGGTGCGCACTATCATCGCCGAGGGGCCGGGCGTGGTGGCCGGCCTGAGCAAGACACACGCCGACCAGTTTCCGCTCGGGCCGGTGTTCGAGACGATGCAGAAGGCGATGGTACTCGGGACAACTCGCTAGCCGCCTGTCGCCCTGGGCCTGCCTTCCACGTTATCATGTGGTGAGCCGCGAAGGGGGCACAGGGTGATGCAGCATCCACTGTACGACTATATCGGATACCAGATCTTGCAGGTCTACCGGGCGCATCGAAACCGGGCCGAGACGGCTCTCAGCCGCCTTGGGCTTCACCCGGGGCAGGAGATGATCCTGTTTTTGCTGTGGCAAGAGGAGGGACTGACCCAGTCCCAGCTGGCCGATACCCTGTGCGTCGAAGCGCCGACCATCACGAAGTCGCTGCGGCGGCTGGAGCAGGCCGGTCTGCTGGAGAGGCGGCAGGACGGCGAAGACGCCCGCATCTCCCGCGTCTTCCTGACGCCGCAGGGTCGCGCGCTGCGAGAGCCCGTACAGAGGGTGTGGGATGAACTCGAAGCGCTGACGGTACAGGGCCTGACAGACGCCGAAGAGGCGCTGCTGCGCCGGGCTCTTGGCCGGATGAGCGCCAGCCTCGGCGCAAGCCGGCCCGCCAGCCGCGCGGAGAAAGATCGGGACCTACCCTAAAGTGCAGGCCCTACCTGGTCGAAGGTGGTATTGAGCCGGCGCGGTTTTTCACCGATACTTAAGCTAAAGTTCGCAAGCAGCACTGGTAGTGTTGCCTTCTTTTTTCGATTTAGTTAGCCGGCAAACTAAAATGTCGCTGACCGGCTGGCTGAAAGGGGGAACAGATGAGCACGGAAACGAATCGTGAGGAGGCTCTCAGCCACGCACCGGTTTCGTGGGGGCGGTTGGCGCGGGCGGCTGTTATCAGCGCGGTTGTGGCTCTGGTGATCAATCTGGCGGTGTTCTTTCTCGTACCTGTGGTGTTTGGGTTTACGCCGGAGGCGGCCGCGGGCGGCCCCGGTACCGAGCCCGCGCCGCTGACAGCGTTCAACGTCGCCATAGCAACGGTGGTCCCTGCCATCGTCGCGGCGCTCCTGATGGCCGCGCTGGTCCGCTTCACGGCACGCCCGGCGGCGATCTTCCGCATCATCGCGGTGGTCGTGCTGCTGCTCTCGCTGACCGCACCGCTGACGCAGCCCGTCGGACTCACCAACCGGCTGGTGCTGGCGGCGCTGCACGTCATCACAGCCGTCGTGATCACCTACGGGCTTACGTCGTGGGCGAGTGAAGCCTGACAACCGGGGCGGAGAAGGTACCATCCAGGAAGCAGAACCGTGTGGAGCGAGGCAGCGCTTCGCTCCACACGCCCAGAGCCGAGGAGTTTACCGGAATGTTTACCGAGAACGAAGTTGAGTTCCTGAGGTCACAGTTTCTGGCCCGCATTGCGACAGTTGACGAGCGCGGCCAGCCCGACGTCGTACCCGTTGGCTTTGAATTCGACGGCGAGGCGTTTTACATCGGCGGGAGGAACGTCGCGAAGACTCGCAAGTACCGGAACGTGCAGGCCGGGCAGACCAAGGTCGCGCTGGTTATCGACGAGCTGGCATCGACGAATCCCTGGACCGTGCGCGGCATCCGCGTGTACGGCACGGCTGAGCCGGTGGAGCGCGCCGGCCACCTCGGGCCAGGCAGCTACCTCCGCATCACCCCGCACGTCTCGTGGAGCTGGAACGTCGAGACGCCCTCGGTGGTCAAGACCGTACACACGCAAAGCCAGCCCGGCGGTTGAGCTTCCGCAACCTGACCTCACCTGCCGGCTGTGCCAAGCTCGTAGCTGACGTACGGCGCACAGGAGGGTGACAGGCACGCTTCGACCCCACCCCCGGCCCCCTCCCCGCTAGCAGGGAGGGGGGGATAATCGTCCACGTCTGGCAGGAGTGACACGAAGGGATGCTTTATCCGTTCCATTCGTGCTATTCGTGTCATTCGTGGATGAATCATTCCTCTGTAGGGTCACTTCCCGCTTGCATGGCGGCGGGATCGGCGTTACAGTGCCCGCAGACCCTGCTATCCACACCGCGAGAACCGCCATGCCCGCAGAACAGCACATCCTCGTCATCGACTTCGGCACGCAGAGCGTCCGCGCGCTGCTCATCGACCCGCGCGGCGAGGTCCGCGCCAAGTCGCAGGTCTTCATCGAGCCCTATTTCTCCCGCGAGCCCGGCTGGGCGGAGCAGGACGCCAACCGCTTCTGGGGCTGGCTGTGCGAGGCCTGCCAGCAGCTCTGGGAGCAGACGGACATTCCGCGCGAATCCATCGCCGGAGTCGGGCTGACCACCCAGCGCTCGACGGTCATCTGCGTGGACCGGGACGGTGAGCCGCTGCGCCCGGCCATCGTCTGGCTCGACCAGCGGCGCACGGAGGGTCTCAAGCCCGTCGGCGGGTGGTGGGGGCTGTTGTTCCGGCTGGCCGGGCAGCGCGAGACCGTCGCCTACGTGCAGGGCGAGGCGGAGATTAACTGGGTCATGCACCACCAGCCGGAGATCTGGGCACGGACGCATAAGGTCGTGCTGCTCTCGGGCTTCCTGACGCACCGGCTGGTGGGCCGGTTCGTGGACTCGGTCGGCGCGCAGGTGGCCTACCTGCCCTTCGACTACAAGAGCAAGACGTGGGCCGCGCCGAACGACTGGAAGTGGCAGGCGCTCCGCATGGAGCCCGACAAGCTGATCGAGCTGGTGCCGCCCGCCGGGCCGCTCGGCGAGATCACGCCGGAGGCCAGCGCGGCGACGGGAATCCCCGCCGGGCTGCCGCTCATCGCTACGGCGGCAGACAAGGCCTGCGAGGTGCTCGGCTCCGGCGGGCTGGAGCCGCACGTCGGCTGCCTGAGCTTCGGCACGACGGCGACGATCAACACGACGCACCGGCGCTACGTCGAAGTCGTGCCGCTGATCCCGCCCTACCCCTCCGCCGTGCCGGACTGCTACAGCCTCGAAGTGCAGGTCTACCGGGGCTTCTGGATGATCAGCTGGTTCAAGCGGGAGTTCGGGCTGCGCGAGAGCCAGCTCGCCACAGAGCGCGGCGTCCCGGCGGAGGATTTGTTCGACCGGCTGGTGGAGGAAGTGCCGCCCGGCTCGATGGGGCTGACGCTCCAGCCGTACTGGTCGCCGGGGCTGCGCGTGCCCGGCCCCGAGGCCAAAGGCGCGATCATCGGCTGGGGGGACGTGCATACGCGCGGCCACCTGTACCGCGCCATCCTCGAAGGGCTGGCCTACGCGCTGCGCGAGGGCAAGGAGCGCACCGAAAAGCGGAGCGGCGTGCCAATCACCGAGCTGCGGGTGGCGGGCGGCGGCTCGCAGAGCGACCCCGCCATGCAGATCGCGGCGGACGTGTTCGGGCTGCCTGCCTCGCGCCCGCACACCTACGAGGCGTCAGGCGTCGGCGCGGCGATTGACGTGGCGGTCGGGCTCGGCCTGCACGCGGATTTCACCGCGGCGGTGCGGGAGATGACCCGCCCCGGCGAGACATTCGAGCCCGACCCTGCAACGCACGAGATCTACGACCAGCTCTACCGGCGCGTCTACAAGCGGCTGTACGGGCGGCTCAAGCCGCTGTACGAAGACCTGCGCGACATCACCGGCTACCCGAAGCGCTACACCGCCGGGGGGTGAGCCACGCCTGATGCTGAAGCATCAGGCTACCTGTGATGCGCCGGCTAAAGCCGGCCTGTTTGCTGACGCGCCAGCCAGCGGTCGCCTTCAGGCGACGCATCTTCCGTAGCCTGAGAATTCCATTCTCAGGCGGGACCTCACCCCCTGGCCCCCTCTCCGTGGCACGGAGAGGGGGCATAGCCGCCGCGAGGGTGGAGTCAGGTCTACGCTTCCAGCGGCTTGCGGTACGTGGTGAACAGCTTCACCACCCGGTAGCCCATCTTCTCGTAGAGCTGGAAAGCCCCGTTCGGGTTCTCGGTGTGCACGCCGAGCGCCGCTTCCTCCATGCCCGCGTCCTTGACGGCCTGCAGGCTGAGCGCGATCAACGCGGAGGCGATGCCCTGCCGCCGGTACTCGCGCCGCACCGAGATCGCCTCGGTGTAGCCGCGCTTGCGCCCGTACGCCTCGTTCTCCTGTGGGATGATGAAGCTCAGCACCTGCCCCACGACCTTGTCGCCGTGCCAGGCCACGCGCCACAAGGACGGGTCCTGGTAGGGCGGGAAGTCGAGGAACTCCTCGTAGGAGAACTCCTCCTCGGAGTAGCCCCAGTGGTCGCGGAAGGCCTCCTTGTCGTGCTCCCAGATCGCCCGGTAGTGCTCGGGCGTCACGGGCCGCACTTCGACGCCCTCCGGCAGCGGCAGATCGGGGATGTTCTCAAGATCGGGCCGGACCATATTGGCCTCGTACGTAACGGGCACGTAGTCCGCCCGCTCGAACATCGTGGCCTTCGACTTCTCAGTGTCCGCGGCCCAGGCCTGGAAGAAGCGGGGGAAGCCTGCCGGGTGCCCGGCGGCGATCTCGCGCAGGCGGGCCTCCTGCCAGCGCATCATCGCACCGCCGATGCCTCTGCCGCGCCACTCCGGCAGCACCCAGCCCAGGTGCATGTAGATGTAGGGCTGCTCGCCGTCTGTCTCCTGCCACCAGAACACGCGCCCGTAGCCGATCACGTCCTCGCCCACCTGAGCGAAGATCATGTCCTGGTAGGGGTCGCAGTTCGTCAGATGCGAGTAGCTGCGAGCCACCTCCTCGACGGTATCGACGCGCTCGATCTGGTCGGCATCTTTGCTGCCCGCGATGATCGCCACCATGTGCGGGTAGTCGCTTTCGCCGCGGAAGCGCCGGAACACCAGCCCCGGCACGTCGGGCATGGTTTCAACACGAATCTCGTCAGTCGTGCGTTCCATTATTCTCGTCCTCTTTGGAAACCGCTCGGCCTTCCATCGGCTTACGGTAGATCGTGAACATCTTGACGACGCGGAAGCCCATCTTCTCGTAGAGCTGGAAGGCCCCGGTCGGGTTCTCAGTGTGGACGCTCAGCGCCGCCTCTTCCATACCGCGCGCCTTAAGCGCCTGCAGGCTCTCCGCGATCAGCGCGGAGGCGATGCCCTGCCGCCGGTACGGGCGGCGCACCGAGATCTCCTCAGTGTAGCCGCGCTTGCGCCCGTACGTCTCGTTCTCACGGTGGTTGATGAAGCTCCGGACCTGCCCGGCGACTTCGCCGCCTGCCCAGGCAACGCGCCACAGCGACGGATCGACGTAGCCGGGGAAGTCGAGGAACTCCTCGTAGTTCGCCATCTCTTCGGAGAAGCCGAAGTGATCGCGGAAGGCCTCGACGTCCGCCTCCCAGATAGCGCGGTAGTGCGCGGGTTCAACCGGGCGGATTTCGACGCCCGGCGGCAGCGGCAGGTCAGGAATGTTTTCCAGATCGGGGCAGACCATGTGCGCATCGTAGCTAAGGGGCGTGTAGCCCTCTCGCTCGACGAGCGCAGCGGTCGCCGTCTCGGTGTCGGCTACCCACTGCTGGAAGTAGCGCGGCACGTCCGGGTCGTGCCCGGCGGCAATCTCGCGCAGGCGCGCTTCCTGCCAGCGCAGCATGGCCGTGCCGATGCCCCTGCGCCGCCACTCGGGCAGCAGCCAGCCGAAGGTCAGGTAGATGTAAGGCCGCTCGCCGTTCGACTCCTGCCACCACGTAACGCGGCCATAGCCGATCACGTCGTCGCCCACCTGCGCGAAGATCATGTCCCGGTAGGGGTCGCAGTTGGACAGGTGCGTATAGCTGCGGGCCACGTCTTCGGCGGTGTCAACCCGTTCGATACCGTCCACGTCCTTACACCGGCTGATAACGGCGACCATATGCGGGTAATCGGCTTCGCCACGGAAGTGCCGGAATACCAGGCCCGGCACATCCGGGATCGAGTCAACAGCGATCAGGTCAGTCGTCAGTTCCATTGTCGGGTTCCTCATGTCGGATATCCGCTAAAGGCGCTAGTGCTCACGGCATCAGTCGAGAGGCTTGCGGTAGGCGAGCATGCGCCTCGCCACGCGAAAGCCAGTCCGCTCATAGAGATCGAGCGCATGGTTGGCGTTCTCCATGTGTACCGACAGAGCCGCCTCCTGCATGCCGCGCTCGCGCAGTGCGTGCAGACTCTGCACCAGCAGCGCGCGGGCAAGGCCACGGCGGCGATACGGCGCGCGCACGGAGATGTTCTCGGCATAGCCGCGCTTACGGTTAAACGTCTTATTCTCGTCAGTCAGGATGAAGCTCCGCACCATCCCGGCGACCTCCCCGCCGTACCACGCGACGCGCCACAGTGAGGGGTCGAAGTCCGGATGGTCTACATACCAACCGTCGAAGTCAGGGCTGCCGGTGCGGTCCATCCAGCCGAAGTGCCCGCGAAACGCCTCCTGCTCGGCATCGTAGATGGCGCGGAAATCCGCCCCGCGGACGGGCCGCACCTCGAAGCCGGCGGGCAGCGGCGCGTCGGGGATGTTCTCCAGATCCGGGCGCACCATCTCGGCGATCATGGTGACGACCTGATAGCCCGCGTGCTCCAGCAGGGCGCGTTTGTCCTGCTGGTGTTCGTAGGCCTCCGCGCCAAACTCGCGCGCGCCACCCGGCAGGTGAGTCGCGGCGATCTCGCGCAGGCGGGCCTCCTGCCAGCCGAGCAGCGCCGTACCGATGCCCTTGCGCCGCCACTCAGGCAGCACGCAGCCGCGGACGACGTACACGACTTCACCCGTCACCGGCGGGTACCAGAACACCCGCCCGTAGGCAACGGGCTCGCCGTTCACTTCGACAAAGACGGCATCGCGCGCCGGGTCACAGTTGACGAGGTGTTCGAATGTGCCCCGTATCGAGCCGGCACTGACGGCCTGTTCGAGACGGTCCGCCTCGCTGCAGGCACGCATGATCGCCGCGATGGCCGGGTAATCCTCTTCCCCGCGGAAATGCCGGACGGTCATGCCCGGCACAGCCGCCGGAGTACGGCCAGTCATGCTATCAGACGTGTGCTCGCGTACCATTCCCGGATTATCTCCTGTCTGCGGACAACCTCAGTCCACGGCTCTCGTGCTGAGGTCCACGCCCTCGCGCAGAATCTTCTCAAACGTCACGCGCTCCTGTGCGACGTGCATCCCGGCGCGCTCGTACAGCCGGGTCGCGCCGGTGAGGCTCTCCGCATCGACACCCAGGCCAACCCGCGCCTGCCCCCGCCGGTAGAACGCCCCGAAGGTGTGCTGCAGCAGCGCCAGGCCGATGCCGTTCCGGCGGTAGTCGCGCCCCACGCCGAGCATGCTCACCCAGCCCATCGCCGGGTCTTCCGGCAGGTCGGTCAGGCAGTAGGCTGCCGCGGCACGCTCGCCCGCGCCATCCTCCACGACGAAAAACAGCTCGGGGTCGCAGCGCTCGTTGCCGCGGATGAAGTGCAGCCAGCGCTCGAAGGCCTGCTCGAAGGGCTGGTCGACGTGCCCCCAGTGATCCTTGAACGCATCGTCGAGCAGCGCGAAGAAGGCGCGCTCCTCGCCGGCCTGCATCGTGCGGACGCGATAGCCTTCCGGCCACTCCGGCGTCTCAGGCTCGCCGTCGAGCTCGATGACCATGCGCCAGAAGTGGCGCACCGGCCTGAAGCCCAGGCTGCGGAACAGCGCCTGCCCGGCTTCGTTCTGCACGAGGACGGACGCGCCCAGCGCGACCTGTGCCCCGTCCGGTGCGGTGTGCAGCCGGGTACGGGCCAGCCCCTCGATCCACTGATTGATCGCCGTGCCGATGCCGAGCCCGGTGTGCTCTGGATGCACTCGCCCAAACGCGAAGCGCCGCACGTGCGGCGCGGGCACGTCCCACAGCTCGGCGTACCCGACAGCCTGCCCCTCCGGCGTCAGCACAATGCGGGCCACTTCAGACAGGTTGAAGCCCGGCGTCTGCCAGTCCTGCCGCATGTCGGCGGGGGCCATCTCCTTCTCACCCGCCTCGGCGAGCGAGGCAGCGTTGAATAGATCGGAGACGATCTCCGCGTCGTCCAGACTCGGCGGGCGCACCACGTAGCCCTCGATGCATAGTTCCGGTGAAGTCACTTCCTGCTCCTCGTCCCTGGCTTGTGGAGTGGCGCCGGACGCTCGCTATCTGCTGCGTCTCGGCTGCCATCCCCGAATTCATTGAATCGGTGGGAGGCCGGGTTTTCGCCCGGCCTCAGGCCATCAGCTCCCGCTGTACGTCGTACGCCTTGCCTTCTATGCGAACATCACCCGCACGCAGGCCACCCATGTCGTCGGCGTACTGGACAGCGTTCATCAGCGCAACCTCGACCAGAGCAGCAGCGTAGCGTGCCGCCACGTACACGGCCATCTGCTCGCGGTTCAGCTCGCTCTTGCGCATCACTTGCTTCTGCTGCCTCTTCATGACGTTCTCCCCTTGCCGTTCTGCACTCCGATCCATCATCAGCCACTGCTCGTCCATACCAGCACCTCCAAACACAAACGCGCCCCGCGCCAGCTTCGTCAGCCAGCATCCCGGAGCGCGCCCTCACCCATCTTGCCGGGTGGTGACCGCCTGTTTCGGCTCGCAGTTTAGGGCAGAATCAAAACGGTCACGGGGGCCTTGAGCACACCCGTGACCGAGGAGTTCCGTCGGGGAACTTTATCCTAACGATCGGTAGGCGCACTCCGAGAAGGCATAGCGATATCTACGCCGCCGGCGGCGCTCGCCGAAACAGCAAGAACATCGCAGTAAGCGAAGGCTGTTTGTGGCATCTGCTTGCCTCCTTCAGAGTTCACCCGGATAAAGTCGGCGTGTTATTCACACCGTGGCTCAGTGTATCACAGGTCTTTTCTGCGAGTCAACCCCCAATTTTGGAATTGAATCCACGAATGACACGAAGAACACAAATGGAAGACTCATCCACAGATGACACAGATTTCACCGATTGTTTCTTCTCTATTCTGTGCCATCTGTGACATCTGTGGACTCATAAATGCAGGTCTTCCTTCGTGACATTCGTGGGTCAGCTATCGCCGTTGAGGTGGAAGATCTGCACGGCATACTCGCGCAGCACGTCGAGGGGAACGAGCAGGCCGTGGGTCTGGTAGCCGTCGTTGGCCGCCCTGCGGGAAGGGTACTCGCGCATCCAGCCCGGCAGCGCCCAGCGCAGCGACATGATCGGCAGCACGACGATGAACAGCGGTGGCACGTAGTAGACGACGTAGTCCGCCTGCGTGGTGAGCGCCCAGCCGGGCTTGCCGGCGGTGTCCACCGAGACGGTCTCGACGAACGCGTTGCCCGTGCGGGCGGCGAGGTGGTCGGTCTTGTACTCGACCTTCATCTCGCGGCCATCCGGCGCGGTGATGAAGCGGTCCACGCCCTGGCGCTGCTCCTCGCGCGTGGCAAGGCGGATGGTGTGCCCCCGGCTGCGGAAGAAATCGTCGAGGAACGCCTCACCCACCTCGCCGTCGGCGAGCTGACGGTTGAAGTCATACATCATACCGCCGATCCTAGCACAAATGATCGGGCGCGTAAACAGGCGGGTGCAGCGAGGTCAGCGTGTATACACGGTGTTCCGCACGGGCAGCCTGCCGTCGAAGCGCATCGGGACGCCGGTACCGGGCTCATCCTCCCCGCCCCCACGGTAGGCGTGAATGTGCAGGTGCGGCTCGTCGGTGTTGCCCGAGTTGCCGATCCGCCCGAGCATCTGCCCGGTCGTGACCTCGTCTCCCGGTTCTACGGCGAGGCTCCCCTGCTGTAGATGTGCCAGCACGACGGTCACGTCCCCACAGTCAAGGCGAACGTGGTTGCCGGGCGGGTGCTCGGTGTCGCGTTCGGGCGGGGTCAGGTCGGGCAGGCCATCGACCGCATCGAGCACCGTGCCGTCACACGGGCTGTACACGGTATCGCCGAAGATTGCATAGCGGTCGAGTGCGCGCGGGCGCAGCCCGGCAGCGCGCATCCCCACCCCGTTCAGCTTCGTGATGTCGGCGGCGAAGGCCTGCTCGGGGTGGCTGCGGTGGTAGTTGACGATAAAGGTACTGCCGCCCTGCGCCACGTAGTACGAGCCGTCGAGCAGCGGGAATGCCAGGCTCACCGGTCTCGGGCCAAAGAACTGCCCTGCGACGGCAATACCCAGCAGCACGGCGACAACCAGCAGGCCGGGCAAGGCCGAAGCCATGCCTGGTGGCAGCCAGCGCCCGGCGTCCCGCTCGGCGGTGAACGGTTTGTCTCGCAGCCTGCGGTACGACAGCACGGCAGCTCCGGCATACAGCGCAATCGGGACAAAGCGCAGATAGCGGCTGACCCAGTCCCAGCGGCCCACCAGCGTGACGAACAGCACCAGGGCGGCGCCGATCAGCACTTCGAGCAGCCAGGTGAGCCGGTCTCGCTTGGCGCTGGCGAGCAGCGAGTAGATCAGGTAGCCCGGCATCAGCACGTGCATGACAAGCAGGCCCAGAATCGGCAGGAGCATCAGCAGTTCCTCTGGTAGATATGGTATGTGGCTAATGACGATCTACGGGGGCAGGCTCAGAGGGGTTTCACGGAAAACGCGCGCGGGGCGGGAACGACGCTCCTGCCCCGCAGGCGAATGGCGGCCCGGCTAAGAGGCCAGCATACTGTCGATTGCGTCGGCGAGCTGGTTGAGATTGCGCACCTGGTAGACCTCGCTGCAGTGCGGCACGTACTCCAGCATGTCGCTGTCGCCGGTGCCCCACTGCGCCGGGTACTCAGGGGTCATCCACAGCACGCGCCTCGACCGCTGCTGGAGCTCCTTGAAGGCGTCCAGCGCGGGGTCGCGGTAGTTGTTGCGGGCGTCGCCGAGCACGATAACGGTGGTGCGCTGGTCCACGCTGCCGAGATGATCGGCGGTGAACTGGCGCAGGCTGCCGCCGAAGTCGGTGCTGTAGTAGCCGGGCGGCAGCTTGCTCAGGATGACCTGCACCGCCTCGTCCATCGTCAGCGTCTTGAGCTCCGCCGTGACATCTTCCAGGTGGTCGATGTAGGCGAAGCTGTGCGACTTCTGCACCTGGTCCTGAAGCTGGTAGAGCAGCCGCAGAAAGAACTCGGCGACGGGCCGCATGGACGTGCTCACGTCGAGGAACATCAC
>CAZDLX010000087.1:0-14560 GCA_964506005.1 uncultured Anaerolineae bacterium | reverse complement strand
CGAAACGGCCAGCCCCGCCGGGGCGATGCCGGTGCCGGGCCTCCCGCCGCGCCGCGGTTGAAGTCGCGGGCGGCGAACCCTCGCCTGAGGGTGAACCCCCTCCGCCCGACCCTGCGGACCGGTCACCTGCCCCTTGCAAGGGGGAGGTCGGGTGGGGGTTCCAGGAGACACACTACCGGTAGCCGGACGCTTGTGCCTGCGGCGCGGTTGGCCCCAATTGCCCTGCCTGCACGCCGCTACTACAATAGGAGGTGAGAAGAAGAGAGTCGTCCTTTCCACTACACTGCGGTACCTCAAATGGGAAGGAGACATACCAGTGCGCGTCTTATTGATTGGCGGCTCTGGTTTCATCGGCCAGCGTGTGATCACCCGGCTCCAGCAGCGCGGGCACAGCGTGATCATCTTCCACCGGGGGCATGCCGATCTGCCCCTGGACCCCCGGCTCGAAGTCATTACCGGCAACCGGCTCGAAATCGACCAGTATGTCGCCGACATCGAAGCGGCGCGGCCCGACGCTGCCATCGATTTCCTGCCCTGGACGGATACCGACACCCGGCGCGTGATCAGCGCGCTGCACGGGCGCGTCGAACGCGTGGTTCACCTCTCAAGCGGGGACGTCTACCAGGCGTGGGGCAACTTCCTTACCGGCGAGTTTGGCGAGCCCGTACCGCTCGCCGAAGACGCACCGCTGCGCACCAGGCTCTACCCTTACGCGGGGACGGAGCCGGGTATGGAGACCTACGACAAAATCCTCGCCGAGCGGGCCATCCTGAAGGCCCACTACGACGAGGGCTATCCCGGCGTGATCCTGAGGCTGCCGATGGTGTACGGCCCTGGCGATCCGCATCACCGCATGTGGGCGTACGTCAAGCGCATGCTTGACAACCGCCCCGCCATTCTGCTGAGCGGCAGGCAGGCGGCATGGCTGCGGCAGCGCGGCTACGTGGACGACGTGGCCTTCGGCATCGTGCTGGCGGCGGAGCGCGCCACCAGCGAGGGCCAGATCTATAACGTTGGCAACCTGCGCACGCACACCCTCGCCGCGTGGATCCGGGCCATTGGGGACCAGATAGGCTGGCGCGGCGAGGTGCGCGTCATACCCGACGACCGGCTGCCCGGACATCTGGCCTCGCCGTACAACTACCAGCAGCACATCATCTACGACACGTCGAAGATCCGCCGCGAGCTGGGCTACTACGAGCTTGTAGACGCGGAGGAGGCGCTGCGCCTGACCGTCGGGTGGCAGCGCGAGAATCCACCACACAACGGCAATCACGGCCGGTTCGACTACGAAGCCGAGGATGCCGCACTGCGAGGGCTGGCAGAGAGCGTCTGAGCCGAGGCAGCCCCTTATTTGCCGAAGTACGGCTCCCACAGCGGCGCGAGATCGGCATCGCTGTGGGCCTGCGCCGTCTCGCGGAAGTCCTCCGCCGTGGCGAGTTGCCCGGCGTACGTCTCCCGGTAGTCGTGCAGAAACTCGAAGAAAGCTTCGTCGCCCATCTGCCCGCGCAGCTCGTGGATCAGCAGCGCCGCGCGCGGGTATAGGTCGCGGACATAGGGCGTCGTCGTGTCGTAGTCGTAGATCGAGACGTCGAGCGGGCCCGGCTGCGCCCGGTTCCGGTAGATGGACAGCCGCTGCTCGCCAACCTCGGGATGGTACCGCTCGAAGTACAGCACCTCGCTGTAGGTCGCCAGGCCTTCGTCCAGCCACGGCTCGTAGACCTGGTCATTGCCGACCGCGCCATACCACCACTGGTGGGCCATCTCGTGCGGCACGAGCAGCATCAGCGCCGACTGCGGCGTGCCCCAGAATTCCTGGTACACCTCCTCCGAAAGCGACATCAGGCCGGTGTACTCCATGTCGCTGTTGGAGCGGCTGCGCACCAGCACGAGGCTCTCGTAGGGGTACGGCCCGAACAGCTCGGCGAACAGCTCCAGCGCGCGAGCGGCTACGTCAACCGTCGCCTGCCCGGCGACCTCGTCCCCGGCGAAGTGGTAGCTGTGGATGGGTACGCCGTCCGCCTCACCCTCCGTGACGACGTAGGCATCGCTGGCGAAAAAGGCTATCGCCCGCCCCGCCTCGGCGCGGAACGTCCACACCCCGTCCTCCTCGGAGACCGGCTCGCTGCCCGCCACGACGACCCCCGGCTCCGCGTTAATCGTGAGCGTGTAATCCGCCGCCGGGAACGTCACCGGGTCGCCGACGATGTGGTAGTCCCACGTCTGCCAGCCCTCCCCGCTCGCGTAGGGGACGAGCACCGGGTACCACCACGCAGCACGGATCACCTCGCCGGTACGCCCCGTCATCCCCTGCGGGAACGTCGCCTCCGGGCCATAGGGCAGAAAACGCACGGTGTAGGCCAGCTCGACGCGCGCCGTCTGGCCCGGCGCGACACTCCGGGGCAGCGGCACGCGCAGCGTCTCGCCGTCCTGCTCGGTGACGACCGGCTGGGCGCTGCTGGCGCCGCCCGCCGCTGCCCCGTCCAGGCTGAACGCCTCCGGCTCGTGCGCGACCGTCACGTTGAACACCAGCTCCGTCCAGGTGTCCTCGGTCGTGTTCGGGGCCCCGACGACCTGCCGCACCTCCATGTAGTCCTCGGCAAAGTGCAGGTCGACGTCCAGCGTGACCTGCGGGCGGCGCGTCTGCTGCACGAGGGCCGCCGCGCCTGCCCGCCGCGTCTCCCACGCCGGGCGGTCCTGTGCCGGCCTGCTGCGGGGCTCGCCGAGCAGGCGTTCGGGCAGCGCGGCGAAGAGAAGTGCGACGAAGATGACAACGCTCAGCCCCATGGCGAGGCCAAGCTTCAATGAGTGCGTGAAGAAACTGCCGGATGGTTCGCGGTCGTTCATGATTGTTCCGTTAAGCTCGGTTCGTCACGTTACCAGTACGCCTACCTTACATCTCCGAGCATACCAGGTGGGCGGAGCGGTGTCAGCCCTGCGGCGGTTTGCGGACTCTAACCGGCGGCTGATCGGGCGATCAGCCTGCGGGGCTTGACGCCAGCCGCCTGATTCGTACAATCAATATTAGAACGTAAGTTCTAGGCCAGCGGCACCGCGTGGGCGCACACACCGAATCCGAAGGCGCGTTCCGAGCCAGGCAAGCCCGACCACCTTCCGCACCACCCTGGACCACTGCCGCGCGGTTATCAGCCGGACGGCGAGCCGCCAGCCGCACCCCAGGCCAGAGTAGGCCCCCCCTGCTCTGGCCTCCCGTTTGTGTTCGCAGAGAGGAGGCTGAGCCGGACTGACTTTCACCGGAAATATCACCCTGCGCGACGACCAGCGCGAGATCGCCGGGCACCCGGCCCGCTTCAAGGTCGTCGCCTGCGGGCGCCGCTGGGGCAAGACGACGCTCGGGCTGGCGCTGGCAGTCTGCCATGCCCGGCAGGGGCGGCGCGTGTGGTGGGTGGCGCCAACCTACGGGCTGGCCTTCCACCCCTGGCGCGCGCTGAAAGCGGCGCTCGCCGCCGAGTGGGCACACAAGCTTGAGTCGGCACGGCATATCGACCTGCCGGGCGGCGGTTCCGTCACCGTGCGCTCGGCGGACGACGCCGACAGCCTGCGCGGTGTCGGGCTGGACTACCTGATCGTGGACGAAGCCGCCTTCGTGAGCCAGGAAGCGTGGGCAGCCGCCCTGCGCCCCGCTCTCTCCGACAGGCAGGGCGATGCGCTGATCATCTCGACGCCGCGCGGGCGCAACTGGTTTTACCACGCGTTCCAGCGCGGGCGCGATCCGCTCGTCCGCGACTGGGCCGCCTGGCAGGCGCCCACCTGGGGGAATCCGCTCATCACGCCGCAGGAGGTCGAGGAGGCGCGCGGGCTGCTCCCGGCGCGGATCTTCGCACAGGAGTACGAGGCGGCGTTTCTGGAGGACGGCGGCGCGGTTTTCCGGGGCGTGCGTGACGCCGTTGCGCCCTGCGGGCAGCGCGCCCCGCTGCCCGGTCACAGCTACGTCATGGGCGTGGACTTTGGCCGCTACCACGACTTCACCGCCGCCGTCGTGATCGACGCCAGCGCGCAGCCGGTGCCTGCTGTCGTGGCGCTCGACCGCTACAACGAGGTTTCATGGAGCGTGCAGCGGGCCCGCCTCGCCGCCCTTGCCCGCCGCTGGACGGTTGGCACCGTGCTCGCCGAGGCGAACGCCATGGGCGAGCCGAACATCGACGCGCTGCGCGCCGAGGGGCTGCCCGTGCGCCCGTTCGTCACGACCGCGCAAAGCAAGGCGAGCCTGATCGAGTCGCTGGTGAGCGCCGTCGAGCGCCGGGCCATCGCCCTGCCAGACGAGCCCATCCTGCTCGCCGAGCTTGAAGCCTACACCTACGAGATGGACCACCGCACGAGCTTCACCCGCTACGGCGCGCCGCCCGGCCTGCACGACGACACCGTGATCGCGCTGGCGCTGGCCTGGCAGCTCATCGCCGCGCCGCGGCTCGTCTTCGCCATCGCGGAGGCCTGAGGGGTAGCGGATGGCGTATGGCGGATGGCGGTTTGCCTCCCTCACCCACACCTGTTACCCAGGCGCGGCCTGAGGTTGCGGGGAGAGGGAAAGATAGCTCAGACCTGCCAGCTCCGCACCGCTCGGTCCCCCTCTCCGTGGCGCGGAGAGGGGGAGGGAGACGCCCGCCAGGGCGTCGGAAGGGGTGAGGTTTCACAGCCGCACCCCATCGAGGCCATTGACTCCCGCCTGTTACCATGCCTACAATCAGGACAAAGCTTGTCACATTTAAGGAGAGCCCGCGATGAGAAGGTCTGCTGGCCGCGTCTGGCTGTACGCCCTGGTGCTCGCCATGCTCGCCGCCGCGCTGGCCCCCGCCGCCGCAGCGCTGGCCGCAGGCGGGCCGCCGCTTCCGGCCCAGGATGACGGCGATGCCGATCCTGTCGAGCCCGGCGACCCGGTGATCAACCCGCCGGTAGTCGAGGGCGAGCTGGCCGACCCGCCGCGCGATTTCTCAAGCTGGCGCTGGCTGGCCGTGCTCGGCGCGGCGCTGGTGCTCGGCGTGATTCTGTGGGCCGTGATGCGGGGCGCGGCTCGCCAGACGTAACGGCGTTGCTCATTCGTCGGGTACAGGTATGGCCTTCATTCGCCAGGTGGACTATTATGTAACGGCAGGCGTGCCCTAGAGTCCGCAGGAGTAACCTGATCCGCATGAGGCGACGAAGCTTTTTCTGGCTGATACTGGCCCTGGCGCTGTCGGTGCCATTTCTCATGATGGTGCTGATGGCGAGCTTCAGCGTGACGGAGTTCGCGCTGACCAGCCTCGTCATCATCGTCCTCCTGCTCTCTGTGTTCGGGCGCGCGGCATTCGGCGAGCGCCCGCCCGCCAGCCGCAGCGCGCGGCGCGCACGCGCCCGCTCGCGCGACAGCGGCGCCAGCCCCGCGCTGGTGATCGGGCTCGGCACGCTGGGGCTTCTCGTCGTCGGGCTGGTCGCGACGCTGGCAATCACCGGCGTCCGCCCCTCCATGCCCGCCGAGCAGCCCATATCTGAGACGCTGGCTCCCCCCGAGACGGCTCCGGTCCGCGAGGTCAACCAGTTTGACAACTTCGGGCCGCTGATCATCACCGCCGTCATCGCGGCGGGCATTCTGCTCGCTGCATATCTCTTCTTCCTGCCCCGCCATGCCCCAGCATCGCCGCCCAAGGCGCCGCCGGTCGAGACGCCCGGTCTTGACTGGCGAGAGATGCTCTCGCCGGACGCCGACTCCGGCGGGGAGGGCGACGACAGCGATGTGGCGTGGTGGGTACAGCAGCTCACCAAGAAGGACGATCCCAACCACTAGACCCTACCAGACTGAAACCGCACAGCGCGCACGCGCGTAGATACAAGCGTGCCGAGGCGTGGTTTGCGCCTGTCGCCTTGCCGCGCGGATCACTAAGTTGCAGGGCCATATTTAAAAAATTAATGATCAGCTTGACTTTTTGAACACCGGGTCCTAGAATGTGATGAAAGCTGCCTGGGAGGATTGCTGGCAGCCACTCACGCCCGGCCGGGTCTGCTGATGTAGCGGGGGCAGGCCCGGCCGGGTGTTGTGGCACCGGGGTGCCTGAGGACAGGAATGAAGCGATGAGCCAAGTGGTAGAGACGAACCGCTCTGAGCACGAGCCAGACATGAGGCCGTTTGCGATCATGTGGGCCGGGCAGGCCTTCTCGCTGTTCGGCAGCCATCTGGTGCAGTTCGCGCTGGTCTGGTACCTCACCGAGTCAACCGGGTCGGGGACCATCCTGGCGTTCTCCACGATGATGGCGTTGCTGCCACAGGTCCTCGTCAGCCCGTTCGCCGGCGCGCTCATCGACCGCTGGAACCGGCGGCTCGTCATGATCGTCGCCGATGCCGTGGTCGCGCTGTCAACCGTCGCGCTGGCGATCCTCTTCGCCACCGGGAGCGTCCAGATCTGGCACATCTACGTCGTGATGCTGATCCGGGCGACAGGTGGTGCATTCCACTGGCCGGCCATGCAGGCCTCCACGACGCTCATGGTACCCAAGCGGCACCTGTCACGCGTGGCGGGTCTGAACCAGGCGCTCATGGGCGCCGCGAGCATCGCCGCGCCGCCGCTCGGCGCCCTGCTTCTGAGCGTGATGCCGCTGCAGGGCGTGCTGGCCATCGACGTGGTGACCGCGCTGCTGGCGGTTCTGCCGCTGTTGTTCATCTTTGTGCCTCAGCCGGAGCAGGTGCCGGGCAAGCGCCCCACGGTGCTCGCCGACATGGCCGAAGGGCTGCGCTTTGTGTGGGCATGGCCCGGCCTGGTGACGATCCTCGTGATGGTCACGGTGATCAACCTGCTGATCTCGCCCGCGTTCTCGCTGCTGCCGCTGATGGTCACCGAGCACTTTGGCGGTGGCGCGCTGGAGCTGGCTTCGCTCCAGTCGGCGGAGGGCATCGGCATGATCGTGGGCGGCGTGCTGCTCGGCATCTGGGGCGGCTTCCGCAAGCGCATCCTTACTGCGCTCGTTGGGCTCGTCGGGCTGGGGCTCTCTCTCGTCGCGATAGGCCTCGTACCCGGCAGTCTGCTGATCCTGGCGGTGGGCGCCATGTTTGTAACCGGCCTGATGGTGCCTATCGTCAACGGGACGTTTTTCGCCGTGCTGCAGGCCACCGTGCCCCCGGAGATGCAGGGCCGCGTCCTGACACTGACCACGGCGGGTGCAACCGCTGCGGCGACCCTCATCGGCCTCCCAGTTGCCGGACCGGTCAGCGACGTCCTCGGCGTGCCGACCTGGTTCGTAGCGGGCGGCGTCGTGACCGCGCTGATGGGTGTCATCGGGGTGTTCCTGCCGGCGGTCATGAGGATCGAGGAGCAGCACGTGCCTGCCGCCGGCGACGGGCCCGCGCTCGAAGAGCCGTCCAGCGCCCCTGCCCAGGCGGATTAGCGTCCGCCTTTTGGGCCGGGACCCTTGCATCGAACAACGCCGGAGCTTAGAGCAGAACCGGGCCGCCATCCCCACCCCGCCGGCGCGAAATGCGGTATCATAGGCTGCTGCACGCGCCGTCGCGGCGGCCCGAACGGAGCACTGCAATGAAGCGTCTTGGCCTGGGCTTCAACCTGAAAACCGTCATCCTGGCAACCCTGCTGCCGCTTTTCGGCGCCGGGCTGTTCATCGTGTTCGCGGCAGTGCAGGGCATTCCGGCGCTGCGCTACGACCCTGCCTATTTCACCGGCGACTACGCCGCGCGCTTCGACTCGCCGCGTGCCGTCATTGCCGAGCTGGACGTTGCCTTCAAGACCGGCGACCGGGAGCTTGCGGCGGAGCTGCAGGGCCTGCGTCGCCCGCGCAGGCTGCCTCACAACCCGCGCTTCTTCGGTGCGATGCTGTGGGAGCGCACCGGCGACTATGCCGGTTATATGTACTGGGACTCAGACACCTGGGAGCGCCACATGGTCCAGACTCTTGAGGTCGGCGACCGCTGGGTGCTCGCCCCCGAGGACGCATCCTTCTTCCTGCGGACCGGCCTGTGGCTGAGGACCTGGCTGCCAATCGCCGTCGTGTACTGGATCGCCGAGGTGGTCGCGCTGATCGTGATCGCCCTGGCCGCGCGCGGGCGGCGCTGGGGCCGCCAGTGGTACGGGCTTGAGAAGCCCTGAGCGAGCCGTGTTGGCACAGACACGAGATTTCTGCACGCGTCACCGGAGCACATAATGCCAGATCCCAACGCAGGCCGCCGCAGCGGTATGGCCGGATTTACGATTGTCTGGCTGGGCCAGATCGTCTCGATGCTGGGCACGGCGATGTCCAATTTCGCCCTGACGATCTGGGCCTTCGAGCTGACAGGCCGCGCAACCGACCTCGCGCTGCTCGGCTTCTTCTTCATGGTCCCGCTGCTTGTCACCGCGCCGCTCGTCGGCGTGCTGGTCGACCGCCACAACCGCAAGCTCATGATGATGCTCAGCGACCTCGCCGCGGGTGTGATCACCATCGCCGTGCTCATCCTGTACTCGGCCGGCACCCTGCAAATCTGGCACCTGTTCGTCGGCGCGGCGATCTCCGGCTTCTTCCAGGGCTTTCAGTGGCCCGCCTACTCCGCCGCCATCACCCTGATGCTCGACAAGAAGCACTACGCCCGCGCCAACAGCATGCTCGAGCTGGCACAGTCGGGGTCGAGCATCTTCGCGCCGCTGGCGGCGGGCGCGCTGCTCGCCATCATCGGGCTGCGCGGCGTGCTGCTGATCGACGTGGTCACGTTCGTATTCGCCGTCGGCTCGCTCTTCTTCATCCACATCCCCGAGCCCGACCGCGCCGTCGAGCATCATGGCGAGAAGACCGGCATGTGGTCCGAGCTGGTTTACGCCCTGCGCTACCTCAAAGAGCGCCCCAGCCTGCTGATGCTGCAGGGGCTGTTCCTCGTCGGCAACTTCTTCACCACGCTCGCGTTCACGCTGCTCGCCCCGATGATCCTCGCCCGGACGGGCAGCAACGAGCTGATCTTCGGCAGCGTGCAGACGCTGGGCGCGGTGGGTGGCGTGATTGGCGGGGTAGCGGTCAGCGTGTGGGGCGGCTTCAAGCGCCGCATACACGGGGTCCTCGTCGGCTGGTCCATCTCGATGGTCGGCATCATGATCACCGGGCTGGGCCGCCCTGAGCCATTGTGGGCCGCCATCCCGATCTGGGGCGGTGGCGCGCTCATCGGCGGCCTCACATCGGCGCTGATCAACGCCTCGAACCAGGCGATCTGGCAGTCGAAAGTCGCGCCCGCCGTGCAGGGCCGCGTATTTTCGCTGCGCCGCGTGATCGCGATCGCCATCATCCCGCTGGCGCAGCTCGCCGCCGGGCCGCTGGCCGACCAGGTGATGGAACCGGCCATGCAGCCAGGCGGCACATTTGCCGGGACATTCGGGCCGCTGGTGGGCACCGGGCCCGGCGCCGGGATGTCGCTGATCTTGCTGGGCGCCGGTCTCGCCGGGCTGGCTGTGACGATGATCGGCTATTTCATCCCGGCCATCCGTAACGTCGAGGGCCTCCTCCCCGATCACGATGCCGGCGCAGAGACACGGCCCGCCGTGGGCGAGATCGAAGTAGCGCCCGACGCGGCCTAGCGAAGCGTCGCACCCTCCAGCACAGACCACCCCAGGCCTTCCGGCTCCAGCACCCCCTGTCCAGGAGCCGCGCGAGGGCGTGCAGCGCGGCGGCAGATAGGAAATTGTTAGACTTGCCGCAGGACGCTTGACACGTTTGTAAAACACCCCTACAATGTTAGTTGGTTGAGCCAACAAACAAGGTCTTCGACACCGGACGCCTCTCCTCCTTCTCGCCCCACCATCCGGTCCAGCCCTCACCTTGACATCTGTCTTTGGAATCCGCTGCGGCAGGCCCGCAGCAAGCAGGCAGAGAGCCAACATCTTCATGGCCGCACGGCACACACGCCCGCGTACAGGCGATCAGTCGTTAGTGAGAGAGATCAACCTCTCGCTGATTATGAATCAACTCCGCGAGCACGCCCCGATTTCTCGCGCCAATCTGGCCGAGATCACAGGGCTGAATAAGACGACCGTATCCAGCCTCGTCCAGGAGCTCATCACCCACCACTTTGTCCACGAGGTCGGGTATAACAACACCGGCGTCGGTCGCCCGGCGATGCTGCTTGAGCTGAACCCCGAGGCCGGCTGCATACTCAGCGCCGAAATCGGCGTGGACTTTATCAACATTGTCCGCAGCAACTTTACCGCCGAGGTCGAGTGGCACCAGACCATCAGCACAAACCCCGCCATGAGCCAGCATCAAATTCTCGACAAGACGCTGGCTCTTTTGCACCAGGCTGCCGCCCACTGCGGCGAGGTGCTGGGCATCGCTCTCGGCGTGCCGGGTCTCGTTGACCAGCAGACGGGCAGCCTGATCTTCGCCCCCAACCTGAGCTGGCAGGACGTTCCGCTCGGGGCCATGCTGCGCCAGACATTCGAGGATGTGCCGGTCTTCGTCGACAACGAGGCGAATCTGGCTGCGCTCGGCGAGCACTACTTCGGCACGGCGAAGAACTACAGCGATGTGCTGTACATCAGCGTGGGCGTTGGCCTGGGCGGCGGCATGGTTCGCGACGGGCAGTTGTTCCGTGGCAAGGCGGGGTTTGCGGGCGAGTTCGGGCACATGACACTGGACCCGGAGGGCCACCCGTGCAACTGCGGCAATCGCGGTTGCTGGGAGACTCTCGTCAGCCAGGCAGCCCTGTACCGCGAGATCGAGCAGGCCGTCGAGGCGGGCCAGCCGAGCCTGCTCACCGAGCTGACCGGCGGCGACCTGTCCCGCCTGACCATCCCGCTCGTGTGCGAGGCCGCCGGGCAGGGTGATGCGGTTACGCTGGCCTCACTGGAAAAGATCGGACGCGACCTCGGCCTGGGTATGGCGTCCCTTATCAACGCGCTCGATCCCGAGCTGATCGTGTTTGGCGGCATCCTGAGCCTCGCATCGGATTTCCTCCTCCCCACCGTCAAGGCAGAGCTGCAAGCACGAGCCATCTGTTGGGGAACGAGCCCAACAGAAGTGGTGCCGGCGTATCACGGGGCAGACGCCTGCGTGATGGGCGGCATCGCGACTGTGATCCAGGCCATCCTGACCGAGCCGAAGGCTATGGCCCGGTGATCCCGCCGGGATAGCGCGAGCAGACTCCGGCCAGCCAGAGGAGGTGACCTGACAGAAACTCGGAACAGCCCGGCGCATATCGTCTTTTGACTACTTGCCTCACAGGGGAGGAAAAGATGCGTAACAGGTTTCTCTATCTTCTGTTTATCCTGATCGCCGTCTTCGCGCTCGTCGCATGTGCCGGCCCCGCCGCACAGGTCGAGGAACCCGCGGCAGAGGAGCCCGCCGCCGAAGAGCCCGCCGCCGAGCAGCCCGCTGCCGGAAGCGTCACTCAGCTCAACATCCTCTGGGCCCAGTGGGACCCCGCAGACTACCTGCAGCAGATCGGCAACATGTATGAGGAAGAGACCGGCATCGCCGTCAACGTCGTGCAGGAGCCCTGGGCCTCGTTCCAGGACCGCTTCTTCACCGAGATGGCCGCTGGTGGTGACAGCTGGGATATGGTCGTCGGTGACAGCCAGTGGCTGGGCGCCGGCTCGTCGCAGGGCCACTACATGGACATGACCGAGTTCCTGACGAGCACCGGCATCGCCGAGACCGTCACGCCTGCCACACTGACCTACTACGGTGAGTATCCGCCCGGCTCGGGCCAGTACTGGGCCTACCCCACCGAAGGTGACGCCGACGGCTGGGCCTATCGCCGCGACCTGTTCGAGGACCCCGACGAGATGGCTGCCTTCGAAGAGGAGTACGGCTATCCGCTGGCAGTCCCCGAGACCTACGAGCAGTTCATGGACATCGCCCAGTTCTTTACCCGGCCTGAGGATAACCTCTACGGCGTCGCCATCTACGGCCAGAACGGCTACGACTCGATGGTGATGGGCGTCGAGAACACGATGTTCTCCTGGGGCGCGCGCTGGCAGGACGAGAACAACACCGTCCAGGGCGTGGTGAACGACGAGCGCGCCGTGGAAGCCCTGCAGGCCTACAAGGACATGTGGGACTGCTGCTCGGTGCCAGGCATGTCGTCGGCCTTCTTCAACGAGGTGAACGACGCCTTCATCAGCGGCCAGGCGGCGATGGCGATGAACTTCTTCGCCTTCTTCCCGGCCCTCGCCAACCCCGAGGTCAACCCGTATGCCGAGAGCACTGGCTTCTTCGCCAATCCCGAAGGCCCCTACGGGGAACGCGGCGCGGCGCTCGGCGGCCAGGGCACGAGCATCATCAACTACATCAGTGATGAGCGCAAGCAGGCCGCGATGGACTTCATCGAGTGGTTCGCCCAGGAAGAGATCCAGCTTGAGTGGGCGCGCCTCGGCGGCTACACCTGCAACACGAATGTCCTCCAGTCTGACGTCTTCCTGAACGCAGCCCCGTTCAACCCGGCCTTCGCCGAGTCGATGAACATCGTCCAGGACTTCTGGAACATCCCGGCCTACGACCCGCTCCTGCAGGCGGCTAACCGCCACTTCGGCGCCTTCATCATCGAGGGTCAGGGCACGGCTCAGGAGACCATGGATGCCGTGGCCGAGGAGCACCACCAGATCCTCGTCGACGCCGGCGTGCTTGAGGAATAGTCTGGCCCCTTGACACGCGCTGGAGGCTCGAACGCAGCCTTCACGTGCAGCGAGTGACTACGGAGAGGCGGCGGCAGCGCCGCCTCTCCAACGGAAACTGAGTCCGAGCAAGAAAGAGACGAGTCATGGCCTCTATCGACCTGTCAGCCCCGGCCCCGGCCGCCACCCAACGGCAGCGGAACAGGCTCAGTGATCGCGCAATCCAGAACCTGTTCATCTGGCCGACGCTGATACTGCTAATCGTGATGAACATCTTCCCGCTGTTCTACAGCCTGTATCTCAGCTTCACCGACTACTCCGCCGTTGCCCGGCAGGCGCCCAACTGGGTTGCTTTCCAGAACTTCGCAGAGGTGCTGCAGAGCGAACGAATGTGGCAATACTTCGCCACGACGGGCCGCTTCGCCTTTCTCACGGTTAGCCTGCAGACCTTACTCGGCTTCGGACTGGCCATGTTGGTGCGCGAGAAATTCCGCGGCAGCGGCATTGTGACCACCCTGATCCTCATCCCCATGATGCTGTCGCCAGTCGTCGTCGGTCTGTTCTGGAAGCTGATGTTCAACCCGACCTTCGGCTACCTGAACTTCCTGTTGGGGTTCACCAACGCGGCGACGGCACCAGACTGGTTAGCCGGCCGCTTCGGCAACCAGCCCATACCCGGGCTTGCCCTGTGGTCGGTGGTGCTCGTTGACGTGTGGATGTGGAGCCCGTTCGTCATGCTGCTGGCGCTTTCGGGCCTCAAAGCCATCCCCGACTACCTCTACGAGGCAGCAGCCATCGACCGCGCTAGCTCGTGGTTCCAGTTCTGGCGCATCACCCTGCCCCAGGTGGCGCCGCTGCTGCTGATTGCGGTGCTTTTCAGGACTATCGAAGCCTTCAAAGCCTTCGACCTGGTGATGGGCATGACAGGAGGTGGCCCCGGCACCCAAACGGAGCTGGTCGCCGTGAACCTGTACCGGCGGGCCTTCACCGAGTGGGATACAGGTGTCGCCAGCGCGGTGGCCTACATCGTCCTGATCATCATCATCGCCATCAGCAACCTCTACATTCGATATTTGAATCAGATGAGGAACGGGTAACTATGGCCACCTTCGAGGAAACCGGCCCGCGTGCGCCGATTACCATCAGCACTCGCGTCGACAAGGTCCGCCCGAGAGCCCGGCTGCTCAAGAACATCCGTGCAATCGTCGTCGTCATCCTCGCGCTCATTGGCCTGATCCCGGTCCTGGCGATGGCCATCACCGCATTTAAGTCGCGGAATGCAGTCGTCTCCGTGCCGCCCAGCATGATCCCCGTGCCGGATGGCGACGCGCTGCGTGTCGAAGCCAACGAGATACGGCGAGCCACGCGCGAGACGTCTATCGCCCAGCATTTCTTCACGCCCACGCTGGAGGGCTTCGTCTTCCTGCTCACCGAGCGCGCTCAGGCCGCTGCATCGCGTGCCGAGGAGCTCCAGACGCTGCGCGAGCAGGGCGACCTGCCGCTGTTCGACCGGGTGGCCTTGAACGCGGGGCAGCAGATCCTCGGGCCGAGCCAGTACGTCGGCCGCTTGAAGAACTCCGTCATCATTGCCGGCATCTCGACGATTGCCTCGGTGGTGCTGGGGCTCTTTGCGGCGTACTCATTCAGCCGGTTCGACATCGCGGGCAAGGATGACCTGCTGTTCTTCATCCTGAGCACCCGCATGCTGCCGCCCGTCGTCGTCACGATCCCGCTGTTTCTGATGTACCGGACCGTCGGCCTGCACGACACGCACTTCGGCATGATCCTGCTGTATACCGTGTTCAACCTGTCGTTCTCCGTGTGGCTGCTCAAAGGTTTCATCGACGAGATCCCGCGCGAGTACGAGGAGGCGGCGCTGGTGGACGGCTATTCGCGTCTCCAGGCGTTCTTCCGGATTGTGCTGCCGCAGGCGCTGACGGGCATCGCCGCGACGACGGTCTTCTGCCTGATCTTCGCCTGGAACGAGTACGCCT
>CAZDLX010000086.1:0-14588 GCA_964506005.1 uncultured Anaerolineae bacterium | reverse complement strand
GTAGACGGCCAGTTTGACGTCCATATTCGTGCCGACGCCAAAGTAACCCCGCCATCCGCGCCCATCCTGGTAGCTCAGGCCGTGCACCGGATCATAGTATAACATCTCGATGTTGCTGCGGAGCGTCTTCAGGTGGTGCGTGCCGAGCACGACCGCGGGGTCAATCGTGACCTGCCCATCTTCCGAACAGGCCGGGCCGGGGCACTGGAACGGGATCACTTCGCCCTCGTTGACCACGCGCACCAGCGACGGGATGTCCTTGCGCATCGTCATGAGGTGGCCCCGGGCGTCCACCCAGTACTGCCGCCCACCCTGCTCCCACACAATGGCGGGCTCACGCTCTCGCACCAGGACGATCACGCGGGCGGGCCACTCGACGTACACCTGTGCCGACTCGACGCTCGGCGACAGCTCCACCCGCCGTTTGACCTCCGCGGGGTCCACGGTGAGGATGTGCTTACCCGCCACGCCGCTCAGCGTGTAGACCTCCTCCGCCGGGATGTACACCGCGCCGCCAACCTCCACCCGGCTGATCCGGAACATGCTGCTCAGGAACAGCGCGGCAAGCCCGGCAGCGGTGAGCACCGTCAGGCCGAGGCTCACCCAGCGCCAGTTCAACGACACTCCCGGCGCAACGCGCAGGCCGAGTCGTGTCTTGCGCCGGACGGCCGGTTTACGCGTCTGGCTGCGCCGGGCGGTGCGGACCATTGGCTGCTTCATACGGCCCATTATACTCTGTCGCACACCTCGCGATAATCGGGGCTGGTACCGCCATCTGCCCGTTGTGCGGCAAGCGGCTGAATCGCCTTACTCTGAACCCCCTCTGGCCGGCGCTGCGCGTCGCCCCTCTCCCCCTTGCAAGCGGGAAAAGCCGAAACGACCGCAGGTCGAGAGGCTGGAGGGGGTTTCTCCCTGGAGAACGAATGCCCGCTGTGACGCTCAACCACCAGGGCGGGAGCTCACCCCCGGCAGGGGTCAGGCACCGGGCTCATAGCTCGTCTTGTTGCGCTGCTTGTCGGCGTGGCGCTCCAGTGCAAGCTGGATCAGCCGGTCGATCAGCTCCGGGTACGGGACGCCGCTGGCCTCCCACAGCTTCGGGTACATGCTGATCGACGTAAAGCCCGGAATGGTGTTGATCTCGTTCATCCACAGCTCGCCGCTGTCGCGGTCGAGCAGGAAATCACAGCGCGCCAGCCCCGCGGCGTCGATGGCCCTGAACCCCTCGACGGAGAGCTGCCTCGCGCGGGCCGCAGTGGTCTCGTCAACCGGCGCGGGGATGAGCAGTTCGGCGTCGTCGTTGATGTACTTGTCGTTGTACGAGTAGAACTCGTCGCCGGGAACGACTTCGCCGGGCACCGACGCGACGGGGTGCTCGTTGCCCAGCACGCTGACCTCGATCTCGCGCGCCGCGATGCCCTGCTCGACGAGCAGCCGCCGGTCGTAGCAGGCCGCGTCGTCCAGCGCGCGGGCGAGCTCGTCGCGGCTGCGCGCCTTGCTCACGCCGACGCTGCTGCCAAGGTTGGCGGGCTTGACGAACACCGGGTAGCCGAGGGCCCGCTCCACCCGGTCGAGCACGGAGTCGCGGTCGCCCTCCCACTCGGAGCGCAGCACCAGCTCGTAGGGCAGCACGGGCACGCCGTGCGCCTGCATCACCGCCTTGAACACGACCTTGTCCATACCCACCGATGAGCCGAGCACGCCCGCACCTACGTACGGCACGTCTGCCAGCTCGAACAGACCCTGGATCGTACCGTCCTCGCCGTAGGGGCCGTGCAGCACGGGGAAGAATACGTCCACCTCGCTGATCGTGGTCAGGCTGCGCGAGGAGTCGTCGAGCGGCTCGATGGCCCGCAGCGACGGGTCGCCGGGCTCGCCGAGCAGCGCCGCCGGGCGGACCGCCCCCTCGCCGCCCGTCAGGGCCTTCATCGGGTCGCTGCCCGCGATCCAGCGCCCTTCCCGCGTGATGCCGATGGGCAGGACTTCGTACTTGTCGCGGTCAATCGCGTCCATCACCGAGCGCGCGGAGCGAAGCGAGACTTCATGCTCGCCGCTGCGCCCGCCGAACACCACGCCGACCCTGATGCGTTTGATGGCCACGCTCGTTCCCCTTTGGCTGACGATACTGGCCCGAGAATGGTGGACAGTATAACGCCGATGAGGGCGTTGCGGCTAGACGGGACGCCGCTGCGGTTGGCGTCTCGTGCCGGGCACCCGCCTGGTGTATAATCCCGCCCCGATGGCACGCCAACAGCGCCGAGAGGCCCGATGATCACCGTTATCCTGCCTGCCTACAACGAAGAGCTCGCCCTCCCCCCGCTGCTCGACCGCCTAGCCGGCGTGCGCGCACGCAGCGGGCTCGACCTGCACGTGCTCGTCGTGGACGACGGCAGCCAGGATGCAACCGCCGCTGTTGTGGCGTCCTGGTCGGAGCAGTCGCCCTGGGTCGAGCTGCTGCGGCACGATCACAACATGGGGCTGAGCCAGGGTCTGCGAACAGGCTTCGAGGCGGCGGCGGCGCGGTCCAAGCCCGGCGACGTGATCATCACCATGGACGCCGACAACACCCAACCGCCGGAGCTCATCGACCGCATGCTGGGCGCGGTCGAGAACGGCGCCGACGTGGTGATCGGGTCCCGGTTCCAGCCTGGCGCCGAGGTGCACGGTGTGCCGGCCATGCGCCGCCTCTACAGCCGCGTCATGAGTATTCTCTTCCGGGCGGCCTTTCCGATCCCGGGCGTGCGCGACTACTCATGCGGTTTCCGCGCCTACCGTGCCGAGACGCTCCAGCGGGCGCTGGCGGCGTACGGGGACGGCTTCATCACCGAGCAGGGCTTCGCCTGCATGGTCGAGGTGCTGTTCCAGCTTGACCGGCTTCACGGCGTGCGCTTCGCCGAGGTGCCAATGGTGCTGCACTACGATCTGAAGCCGACGGAGACGAAGATGAACGTACTCCGCACCATCCGCGACACGCTCCGCCTGGGCCTCAGACAGCGAGCGCGCCGACGCCAACCCCTGCCCGGTGAAACGGCCAGACCTGTCTGATGCCAGAAATACAAAGAGCCGCCAGGGTTGGCGGCTCTCCGATGCCGAGGCCCAGACTTGAACTGGGGACCCCATCATTTTCAGTGATGTGCTCTACCAACTGAGCTACCTCGGCGCGCGCAGGTAATTATAGCGTACCGCGCGCACCTGTCAACGTCTCCAGCGTAGAATTTCGTAAGTTACACGTCTGCTCCAGGGTGCGGTACTTCACAGCCTACCGGCACATCACTGGCTGCCAGGGCGAACTTGCTTACCTATCCCCTCTCCGTGAAGGATGCGCGGAGCGCATCCCGGAGTGAGGGAGGGGTGAGGTTGCTAGTACCGCACGATCACCGTCGTGCCCGGCTGGCCCGCCTTTTCATCAGGTGTCACCGAGACTGTGTAGTAATCGGCGACCGGAGTCGTCCAGCGATACAACCACTTCGCCGCCTCTGCCGGCATGTTGACGCAGCCGTTGCTGTGCACGCGCCCGTAGTCGTTGTGCCAGTAGGTGCCGTGCGTCGCAGCAAAGCTCGGCGTAAAGTAGCAGATCCACGGCACGCCTGGCAGGTTGTACCACATGTCGCCCATACCGCCGGACATCCGCTGCCCGATGCGCTTCAGGCGCACGTAGTACTCGCCGGTCGGCGTCGGGGTGTTCGGCACGCCCGTCGCGACGAGGTGTGTGAACACCTCTTCGTCGCCCTCGTAGGCCCACAGCCGCTGCTGGCGCAGGCTGATCTCGATGCGCTTCTCCTTGGGCGGGACGTCTGGCGAGATCGGCTCGATCTCCTCGGGCTTGATGATGCGCACGTCTTTGGCATTCAGCCAGTACTTGCCGCCGTACACACCCTCGCCGAGGTAGTAGCCGTTCTGTTCCTCGATTATCTGGTGCACCGTGCCGTAGACCATAATCTCGCGGCGGAAGTGCTCGTCGCCGGGGCCTGACCGCGACTCGGTCTTGGGCACGGTCACGACACCCCATGCCCCGCGCGGCCCGATTCGCTCGACCGGGTTGGGCGGCTCCTCGCTGACCGGCTGCACCCACGACGAGTAAATGTAGCCGCCGTCGATCTCCAGCCACGTGCTGTTCGACGGGTACAGCCCTACCCCGACAACAGCCTGCTTGATGGGCACCACGTCGTCGTAGTAGTACCAGCCCTTATGTGCGGAGCGCCACGTCGGCTCGGCATACACCGTCGTGACGTTGAGCTGCATCCGGCCCAGCTTTGAGCCATCCCAGTGGGTAATGTCGTCGTTCTGCTTGCGGCGCGGACCGACTGGAAGCGGCACGTCGAAGCCCTGGACCAGCAGCCCGGCACTCAGCAGACCCGCTGACTTTAGAAAGCTGCGGCGTGATGAGTCCATGAGTTGTTGGTTTCCCCTCCGGTAAAGATGATAGAATGGACGGCTGTGAATGCGGATCGTTCCCAACCATGAGGATACATGACCACTCCAAACCGCGCAATCATCTGGGACATGGACGGCGTGCTGGTCGACTCGGGCGACCTGCACTACGAGGCGTGGCGCGAGGTCGCCGCGACCGAGCTCGACATCGACTTCACGCGGGAGCTCTTCGACAGGATTTTCGGCATGTCCAACGTCGATTCCCTCTACCACCTGCTCGGCAGTGATGCTGACGCTGAGTTCGTAGAACGGGTCGGCTGGCAGCAGGACGACGTGTACCGCCGCCTCGCCGCCGAACGCGTCCAGCCCATCCCCGGCGCGTTCGAGCTGGTGCGCGCCTGTGATGCCGCCGGCTGGCGGCAGGCGGTCGCGACCTCGGCGCCGGCTGAAACGCTCGACCTGATCCTCGACAAGTTCGACCTGCGGCAGCACTTTGACGTGGCGGTCAGCGCCGACGAGGTCGCCCGCGCCAAGCCGGACCCGGCGTTGTTTATCCTGGCAGCTGAGCGCCTCGGCACGCCCCGCGAAATGTGCGTCGTGATCGAGGACTCGCTCAACGGCGTGCGGGCGGCCCGCGCAGCGGGTATGGCCTGCCTTGCCGTCACCACGACGCATGACCGCAGCACGCTGGACGGGGCAAACCACATCGTCGACTCGCTGTACGATGTCACCCAGGCAGACCTCGCAGCCCTACTCGGCGGCGCGCAGCACAGCCGGGAAAGATAGGATCAGGGGTTGATTGCCTGCCCCGCCGGTTATAGTAAAATCAAGGGAAACCGCATCAAAGTGGTCTGTGCGGCGTGCCGCGCGGGCCTTGAGGCAGGCAGGTATGGGCAGCACCAACGGCAGGCTGACATGGATGGTCGTGGAAGACGACCACGCCATCCGCGATATCATCATTACCATGTGCGAGCTGTGGGGCTTCAACGTCATTGCGTTCCGCGATGGCTATGAGGCGAGTGACTACCTGAAAAACCCGTCACCCGCCGAACCCCTGCCTGCTATCGCCCTGCTGGACATCCGCGTGCCGGGGCCGTGGGGCCACGAGCTCGGCGCGATGATCCGCCAGCATCCTCGTCTCAAAGATATTGCCGTCATCCTCATGACGGCTTATGAGCTCGGCGGCATGGACGAGGAAGTATACGTCCACAGCGCCGGGGCCGACGGCATGCTGTACAAGCCCCTGCCGCCGATGGACGAGATGCTCGACATCATCCGCCGCATCGCCGCCAAACGCGCCACCAAGATCGCATAGCCTCCCGAACACGCTGTGTGATATTACGGCAGGGGTCCAGCGTGCTGGCCCTGCCTGGTTCACTCTGCGTCTCTCCCAACACTCTCTATACCGACCCAAAACCGTGCTACAATGAGGGGTGAACGACCCGTAACCGGATGGCTGAGGGGATCGTACCGGAATGGCTGCGCCCCCGTCGGACCGCACGCTGAAAGCGCTGTACGCCGTCGAGCGACTCGGGCAGGACGAGGCCCGCGAGATCGCTGCGCTCGGCCTGCCTCTGTACGAGAGCCTTGTCGTCGGCTATCTGCGCGCGGCCTGCCGCCTGCTCGAACAGGATGCCAACTTCACGGTGGCGGCCCGCGATCAGGCGTGGACGGAGTGGCAGAACGGCATTAACCTCGCCATCGAGGGCGCGATGCGCTTCCGCGAGAACGAGCCGATGGTCATGGCCATCGGCGTGCTGGGCGGCCTGCTGCCCGGCGTGTACGCTCATGCCACCCTGCGAGGCTTCAAGTCGCTCGAAGACGCCCTGCTGACCGCCCAGCGCGGCGCGCTGGCCCTCAAGCGCGAGCGCAGCAAATACCGGCTGCGGATGCGTGACCGCATCAGCCGGGTGAGCGTGTGGGTCGGCCCGGCGGGCGACATCCTGCAAGATCAGCCCCTGAATGACGAGCAGCGCAGGGCGCTCTCCGAGCACGGCTATCAGAACGTGTGGGGCGTGTCGTTCAACTACCACCAGCCCGAGGGCGTGGCATGGCTCGTCCGCGCGGTGCTGCCGGTCGTCGTCCAGCCCGGCGATGGTGTGACGCTCACTGCGCCGCGGCCCGACGTGATCGTGCAGCCGCGCAGTATGCCGTGAGAACGCGAACGGGCAGCCGTCTGCTGGCTGCCCATCCGCTTACTGCTGTTCACATTACCGGGGCTACTCCCCGGCGGACTTGTCGTCAAACTTCAGCGCCGCCGAGTTGATGCAGTAGCGCTGGCCTGTCGGCTGCGGTCCGTCGTCAAACAGATGCCCCAGATGCGCGCCGCAGCGGCTGCAGCGCACCTCCGTGCGCACCATGCCGTGGCTGCGGTCCTCGCGCAGCTCGACGCGGTTCTCATCGACCGCGTCCCAGAACGAAGGCCAGCCGCTGCCGGACTTGAACTTCGTCTCCGACGAGAACAGCGCCTGGTCGCAGGCCACACAGCGGTACAGCCCCTCTTGGTAGTGATCGTTGTAGACGCCGGTAAACGGCATCTCTGTCCCCGCCATGCGGGTAATACGGAACTGCTCCGGCGTCAGGCGTTCGCGCCAGTACTCCTCTGGCATACTCTTCAGATCGGTCTTTTCGTCTGCCATCAACCCACCTCGCAGTCGGACTAATCGTGCGGCTGTGCGCCCGCGAAACGGGCGCTGCGTTCCTCCCACTAAGTATAGTGCTCGCCCGCCCCGGATTCACGCGGCCAGCGGCCCGATTGCCGCCCGCACCGGCGTTCTGCTATGCTCTCTGGCAAGGGAGAGGAGCGTACCGGTTGAGCGAGCGTTCGGTTCGTCTACCCGCGCGTGTGTGGGCGTTTGTGCGCCTCGGCAGGCCCCTGTTCCTGGCAGGCGGGTTTGTATTTTGCGGGCTGGGGACGGTGATAGCGGTGGCGAGCGGCCACCGCTTTTCCCTGCCGGCTTACATCCTCAGCCAGCTCGCCGTCACCGCGACCCAGTGGATGACCCAGTACGCCAACGAGTATTTCGACCTCGAAGCTGACCGCCACAACACGAACCGCACGCGATGGGCGGGCGGCAGCGGCGTGCTGGTCGAGGGGCAGATCCGCACGCAGACCGCGCTGGTCGCGGCGCTGCTTCTGATGGCTGTGGCGCTCGGTGCGGGGATCGCGCTGGCGTTTCAGGCAGGGCCGCTCGCACTCGGGCTCGTGCTGCTCGGCATCGTCGCGGCGTGGGAGTACAGCGCGCCGCCCCTGCGCCTGCACAGCACCGGCCTCGGCGAGATCGCCGCGGCAGTGACGGTGACGGGGCTCACACCGCTGGCCGGCTTCGCAGGCCAGGCAGGGGTGCTGGCCTGGCTCCCGGTGATCGCCCTGCTTCCGCTGTGCTGCCTCCAGTTCGCCATGCTGCTGACCGTCGATTTCCCGGATGTCGAGGGGGACACCCGGGCCGGCAAGCGGACGCTGGTCGTCCGGCTCGGTGGGGCCCGGGCGGCGCGGCTGCACGGTGCTGCACTGGCGCTCGCCTACCTGCTGCTGCCGCTGGCGGTGCTCGCCGGGCTGCCGCCGCTCGTCGCCGTGGCGATGGCACTGCCCGCCCCGCTCGCCGCCTGGCAGGGCTGGCGGGTCGCCCGCGGCGCCTGGGCCGACCCCGCACAGCATGACAGCGTCGCCTTCTGGGGCATCGGCCTGCTGATCGGCACGGGTGCGCTGGCGCTTGCGGCGTTTCTCGTACTGATGCGCTCGGGCACGGCCTTCTAGGGCTTACCTGCAAATTCATCCAAACCCCCTCCCGCCCGCGTTTGCTGCGCAAACACCGGCTCCTCCCCCTTGCAAGGGGGAGGAAAGAGCCTCGCGGCGACCAGAGGTCGCCGCGAGGTCAGGAGGGGGTTCCGACACCAGCATCAAGGTTTTCTAGAATCAACTTGGTCCCCAAACGTCCACCGGCGTATACTCGGGCGCACAATCCCTGACAGCGAAGGATCTATCATGGCCGCAGCCCGCTACCCCATCCCGGCGAAGACCATCCGCGTCGAGCTGCGGATCGTCAACTCGCGCTTCATCGCCACCATCGGCGAGGCGCGCAGCGTGGACGACGCCCGCGCCTTCATCGACGCGCTGCGCGAGGAGTTCCACGACGCGACGCACAACGTCTACGCCTACCGGGTGGGCTATGGCGCTTCGGTGACGGAAGGCATGAGCGACGACGGCGAGCCGGCGGGCACGGCGGGCCGCCCGGCGCTGGCCGTGCTGCGCGGGGCGGATCTCGGGGATGTGGTCGTCGTGGTGACGCGCTACTTCGGGGGGACGAAGCTCGGCACCGGCGGCCTGGTGCGGGCCTACACCGAGTCGGTGCAGGAGGCGCTGGCCGCCCTGCCCCTCGCCGAGCGGGTGGAGCGGCGCTCGGGCGTCGTGACGGTGCCATACAATCTCTACGAGCCGGTGCGGCGGCTCGTAGAGGCGCGGGAGGGCGAGATCGTCGCCGAGGACTTTGGAGCCGAGGTCACGCTACGCGTCGTGTTTGCGGTGGACGACGTTGGCGCGTTCGCGGGGGCGCTGCGCGAGCTTTCCGCGGGGCGGCTGTCCGTCGACTGGGAGGAGCCCAAGGCCTAGCCGGAAATTGCCCTTACTCGGCGGCGGGCAGCTTGACCCAGAAGACCGTACCCTTGCCAAGCTCGCTGCGGACGCCGATGCTGCCCTGGAGCTTCTGCACGATGCGGCGGGCGATGGACAGACCGAGCCCGGTGCCGCTGGCCCGCGTGTGGTGGAAGCGGGTGAACGTCTTGAACAGGTTCTGCTGGTCCTCAGGACGGATGCCGATGCCGTTGTCCGCCACCTCGTAGTGAGCCTGCCCGTCGATGAGCCGCCCGCTCACGCGGATGCGCGGGTTGGGGTTGTCCTCTCCGATGTACTTGATCGAGTTGTCGATGAGGTTGGCGAACACCTCTTCGACCCAGGGTGAGTAGCCCATCGCGGGCGGCAGCTCAGGGGCGACGTCAACTTTCACCCCGCGCGCCTGGATGCGGTCGTAGAAGCGGGCCAGCACCAGGCTGATCACCACCTGCATGTCGACGGGCTCCGGCGTGACCTCCGCACTGCCCAGCTCGGAGAATAGGAGCAGGTTGTCGATCATGCTCTGCATCTTGTAGGCGTACGCCTCGATGTACTTCAGCCCCTCCATCACGTCGTCCGGCAGCTCGGTCTGCGCATCGGTCGAGAGCAGGTTGGCATAGCCGATGAGCACCTGTAGCGGCGCCTTGAGGTCGTGCGCGACGGTATGGCTGAAGTCTTTGAGATCCGCGTTGCGCTCGTGCAGCGTGCTGACCATGCGCTGGATCTCTTCGTAGAGCAGCGCGTTGTGCAGCGCAGTCGCGGCGTGGTCGGCAAACAGCTGCAGCCGGTCGGCGTGCGAAGTCGTGTAGGCACCCGGGTTGCGCCCGAGCAGCACGAGGAAGCCGAGCGCCTGGTCTTTCAGGCGGATCGGCGCGCCGACGCACGACGCCGCAGCCTGCACGGCGGCGGGCCAGCCGCCCTCGGTCATATCGCCGCCCTGGCACATCACGGCGGCATGCCCCGCCTCGACCATGTAGCGGAGACTGGCAGCTTCCTGCAGGCTGAAGCTCTGCCCCGCCAGGCCCTGCGCCAGCGAGCCGCGCGCCTGCCGGACCCCTGCCACGCCGTCCTCGATCAGCATCACCGCGGCGGCGTCGTGCTCGACGACCCGCCCGACGTTGCTCACGATGCGCTCAAGAACCTCGTCGAGCTCCAGCGTGCTGTTGAGCACCACGGCGATGTCGCGCAGTGCCTCGGCGAGCGCGCGCTGGGCGCGGACCTCGCGTTCGACTTCACGGCGGTGCGTGATGTCGTGCATCACGGCGCGGATGGTGACGAGCCCGGTGTCGTCTACGTGCGCGCTGAGGCTGCCCTCGGCAACCATCTCGCGCCCCGAGCGGGTCACGAACACGGTGATGACGTTGGCAGTGTCTTCGTCGTGGGCCAGCCGCTTGAGCAGGAAGCGCCACTGGGCGATGTGCTGCGGGCGGGTGATGTCTTCGAGGCGCAGCCCCGAGAGATCCGCCAGCGAATAGCCCATCGCTGCCAGCCAGCGCTGGTTGGCGTAGCGCACGCGCTCCCAGAGGTCCAGATCGACGATCAACGCGCCGGTCTCTTCGAGCCAGTGCTCGGAGGGCACGCGCGCCTCGCGGGAGGTGTGCGCGCTCACGGGCTGCGCGATGCGGATCAGCCGGGGAAGCTGCCGCCCATGGCCCGGCTGCAGCGCGATGGTGAGGTACGTCGCGAAGGTCGTGCCGTACTTGTCGATATGCCGGATGTGAGCGGCATCCTGCCCGCTCCGCATCGCGCGCTCCTCCAGAGGCGCGACGAGGTTCGTCATCTGCGCCCCGGTATGGCACATGCTGACGTGCTTGCCGAGCATCTCCTCGGGCGTGTAGCAGTGCAGCCGCGCCCAGCCGGTGCTGACGTACGTGAAAAAGCCGTCCAGCGTCGTAACGGCGATGCTGAGATCCTGCTCTGTCGCACGTTCTTCACGCGCACGAGTAAGCTCGGACAACTCACGACCCGGCTTGGGCGATGGCTCGCCTTCGGCCCCCGACATGGGGTGATTTGTCTCCGACATCAGTGCTCCCGCGCCTGCACTGTTCGGGCCGGCTTGCGGCCAACCCTATAGGGGTTAATGAGCCTATTAACGACTACTCTACCTGTGATACCTGTTTTGCGCAACGCGGCACAAGCTCGTGCCACGAGTGTGCTACATGGTCCCCTTATACATGCCGCCGTCCACCGGCAGTATCACACCTGTCAGGTATGAAGCCGCAGGCGAACACAAAAAGGTGGCGACGTTGGCGAATTCCTGCGGTGTTGCCATCCGCCCAAATGGGCTCGTCGCCGCCTGCTTTTCGATCTCCTCCTCGACGCTGGAGTTATTCTGGAGGGCGCGCGCTTCCATGAGATCCTGCACGCGCTCCGTCTCCGTCCAGCCCGGCAGAATGCTGTTGAAGCGGATACCTTCACTGCCGAGCTCCAGTGCGAGCGTCTTCGTCAGCCCGATCACAGCCAGCCGGATACTGTTGCTCAGCACCAGGTTGGGAATAGGCTGCTTCGCCGAGTAGGACGTGATCGTGAGTACCGACGGCGCCGTCGAGGAGCGCAGATGCGGCAGCGCCTCGCGGATCAGCCGCACGGCGCTCATCAGCGTGAGATTCACCGCGTCCAGCCACTGCTCGTCGGTGATCTCCTCGAAACGCGCGCTCGGCGGCCCGCCGGCATTCGTGACGACGATGTCGATCCCACCGAACTCGTCGACGACGCGCTCGACAAGCCGCCGGATGTCATCCGGCTGGGAGACGTCGGCGACCACACCCAGGATCGGCCCGCTGGTCTCGGCGCGTATGGCATCCATCGCCGCGTTCACATGGGCCTCATCCCGCGAGCAGATGGCGACGTGGGCCCCCTCACGTGAAAGTTGAAGCGCCGTCGCGTAGCCGAGCCCCTGAGTGGAGGCGGCGACCAGCGCCACGCGGTTTTCCAGATGCAGATCCACGAGTTGATGCCCTCCTCTACGGCATTACTCTAGTACTATTCATACACCAGTTAAGTGTTCAATGCGAGACATTGGCGCCGTATTTGCACCGTCTGGCTGGCAAAATCGGTTACAGTTCCATTGCAGTGCGGGTATTTTGCGGCAGCGCGCACGCCGTTGTCATCACCGGGAGCGGTTTCGGCAGGCGGGGTGCCAGGGGCACAGTTGGAGGCCCGAACGTAACTGAACTCAGCCCGCGCGGAGTTCAATTTCATTATAAACAGAAACCCCCGGCTGTCTAGTAGTCCAGCCGGGGGTGCGCCATCTGAGGAGTTGGCAGAGGTCAGCGAGTTCCAGTATTGAGCAGCATCAGCAGACCGATGGCGATCACCACCACGGGCCACAGGGTGCCAACGCTCAGGTTGAACAGGAACATCACCGCGAAGATGACGATCACGATGCCGGTGGTGAACTGCGTGCGGGTCGAACGAGTAAGCTGCCGCCCATCCGCCTGATAGGCGTCATAGGCATTCTTCAGAATGCTCGCGGCGGGGAGGAACATGAACAGCGCCCACCAATTGTCGAGCCGGAGGAAGCCTAGCCCGAGTCCGTCCATGTCAATGCCCAGGTTTCTGATCAGCATCACCGCCCCGAAAACCAGGATGGCCAGGCCGACCCACAATGTAGAACTGTTGGTGCGTGCGCGCGGTATCTCGTGCTCAATTCGCTCGCTTACTGGTACTGGCTCTGTCATCGCCTTATCTCTTCCAACTAAACCCAGGTCGTTTCCATCGCCGTGCGGCACGCTCCGCGAACGTCTATCCGCCCCTCCCGACGGCAGGGTTGCAGAGGATAAGAGCCACCCTGACTTCACCGCGCAGGGGCCGCACACGCTATATAAGGTAATATAGGTCATTTTTGACCATGAGGCAAGGATGAGAGTGACATGGCTGCGGGGGATGCAGCAGTTACCCCACTTAGGCAGCGAAAGGGCGCGCGAACGGCTACCGGGCCACTGGCGGGCGAACCCGCCAGCGTTGTGCCGTACTGCGCGCCCGAAATCTGCCTGTGCGTGCTGCTACCGGTTCGACACGTTGAGCAGCAGCAGCGCACCGATGGCGATTAGGATCACCGGCCACAGCATGCCCATGCTCAGGTTGAACAGGAACACAACCGCGAAGCCGACGATCACGATGCCGATGATGAGCTGGGTGCGACTCTCCCGCGTGAGCTGCCCCCCGCTCGCCTCGTAGGCGTCATACACGTTCTTGAGGATCATCGCGCCCGGGATGAGCATGAACAGCGCCCACCAGTTGTCAATCCGCAGACCGCGCAGGAAACCCAGCCCGAGCGCATCCAGGACACCCAGATTCCGCAGCAGCAGTGCACCGCCGAAGAGGAGCAGGGCCAGCCCAACCCAGGCTGCCGAATTGCTGCGGCGCTCGCGGTGTGTGCCGTACTCAGTTCTTTCATTCACAGGTAAGTTCTCAGCCATTGTCTTATCCTCTTAATCGTTCCGTCTCAAATTCTGTCTCATACTGCGCAGCGAGCTCCGCCCGCATTCACTAACTTATACGCAGAGCGGGCAGCAAGGTTGCGGGAGGTGCAGTACACCGGCAGCGCCGCGCAGCGTCCGCCGCTGCGATATACTCCAGGGCACGGGCATTTCTGCTTGCGGAGGAGAAGAAGGCTGCCATGGATGCGGAGGGGAGACCTGTCACGACGGAGGCCGAGCCGCGTGAGGGCCTGATTACAATTACCAGCCCCCTGACCGGCGAGCCTGTCGGCAATGTGCCTTACTGCACGCCCGCCGACATGGCCGAAGCCGCCCGGCGTGCGCGTGCCGAGCAGCCCGCCTGGGCTGCCCGTTCGTTTGCCGAGCGCGCCGCAGTGATCACCCGCTTCCACGACCTGATCCTCGACCGGCGCGACGAGCTGTTCGAGACACTGCAAGCAGAATCGGGTAAGTCGCGGCGCGATGCCTTCGTGGAGCTGTTTGCGGTCGCGGCGGAGGCCCGTTATTACGCCTATCACGGCGGGTCGTTCCTCGAGCCCCGGCGTGTACGGCCCGCCATTCCGCTGCGCGACGTGACGGAGGTCATCTACCGGCCGGTGGGCGTGGTCGGCATCATCAGCCCGTGGAATTTCCCCTTCATCCTCTCAGCAGGCGACGCCATCCCGGCGCTGCTGGCGGGTAACGCCGTAATCGTCAAGCCGGCATCGGCGACCCCGCTCACGGCCATGTGGATGGCCAACGCGCTGGTGCAGGCGGGCCTGCCCCCGGCGATGATGCAGGTCATCACCGGGCCGGGCGGCGAGCTGGGCGACGCCCTCGTCGATAACGTGGACTACGTGATGTTCACCGGCAGCACGGACGTCGGGCGGCAGGTCGCGGAACGCGCCGCCCGCCGCCTCATTCCCTCCAGCATGGAACTGGGCGGCAAGAATGCAATGATCGTGCTGCCCGACGCAAACCTCCAGCATGCCGCACAGGTGGCCATCGAAGCGGCGTACAACAACGCCGGGCAGGTATGCATCAATATCGAGCGGCTGTACGTCGTCGAGGAGGTCTACGACGCATTTGTGGGCGAGCTTGTCGGGCAGATGAAGACACTGCGCCTCGGCTGCGACCCGTCCTACGATACCGACATTGGCTCGCTGATCAGCGAGGCACAGCTACAGACA
>CAZDLX010000085.1:6267-14610 GCA_964506005.1 uncultured Anaerolineae bacterium | reverse complement strand
TGAACTGCTGGAACACCATGCCGATCTCCTGGCGGATGGCAGCGATGTTGCGGACGTCGTTACTGAGCTCGATACCGTCCACGATAATTGTGCCGCGCTGGTGCTGCTCCAGCCGGTTGATGGTGCGGATGAACGTCGACTTGCCGGAGCCTGACGGCCCGATCACGACAACGACCTCCTGCCGGCGGATGCGCACCGAAACGTGGCGCAGCACTTGAAAGTCGCCGAACCACTTGCAGACGTCTTCACAGATGATGATGTCCTCGCCTAGCTGGTGTCCAGTCTGGCTCTGAATTTCGGTAACCGTTGCAGACAAATTTCCCCTCCCTTGCGTGCGTGGCTAGAGCGAGCGGGTGCCGCCCATCGCGCTGGTGCTGGTTTCAATGCGCCGGGCTGCCGACGACATGATGTAGCTGAAGACAAAGTAGATGGCGGCAAGGAACAGATAGACTTCCAGCTTGTGCGACTGGAACTCCGGGTCCTGGGCAAGCGCCGCCTCGCTGATGCCCAGCAGGTCGAGCAGCGTGATGATGCTGACCAGCGTGGTGTCTTTGAACAGGCTGATGAACTGCCCCACAATCGCCGGGATGACGATACGCAGCGCCTGGGGCAGCACGATCAGCCCGGTAACGAGCGGGCCGCTCAAGCCGAGTGCGTGGGCCGCTTCGATCTGCCCCGACGGGATGGCCTGCAGACCGCCGCGCACGTTCTCCGCGAGGTAGGCAGCGCTGAACAGCGTGATGCCCGCCATCGCCCGGAGCACCACGTCGAGGTTGCGGTTGCCGACGAAGAGCGGCAGCAGCACCTGTGCCATGAACAGGATGCTGATCAGCGGCACGCCGCGCACCACCTCGATGTAGATGGTGCTCAGCGCCTTGATGATAATGAGGTCGCTGCGCCGCCCGAGCGCCAGCAGCACCCCGAGCGGGAACGAGGCGACGATGCCGACGACGGTCAGCATGATGGTGAGCAGCAGGCCGCTCCAGAGCTGGGTGCGGACGTACGGCAGCACCGCCGAGCCCCGGAAGCCGGTCAGCAGGATCACGACGGCGACGGGCGACAGTATCCACAGAACGCTCAGCACGCGGCGGGCAGTGCGGCTGCGCCGCCAGAGCAGCGCCGAGAGCACCAGCAGCGCCACGACCAGCCCCAGGCTTGCTTGGACGCGCCACACCTGCGAGCGCGGGTACTGTCCGATGGCGAACAGCGTCAGGTTCTGGGTGACGACCCGCCAGTCAGCCTCGACAAATATAAAGGTGATGAGCTTCCGGAGCACGAGAACGATCAGCCCCGCCGAGAGCAGCGTCAGGATGACGTTCGTGACCGAGCCGAACAGGTTTTCCTTCATCCAGCCGAGCATCCCCACGCTGGTCACGGGGGGCGCTTCGGGCGGGGCGCGGTGGGTGGTGGCTTCGCTCATCGCCATGGGCTAACGCTCCACAATCTGCATGCGCTGGTTGACCAGGTTCATAATGGCCGAGATAAACAGACTGATCACCAGGTAGGTGCCCATGACGAGCGCGACCACCTGGATGTTCTGGCCCGTCTGGTTGCCGATTGTCTGGGAGATGTTGAACAGATCCGGGTAGGCGACGGCAATCGCCAGGCTGGAGTTCTTGGTGAGGTTGAGATACTGGTTGATCAGCGGCGGCACGATGACGCGCATCGCCTGGGGCAGCACGATCAGCCGCAGCCGCTGCGGGCGCGTCAGCCCGAGCGAGGTCGCCGCTTCGATCTGGCCGTGCGCGACCGCCTGGATGCCGGAGCGCACGACCTCCGCGATGAACGCGGCGGTGTACAACACCAGCCCCAGCAGCAGCGCCTGGAAGTTGCTGCTCAGTATCCAGCCGCTGGTGTACTGGGCGATAGTCTCACCCTCCAGCCCCGGAAGCTGAAGCGCGAGCGGCGCGCCGGGGACGACCAGCCAGCCGATCAGGACCGTCACCAGGAAGCCGCCGAGCGCCCACCAGAGCTGGCCCGTAGCCGGCACGCCCTGACGCATCTTCATGCGGACGCGCACCGTCCACAGGATGCCCGCGACGACCAGCCCGGCGACCAGGAAGGGCCACCACAGGCGGAACGAGTCATACAGGGCGATGCCGGGCAGCGCCGAGGCACGCTGGCTGAAATAGGCCAGCGTCGGGAACGTCACCGGGCCGATGCTGAAGCCGCCCAGCCGGGCGATCTCGTCAGGCCGCTGGCGGGGCAGTGCGGTGATCAGTGTGAACCAGAAGAAGAGCTGCACGAGCAAGGGCGTATTCTGCATGAGCTCGGTGTAGGCCAGCGCGATCCGGCTGACCAGCCAGTTCGACGAGAGCCGGGCCACGCCTACGAGCGTGCCGAGCAGCGTCGCCAGCACGATGCCGATTGCCGAGGCGCGCAGCGTGTTCAGCACGCCGACGACGAACGCCTCCCACATCCGGCTGGTGCGCCCATAGTCGAGCACCGCCGAGCCCTCGCTGATGTTGAAGCCCGCGGGCCGCTCGAGGAAAGCGAAGCTCAGCGTCAGGCCAAGCCTGCCGAGGTTCACGATGAGATTGCGTGTCAGGAAATAGACCAGTGCCGCAACGGCGGCGAGAACGGCGATCTGGAACAGCCAGCGCAGCACGCGTACGTCGCGCCACAGCGGAACCGCGGCGTGCTGGTCGGGGGACGAGATCCGGCCCGGCCTTGCATCCGCCATCTTGCCTCCTTTTTGAACAGTGTGCGGCCCGCGGCGGACGCGGACCGCACACGCCTGTATCTTACAGCCCGCTCAAGTCCTAGCGCAGAGCCGGCGCGTACATCAGGCCGCCGTCTGTCCACAGGGCGTTGAACGTGCCCTCGCGGCTGATGCCGATGGGCTCCAGGTGGCGCGCATACACGTCACCGTAGTTACCCACCTGGCTGATGATCTGGTAGCCGAAGTCCTGCGGCAGGCCGAGCAGGCCGCCGAGGTCGTCCTCACCGGTCCCCAGCAGGCGCTGGATCTCGATGTTGTCGTCCTCCAGGAAGTCGTCCACGTTCTCCTGGCTAACGCCGAGACGCTCGGCGTCGATCATGACGAAGATCGTCCACATCACCACGTCGCGCCAGTCGCTGTCGTTCGCGCGGACCGACGGTCCTAGCGGCTCCTTGGAGATGGTATCGGGCAGGATGACGTAGTCGTCAGGATTGGGCTCGGCGGAAGCCAGCGAGGCAAGCTGCGACTTGTCCGAGGTGTAAGCGTCGCAGGCGCCCTCCACGAAGGTGCCGAACGAGTCGGCGGTCTCCGAGAAGACGCTCGGCGTGAACGACAGGCCGCGACGCTCGAAGTCGTCGGCGAGGTTGAGCTCGGTCGTCGTACCCGAGGTCACGCAGATCGTGCCGCCATCCATATCCTCGACGGACTCAAATCCGTCCTCGGCGCGCACGATGTAGCCCTGGCCATCGTAGAAAGTCGTCACCGTGAAGTCGACGCCCAGGTCGGCGTCGCGGGTGAGCGTCCACGTCGTGTTGCGGATCAGTACGTCGACCTCACCACCCTGCAGCGCCGGGAAACGCTGGTCGGCGTTGAGCGTGGTGAACTCCACCGCCTCGGCGTCGCCGAACACGGCAGCGGCAATCGCACGGCAGAAGTCCACGTCGAAGCCGACGTTGTTGCCGTCGGCGTCAATCGAGCCAAAGCCCGGCAGCGCGGAGTTGACGCCGCAGCGCAGCACGCCGCGCGAGATCACCTCGTCGAGCAGGCTCCCGCCTTCAGTCTGCGCCGCCGGTTCTGCGGCAGGCTGCTCGACAGTCGCCTCGGCGGGTTCCTCGGCGGGCTCCTGTTCAGCCGGAGCTTCGGCTTCCTGCTCAGCCGGCTGCTGGGCAGGGACTTCGCCCACTGCCGACTCGACCGTTCCGGCGACGTCCTCCGGCACGCTAACGTCCCCACCTGCAGACGCGCAGGCGACGAGCAGCAAGATTCCAGTCAAAAAGCCAAAGGTAAAGACGGCCCAACGCTTCCTCGAAACGTGCTCCAACATATTTGTCTCCCCCTCAAGTGGTAGCAGGTATGAGTAAAGACCCGAGGCTATTCACGCAACATAGCGTCAGTCGATTGCGGACTCCTTTCGCCTGTTCAGTTGTAATAATGCGGCTCTCTGGCCACCGACGCCGGGTGAGGAAGTTCGCGGGGTCGTGCGTGAATTGAGAGAAGAGGCTCCACCAACGGGCGCCAACCAGAATTAAGGTATTGTAGAGAATCCTTGCCATGAATGTCAAATCCGCCGGCGCGGGCCGATTGAAACGCCAGCCAGCACAGCACTAGAATGAAGTCACATCACGATCCGGGGGCGTGCTGCATGGCCCCTGTCTGGCTGCTGCTTTTTCAAGGAGTAGAGCATGCCAAACAACGATGGCGGTCTGGAGATTGAGCATGATCTCGACTTCCAGCAGAAGGAGTGGACGATCCAGCGTATTAGCTGGGTCGCCATGGCCGTGGTCGTCCTGCTGACGCTGCTCGGCCTGCTGGGGCACGGCCCGCTCAGCGCGCAGACCAGGCGCGCCGAAGGCATCGAAGTCAGCTACTGGCACTACGTGCACCAGACGGCGCCGACGGACCTTGAGATCCTCGTCGCGCCGGAGGCCCTGGTTGGCGGGCAGGCCCGCGTCTGGATCGACCAGGGATACGCGAAGACCGCGCGTGTCAGCGACATCACACCACAGCCGGAGAGCGTCGAGAGCTCCGCCGAGCGTGTGCTGTACACCTTCCAGGCGGAAGACCCGCTGCAGCCCGTCCGCGTGGTATTCAACATGCGGCTGGACAGCATCGGCACGCTGGATGGCAGCGTCGGGCTGGAGGATGGCGCATCCATAACGTTCGAACAGCTTGTGTATCCGTGAGTTGTGGAGTAAACCTGTAGCGGGTTGGGAGAGTGGGAACTATGGACGCGGTGCTGCGGTCGGTTGCAGTTTATGTCGTCTTGCTGGTCATCTTTCGCGTCGCAGGGAAGCGCGCGCTGTCGGAGATCACGACATTCGATTTTGTCCTGCTGCTCATCATCGGCAATGTGATCGAACCCGGGATCACCGGCGACGACTACTCGGTGACGAACGGCCTGCTCATCATCATCACGCTGGTCGTAGTGGATATCGGCATGTCGCTGATCAAGCAGAAGTCCAGGGGCTTTGCCAAGCTGGTGGACGGCGTGCCGCTGGTCATCGTGGAGGACGGCCAGCCCATCGAGGAGCGGATGCGCAAAGCGCGTCTCGACGTGTCGGATATTCTCACGTCGGCGCGGCAGTCACAGGGTCTGGAGCGGATGGACCAGATCAAGTATGCCATTCTGGAGCGCAGCGGCGGCATTTCCATCGTGCCGGCCGAGAAATAGTAGGGTGCCATGCAGCTTGTCACACTCGGCGAAGTGCTCATCGACATGTTTCCGGCGGAGGTAGGCCGCAGCCTGACGGACGTCTCCGCCTTCCACCCGAAGCCGGGCGGCGCACCGGCCAACGTCGCCGTCGCCGCGCGGCGGCTCGGCGCGGCGTCTGCCTTCATCGGCAAGGTCGGCGACGACCTCTTCGGCCACTACCTGATCGACGTACTCGCCGGGCAGGGCGTCGAGACGCGCGGGATGCGCGTCGACGCCGAGGCGCGAACGACGATGGCCATCATCGCCCTGCCTGACGAGCACACGGCGGAGTTCGTGTTCTACCGCAACCCCGGCGCGGATCAGCGCCTGCGCCCCGACGAGCTCGACCGCGACCTGCTGGCGTCCACGCGGGCGTTCCACTTCGGCTCGCTCAGCCTCACCGGCGAGCCGATCCGCAGTGCCACGCGGGAAGCGGTCGCGCTGGCCCGGCAGGGCGGTGCGCTCGTCTCCTACGACGTGAACTACCGGCCTCCCCTGTGGCCCAGCCCGCAGGCCGCCGTAGACGCCGCGCGTGCCATGCTGCCCCACGTAGACGTGCTGAAGGTCAACGAGACGGAGCTGGCACTGCTGGCGGGGCGAGAGTCTGCGGCGCCGCTGGCCGAGGACGCGCTCGAAGGCCTGGCCACCGGCCTGCTGGCGGAGGGCCCGGCGGTGGTCGTGGTGACGCGCGGGCAGGCAGGCAGCGCGTACTTCACGGCGGCAGGGGGCGGCGTGGTGCCGGCTTTTCAGGTGCGGACGGTCGACTCGGTGGGCTGCGGAGACGCGTTTATCGCGGGGCTGCTGGCGCGGCTCACCGCCGCCGCCGGCTGGCGCGAAATGCTCGCGCCGGAGCACCTGCACGATGCGGTGCGGTACGCCAGCGCGGTCGGCGCGCTGACGGCGACCCGGCAGGGAGTCATCCCGGCGCTGCCCACTGCGGCGGAAGTGGACGGCTTCCTGCGCGAACGCGTCTGAGGCCCCGCACCCACCCCCTGTGGGGCTCCAGCGCACGGGCCTTTAGAAGCCCCGCGCTTCCTGGTATGATCGGGAAGACGGTATAAGTCTGTGGAGAAGGGCTACGCCCGGCATGTTCAAGCGGCTGGTACTCATGGACATCGACGGCACGCTGCTCGAGACGAGCGGCGCGGGCCGGACGGCGCTCAAGCTAGCGCTGGAGAGTGTTTACGGCCACAGCGGCGATGTCGAAGGCTACGACATGGGAGGGCGCACCATCCTGCAGATCGTCTACGACCTGCTCGCAGGCAGCGACCTGTCAGCCGAGGAGATCGCCGAGGGCTTCCCGCTGTTCGCCACGACCTGGGCGCGAGAACTGCGCCGGATCATCGGTCAGTACGACGTGCGCATCTGCCCGGGCGCGCCCGAGCTGGTGCACGAGCTGGCGCTCAACCAGGAAGCCGTGCTGGGCCTGATCACGGCCAACACCGAGGAAACCGCACAGATCAAGCTGGTCGCGGCAGGCTTCAGCCTGCGAGCCTTCAGCGTGGGCGCGTTCGGCGATGCCTCGGACCGCCGCGCGGCGCTCGTGCCGCTGGCGATACAGCAGGCGGAAGATCTGACGGGCGAGACGTTCTACCCGTCCCAGGTCGTCGTCATCGGCGACTCCGAGCTGGACGTGCGCACGGGCAAGGAAGCCGGGGTGCGCGTGATCGGCGTGGCGACGGGCGAGCACACCCGCGAGCGGCTCGAAGCCGCCGGCGCGGATTACGTATTCGACGATCTGTCTCAGACCAAGCGGCTGATTAAGGCCATCTTCGCCCCCGCAACTTGAGGGCTCCGAACCCGAAAACAAAAGCGCCAACCCTAGAGGTTGGCGCTTTCTGTGTGGGCGGTACAAGACTTGAACTTGTGACCTCCACGATGTCAACGTGGCGCTCTGGCCAACTGAGCTAACCGCCCGTGAACACCGGAAATTATACGCGGCCCGGCCCGTTTCGTCAAACTCTGGAGGGCGGTTTCAACGGGATTCTTATTCGCCGCCGCCGAGCGTCCGCCGCATGCGGCGGCTGATCGTCTCGTAGCCAAGCCCCTCATAGAATTCGATGGCCCGCCGGTTAAACTCCCACACGTTGAGCAGGACTTCGCCCAGCTCGCGCTCCCGCGCCCACGACTCGGCGCGGTGCATCAGAGCGCGCCCCATCCCCTGCCCCCAGAACGCGCGCCGCACGACGATGGCGTCGATCACCGCAAAGCGGCGCGGTACGAGGATCGGGATGTCCGCGGTGGTGTGCTGGCGCACGTCCACCAGCCCGACGATCTCGCCGTCTGCCACGGCGACGAACAGCGCCGCGTCCGGGTCATCGAGGATGCCCCGCACGTAGGCGCGGCTGCGCGCCGGGCCGGGCGGCGTCTGGAAGATGTGCGGCAGCGCCCTGGCATGGTAGCTGTCGATCTCCGCAAAGACCTCGCACAGCTCCGCATAGTCGGCGGGAGCCGCCGGTCTGATCTGTACGTCCATCGGCCCTCCGTGCTCATTTACGGGCATTATGGCCCGGAGGGCCGGATGGTGCCAGAGCAGTGCCGTACCTAGTTCGTGCGCGTGGCGGTGCCCGTCAGCACCCACTGGACGTACGTCCCCTCTCCGGCGACCGCCGTGATGACAACCGAGCCGGTGCGGCTGTCCGCCGTCACTTCGCGATCGACGATCGTCTGGCCACACGAATACGTCTGGCCACCGGTAAAGAACTGGACATTCTGCGTGCCCGTGCCGAAGCAGGAGACTGAGATGAGCAGGCGGGCCTGCCCGCCGGAAAGCGACGGGTTGGGGTTCATCCCGGTGATGTCCCACGCGACGCGGTCTTCGCGATCGCCGCCGGGGTAGGAGACGAAGTCGGTCACACTCGCGGTGCTGTCGAGTGGAATGTTGAGCGGCGCGTTGAACCGGGCATCCTCAGGAGCCACAGGGACCTCGTTCTGCACGGTCGGGGTGAAAGTGGGGGCTAAGGCAGTCGTCGGCGTGTAAGTCGGCGTG
>CAZDLX010000085.1:0-6167 GCA_964506005.1 uncultured Anaerolineae bacterium | reverse complement strand
GTCGGCGTGTAAGTCGGCGTGAAGGTGGGCCCTGGCTGCGTGTTGGTTGGCGTGAAGGTTGGCGTCGCGGTCGGGCCGCCGGTGGTGCTCGTGGGTGTCGAAGTCGGGGCCAGCCCGTTCTCCGTCGCCGGCGTAGGAGTCTCGGTGAACTCCGAAGTCGTGGTAGAGGTCGCGGTGAGCGCGCTGGCGGTCAGCGTCAGGGTCGAGGGCGGCGTGCCCGTCGGCGTCTCCACACTCACGCCGACGACCGGCGTCATGCCAGGCGGCGGCTGCACGCTGAGCCCGTTGCCCGCGCCAGTACCGTCCGTTCCACCTACCGGCGCTCCCGGCGGCGGCTCGGTGACTTCGAGCACGACCGTAACGGGCTCGCTGGCGGTGCCATCGGAGCGGTAGGCAGTGACGCTGAGAGTATAGTTGCCCGGTGCGGGCGGCACCCAGGCCTGCTGGGCGAGCATCTGAGTCTGCCCGCCAGACTGGGGTGAGGACGCCGTATTCACCAGCGCGCCGTTGACGGCCAGTTCGAGCCGGGCAATGCCGGCAACGTCAACCGCTGTGGAGTAGACGAGCACCTCCAGGCCTGCGGGCACGCTCGCGCCGTCCTGCGGCGAATTGATCACGACGACCGGCTGGCCCTCCGGTGTGGCACTGGGAGAGTTACCCAAGCCCGGCACAGGGAAGCTGATACAGGCTGCGAGAAGGGAAGCAGCCACAACGATGATAGCAGTAAGAATCCACTCTTTCCTTTTCACCTTGAACGACTCCTGACAACTGAATAACCCGGCGAGAGTACGGCTCTCGCCCGGCTGTTCGGCGGCCTCCGGCAGCCTTTATGGATAATAGTTGTCCAGTTTATCACAGCTTCGAACCAGCACAAGCGCGAAGAGCCGCCTGCGGCACGGGTGTCTGCAGGCGGCGTATCGTCGGCTGTATGGCGCGGAGTACGCGCCAGGCGTCCCTCTAGGGAGTCGGGGTGAATGTACTCGTGGGCGTGAACGTGGCTGTGCTGGTCGGCGTGCTCGTCGGCGTGTGCGTGGGCGTGGCGGTCGGCGTGTTGGTCGGCGTGCTCGTGGGCGTGAACGTGGCTGTGCTGGTCGGCGTGCTCGTGGGCGTGAACGTGGCTGTGCTGGTCGGCGTACTGGTGGGCGTATGCGTCGGCGTGGCGGTTGGCGTATCCGTCGGCGTACTGGTCGGCGTGTGCGTCGGCGTGCTGGTCGGCGTGTTGGTCGGCGTATGCGTGGGCGTGCTGGTCGGCGTGTTGGTTGCTGTTGGCGTCGCAGTTGCACAGAACGGCGGGCCGTTTCCGCGCTGCGGGCGCTGCGAGCACACAAGGGTCGGAACGAAGGTCGGACGGCGGGGGGCCTCGAGTTTCGCGGCGCGGCTCTGTTCACCGGCCAGACCCACGCCGTCTATCTCTCTCCCAATGGCATCCGACAGTGAGGACTGCAGCTCAGCCGGCGAGGCCTGACCGCACGCGACGAGGATCCAAGCGGTTACACTGATGACTACCAGGTAAAGACCCATCCGCTTCACGGACGTGCTCCTTATACCAGAGTACAGACCCGGACGTGGCTTCCAGTAACGCGGCTGCAGCGCCTCCTTCTGCCCCAATGATAGAGGATAAGATCCATCCATTTTATCATAGTTTTGGCTCTGTCAATCACATTCACCCGGCGAGCCGGCTAACTTGCGCAAATTGCCCGGCTGGTGAACAATCCAGCCCATGAACGCACGCACTGCCCCACACCGCCTCATGTCGCTTGTCCTGCTGGTGGCCTTTCTGCTGACAGCATGTGCTCTCGGGGACTCCCCACCACCCGAGGTTGTGGACCCGACGGGCTTTGCGGCATACGCCCACCCAAGCGGCACCTTCCGGCTCTCTCTGCCGCCGGACTGGGTGGTGAGCGACACCTCCGACACCTACGCTCTCAACGTTGGCTTTTCGCCGCCCGGCTCGCCAGAGCCGCTCGTCGGCGTGACGGTGATCGAGGCAGCGGTGCTCGGCAACCCCGCCGACCCTGACGCACTGATCGACCGCTACCTGGAGGCGTTTCTGCCGCTGCCTGAGGGCGCGTATCAGGAGGCAGGCCGCGATCCCCAGCCCGACGGCAGCGTGCGCGTGCAATACCTGGTCAACATTCCGGGCAGCGCCACCCAGCACAACGACTTCGTACAGGTGGTAGGGCCGTACTTCGTCGCCCTGCGGACCACCCTGCCGGAAGATCAGACGCTGGTACAGGCGCTGGGCCAGATCGTGAATACGCTGGAGATCAACGGCGAGGCGGGCTGGTCGAGCGTGGCGGGTGGCGAGAACGTGCTCGGCGGCGCGGTGGGCTTCACAGGCCTGAACCACTGGCTCGACAGCAACGGCGGCTTCGTGCTGGCGGGGCAGGTGCGGAACAACTCGACCGAGCCGCTGGAGTTCGTGCGGATCAACGCGGGCCTCTACGACGAGCAGAACAACCTGCTCATCGAGCTGGACGACTTCGTCTCCGCCGACCGCATCCCGCCGGGCGGGCTGGCGCCATTCTCCATCCTGTTTGCGGACGGTCTGCCGGAGGGTACGGTGCGCTACGACCTGGCGGCGTCGGCGCGCTATGGCAGCGCCGCCTCCACCTTCTACGGCTCGGAGAACTTCACGCTGACTTCGCAGGCGGAGTTCGACGACAACGGGGTGTTGATCGTAAGCGGGCAGATTCGGAACGAAGGGCCGCAGCCGGCGAACCTCGTCAAGGTGATCGCGGCGGTGTTCGACGCGGATGGCCGGATTGTGGGCGCGGACACGGCGCTTGCCGACGTGCAGACACTCGCGCCGGGCGAGACGTCGGGCTACGCAGTGCGCTTCTTCGAGCTGGGCGGCCTGCCCCAGACGTTTCTGATCAGCGCGCAGGGTGTGCTGGGGGATTAGACCCGCCCCCCGTGCAGTTGGCTTCGCCAATTGCCAGGCAGAACCGGCTGAGCCGTTTCTGCACACCCCCTCCCCGCCAGCAGGGAGGGGCGAGCAGGGTTATGTTGGTTCAGGTTGGTATAGTAGGGGCGCAGCATGCTGCGCCCCTACCAAGCAGGAGTGACAGTCTGAAAAGCCCTCGAAGGGGGTCTGAAGTGAGGAAACAAAAAGGGCGCAGCGATGCTGCGCCCTGCGCGTCTCGGTGTGCCGAGCGGCTAGAAGAGGCCCCAGTCCGCCCCGGCGCCCTCTTCCATCATGCTCGGGTCCCACATCTCCATACCCATCTCAATCGTCGTCGGAATCCCGAGTGCCTGTTCAACCGTCGCCCGCGACTGTTCGAGGAGCTGCGGGCCGTAAGGGCAGAAAGGCGTGGTCAGGATCATCGTGAGGTGCGCGTTCTCGTCGCTAACCTCCAGCTCCCGAATGAGCCCTAATTCGACGACGTTCAGCCCGATCTCCGGGTCGATGACTCTGCGCAGCGCCTCGAACGCCTGATCCTGCAGCTCTGCGCTGTTCACGTTCTGCTGATCTGCCATTTATTACCTCGCTGTTAGTTCTGTGGCGGCTGCTGCGCGTCCACTTTGTCTTCCCATTCCGTGCCGTCGTGCAGAACGATGGCGCACGAAGGGTCGCCCTCAAGCAGGCAGCCCGACCGCTCGACATCCGCTTCAACCGCAGCCCGCACCAGCGCCTCGTCGATGCGGCACAGCTCTGGGTGCTCCTCGCCGACGGCGTAGTAGGGGCAGTGGTACTTCACAAAATGCAGCCCGTCGTCCGCCTGCCGCCAGCGTGCGGCGACGCCCTGCTCTTCCAGCCACTCGACGAGGCGCTCGCGCCGCGCCTCCTCGGGCAGCCCGGCGATCTCGCGCCGGATGTCCTGCGCCATCGAGTTCGCCAGCGAGTCGATGAGCTGCTGCACGATCTCCGGCGGGAAGGTCTCCTTGATCTCGTCCAGCAGGCGGTCGATGAGCAGGTGGTAGGTGTGGGGGAAGAGCTGCTCGGCCTTGCGCGTCAGGTGGTACACGTGGACAGGCCGCCCGACGCCCTGGCGCTCCTCCTGAACCTCGACCAGGCCCTCAGCGTGCAGGCTCGTCAGATGGTGCCGTACGGTGACGGGTTTCACGCCGACCGCTTCGGCAAGGTCGTTGACCGTCGCGTTCCCGCGGGCGCGCAGCGCCCTGACGACGAGCCAGCGTGTGCTATCCGTGTTGGTGCCAAGTGCATCCTGAATTGCCATGGTGCCGCTCAGTATAGCACGCTGGCGGCGGGCCCGTCAATAAAAGTGATAATTATCAATAATATTGACATAATCCTGCCTGGTGGGTATAATCCAGCACGGCATCGTGCCCAGGGCACGAGTTATTATGTTGCAGCTGCACCGGCCCTGCCGGCGCATTACAGGAGGCCATTACATAGCATGACAGCAGCGCTTGAAATTCGCAACCTTCACGCCGAGGTTGAAGGACAGCCCATCCTGAAGGGCGTTAACCTGACCGTGCGCCAGGGCGAGACTCACGCCCTGATGGGGCCGAACGGCTCCGGCAAGAGCACGCTGGCCAACGTCCTGATGGGACACCCCGATTACGAGGTCACGGATGGGCAGATCCTCTTCAATGGTGAGGACATTCTGGAGCTTGGGGCCGACGAGCGCAGCCACCTCGGGCTGTTCCTGGCGTTCCAGTACCCTGTGTCCATCCCCGGCGTTACCCTCGCCAACTTCCTTCGTCATGCGGTAAATGCCCAGCGCAAGGCGCAGAACGAGGACGACAAGGGAATTTCGATCCCCGAGTTCCGCCGCCTGCTCAAGGAAAAGATGGACATGCTCGAGATGGAGCATTCCTTCGCGGGGCGCTATCTGAACGAAGGGTTTTCCGGCGGCGAGAAGAAGCGGGCGGAGATCCTCCAGCTCGCGACGCTCAACCCGCGCATCGCCATCCTCGACGAGACGGACTCGGGCCTGGACATCGACGCCCTGCGCGTCGTCTCCGAAGGTGTCAACCGTCTGGCGGGGCCCGACCTGGGCGTGCTTGTGATCACGCACTACCAGCGCATCCTGAACTACATCAAGCCGGAACACGTCCACATCATGCTCGACGGTCGCGTCGTGCAGTCGGGCGGGCCGGAGCTGGCCCTCCAGCTTGAGCAGGAAGGCTACGAGTGGATCCGCGAGCGGCAGAACGGCGCCTAGACGCCCAAGCCGCCTAACACGCAAGTACGCACGGCGCCCGCAAGTGGCGTGCGTTCAGCCTAGAGGTAACTGCGAAGATGACTGACGAAACACAGCAGTTAGAGGGATTAAAAGAGAGCTACGCCGAGAAGTACGGCTTCAGCGTCCCTGAGAACTATGCGTTCAAGGCGCGCAAGGGCCTGAGCGAAGAGGTCGTGCGCGAGATCTCGTGGCTCAAGCAGGAGCCAGAGTGGATGTTGGAGTTCCGGCTCAAGGCGCTCGACCACTTCATGAAGCGCCCGATGCCCAACTGGGGCGCCGACCTGAGCGGGATCGACTTCGACGACATTTACTACTTCGTCCGGGCGACCGAGGGCGAGAGCGCGGACTGGGACGATGTGCCGCCCGAGATCAAGGAAACCTTCGACAAGCTGGGCATCCCCGAGGCGGAGCGCAAGTTCCTCGCCGGCGCGGGCGCGCAGTACGAGTCGGAGGTGGTGTACCACAAGGTACGCCAGGAGCTCGCCGACCAGGGTGTGATTTTCCTGAGCATGGATGACGGCGTGCGCGAGCACCCCGAGCTTGTTAAGGAATACTTCGGCACCATCATCCCGTACAACGATAACAAGTTTGCAGCGCTGAACTCGGCGGTGTGGTCCGGCGGCTCGTTCATCTACGTCCCGCCGGGGGTCAAGGTCGAAATGCCGCTGCAGGCCTACTTCCGCATCAACACCCAGAACATGGGCCAGTTCGAGCGGACGCTGATTATCGTGGACGAGGGCGCCTTCGTGCACTATGTCGAGGGCTGCACCGCGCCGATCTACTCCAGCGACAGCCTGCACAGCGCGGTCGTCGAGATCATCGTGAAGCCCGGTGGCCGCTGCCGCTACTCGACCATCCAGAACTGGTCGAACAACGTGTACAACCTGGTCACGAAGCGGGCGGTTGCCTACCGCGACGCCACGATGGAGTGGGTTGACGGCAACCTGGGCTCGAAGGTGACGATGAAGTACCCGGCTGTCTACCTGATGGAGCCCGGCGCGCACGGCGAGGTGC
>CAZDLX010000084.1:14437-14661 GCA_964506005.1 uncultured Anaerolineae bacterium | reverse complement strand
CATCGTGGCAGAGCTATTCGCAGACCGTGCGCCGCAAACGGTGAACAACTTCGTCTTTCTGGCGCGAGATGGCTTTTACGACGGGACGACGTTCCACCGCGTCATCCCCGATTTTATGGTGCAGGGCGGCGACCCGACCGGCACCGGGCGCGGCGGCCCTGGCTACAGGTTCGACGACGAGCCGAGCGCCCTGCAGCTCAAGCATGACCGCCCCGGCATGCTCT
>CAZDLX010000084.1:1664-14427 GCA_964506005.1 uncultured Anaerolineae bacterium | reverse complement strand
GAACGGCAGCCAGTTCTTCATCACGCACGTTGCGACCCCGTGGCTGGACGGCAAGCACGCCGTGTTTGGCGAGGTTGTCGAAGGCGACTCGCTGCAGACGCTGTTCCGCATCCGCGAGCGGGACCCGCAGCGTGACCGCGAGCCGGGCGATACGCTGCTCGGCGTGGAGATTGTCGAGGAGTAGGGGGAAGCTCACCCCCGCATGGTTGGCAGCGATACGCCGTAACACAGACGCCCGGCCAATGCCGGGCGTCCGTTCATTCGGCTAGTCTAGGGTCCGCGCAGCGGCTCGAAGCCGCTCGACGGGGTCTTGGGCTTGGGCGGCTCCGGGGGCTCGTCGGGCGGCGCCGGCGGGGCGGGCGCGGGCGGCTCGGGGGCGATAGATGCGCTGCCGCCGCTGCTCGCCGTGCCGAGCTCACGCTTCAGCACGTACGTCACCGGCAGGCGACCCAGCCCGCCTTCACGCGTCAGCACGCCGACGAGCTCCCAGCCCTGCTCGCCCAGCTTGCCGAGCATCGCGGGCCAGTTCTGGTGCAGCTCCGTCTCAACCGGGGCGCGGTCGGGGAAGAACTGTCTGAGGACTCCGGTATCGTTGCCGCGAGTCTCGATCTGGCAGTACTGCCAGCGGGAACGGGATGCTGCCACCGGTTTGCTCCTTTCCGTGTTAGTCGCCGGGTGACCGGCTCAGGGACAGACTGTGTGAGGTGTGCTCAATCGGCGTCGCCGTTTTCACCGGCGAGCACCCGGAGAATCTCGTCACCGTATTTCTCAGTACGCCACGGGCCCAGGGCCTCGATCTCTGCCAGCTCCTCCAGAGTTTGCGGTGCCTTGTAGGCCAACTCCCACAGGGCGTCTTTGGAGATAATCACGTCGGAGGCCACGCCGCGCTCCAGGCCGCGCTCTTTACGCCACGTGTGCAGCGCGTCGTAGCGGCGCAGCACGTCGTCGTCGGGCCGGGGGCCGCTGCGCCGGGGCAAGGTGGGCGGCGCTGAGTCCAATCCCCGCTTCACGGCTTTCAGAATGCCCACGCCGAAGCGCTTCACCTGTATCCCCGAGATACCTGGCACATGCCGCAGCTCTTTGAGCGAGCGAGGCGCGGCCTGCGCCAGCGCGACGAGCGATTTATCGCCCATCACCTTGAATACGGGCACGTCGCGGGTTTCGGCCTGCTTCTCGCGCAGCAGGTAGAGCTCACGCAGGACCGCCATCTCGCGCGGGCTGAGCGTCCGGGCGTCGTTGATGCGCCAGTAGCCCTCGGGGTCGAAGCCGCTGCCGTTCCACTCCGCCTGGCTGACCTCCTGGAAGAGCTCGCGGGCTTCCTCCAGGCGGTTGGCCGCCGCCAGATCGGCGTGCAGCTCGTCGCGCAGGTCGAGCAGGTAGTGGGTGTCCATCCGCGCATAGCGCAGCAGATGCGGCGGCAGGGGGCGGCGGCCCCAGTCTGCCCGCTGGTGGGATTTATCCACGCGAACGCCGTAGCGCTCTTCCAGGATGGTGCCCAGCCCGAACCGCTCCCAGCCGAGCACGCGGGCTGCGATCATGGTGTCGAACAGGTTGCTGAACTCAAAGCCGAAATCGCGCCGCAGGATCATCACGTCGTACTCGGCGGCGTGAAATACCTTTTCGATCTGCGGGTCGGCAAATACCTCGCCCAGAAAGTCGAGGTCGGAGGGCTCGAAGACCAGCGGATCGATGAGAATGTCCTGAGTGTCCGTCGAGAGCTGGATGAGGCAGACGCGGCCCTGGTAGGCGTGGAGGCTGTTTGCCTCGGTATCGACAGCCAGCCGCGTGCTGCTGCGCAGCAGCTCCGGCAGGCCGTCAAGCGCGTCGCGTGTTTCAACCATGAGCGCCGGGGGCAGCTCGGGTTCGTGTGTGCTGGAGGTGTCCGCTGGTCGCTGTGTCATAAACCGGTACTGGCTGCTGAATATCGTGCAAGGTGAGGCGGCAGGTTGTGTAAGCCACCTCCGGCCTGCCGGCCGGGTGAAATTGAGTATAGTACGGCGGTAAGGTGCCTGCAAAAGCAGACACGCAGACCGGCGGCGGCTAGCGACCCTCGCTGCGGGAGAGCTGAAGCCCCTGCTGTGCACGGGCGCGCCGCGCGGTGCTCTCCTGGTACAGGCTGAGCCCGGCCACGTAGGCGAAGCCGAGCGCGTACAGTGCCATGAAGGGCACCACCGCGGGGAGGCGCGTGAGCGCGGCAGACGCCGTCACCGTAGCGTAGAGCGCCATGCCGATCTCCAGACGTGTGGAGAGGTCGAGCGGCAGCGTGTACCGGCTGGCCGCCCAGTCGGCCCCGCGCTCCCCGGCCTGGAATTTGGGCGTGCGCTGGAACGCCTGCGGGCGGCCCGACAGGCCACGCAGCACGGCCAGCGTGTTGCTCACCGCGATGCCGAAGCCCATACAAAGGAAGGCCGGGTAGTAGGCCAGGCGCGCCCGCCAATCGGGGTACAGCCGGCGCTGGGCCAGCACCGCCTGCACCGGTGCGCCGAGCATCGCCAGCCCCAGCCCCGCCAGCGGCAGGCCGGAGAGCCCGTCGAGCAGGACGAGCGGCAGCGTCAGCAGCAGCACGGCGAGCATCAGCGGGTGCAGGAAGTAGCCGCCCAGGTGGATCAGCGCCTCAACCTTCTGCCAGGGCGTGAGGTGGGAGCGCAGCAGCGTGCCGCCCATCTTGCGCAGGCACTGCACGGTGCCCGTGGCCCAGCGCGACTGCTGGCGCTTGAAGCCCATCATCAGCGGCGGGATCTCGGCAGGGGCGGAGACGTCCGGCAGGTAGAGAAAACGCCAGCCCCGGAGCTGCGCCCGGTAGCTCAGGTCGATATCCTCGCTGAGCGTGTCGTGGCTCCAGCCGCCGCTGTCCTCGATGCAGGCCCGCCGCCACACGCCGCCCGTGCCCGAGAAGTTCATGAACAGGCCGCCCCGGTGGCGCGCCGTCTGCTCGACGACGAAGTGCGCGTCGAGCGCGAGTGCCTGGGCGCGCGTCAGGTGGCTCTGCCGGGCGTTGAGGTGCGCCCAGCGTGTCTGCACCATGCCGAGCCGTTCGTCGGCCAGGAAGTGCGGCATCACCCGGCGCAGGAAATCGGGGGAGGGGGCGAAGTCGGCGTCGAAGATCGCCACGAACGGCGCGTCTGCCAGCTCCAACCCGTGCGCCAGCGCGCCGGCCTTGAAGCCGGTGCGGTCCGCGCGGCGGATGTGCTCGACGCTTAGCCCGCTCGCCCGCGCCTGCTCGGCGGCTGCCGCCGCAAGCGCCACGGTGTCATCGGTCGAGTCGTCGAGCACCTGCACCAGCAGGCGGTCGCGCGGGTAGTCGAGGCGAGCGACTGCCGCGACCACGCGCTCGACGACGTGACGTTCATTATAGACAGGAAGCTGCACGACGACCCGGGGCCAGTCCGCTTCGTTCGGGGCGGGCGGCTCGGCGGGGTTCTCCCGGCGGTGCCGCAGGTAGAGCACCGACAGTACAAGCGTGTTAAAGCCGACGATGGCCAGCCCTACCGCGCTGATCGCGTACAGGATTTGAAGGAGCGTTGTGAGTAACGCCATCGATGCCGCCAGCTTTCACAGTCTGCCAGTAAACCAGGCCGCCGATCATACCACGGCGGAGACGTTTCATCATTGTGACATTGGTCCGAGGGGGAAACCTCACCCCCAACTCCTCTCCGTGCCACGGAGAGGGTCATTATCGGGCGCGTGCGCATTGCCCGGCTCGCGCGTCCGGTGGTACACTCCGGGGGCTGATTCTGAACAGGAACGAGCTTATCCCAATGCCCCGCCCTCTCACGTTCGTGCTGCTTATCTGCGTGGTGAGTCTGCTTGCCGGTTGCGCCTCGCTGCCGTTCATCCCGCAGCCCGAGGTGTCCCCACCCCCCACGCTTGACCCCGAGCTGCTCACCGTGACCCCGCACCCGACTTCGACGCCGCAGCCGACGTACACGCCTTACCCGACGGCAGAGCGCCTGCCGTCCCGCACGCCGTTTCCTACCTTCCCACCGCGTATCAACCTCACGCCAGAAGCCGCGGAGGGGGCTGGCGGGCCGGCTGCGACCCGCGTGCCATCGGGGGCGCGGGGGAACGCGGCCTCTGCCGCTCCGCTGCCCCCAGCCGCCGCCCAGCCACCCGCCGACGCGCCGCCCGCGGCCCCCTTCAGCGGATATATCGGCATCCCCGAGGCGGGTAGCGACGTGCCCGAGCTGGCGCCCATCCTGGAGGTTGATACCCGCAACGCCATCTGCGGCGACGAGATCCTCGTTCAGCTTGGCGTGATCAACTGGGGCAACCGCGCGGCCTACGACTTCACCGTCGAGTGGTCGGCGGGCATCGACATCGAGTCCGGGGTGACGGTGGTCGAGGAGCTCCAGTGGGGCGAAACTGCGATCTACTTCCGCAACAAGCCTATCCGCTACAACTGCGAGGGCCCGACGACGTTCACCGCCTACGTTCGCGTGGATACGACGAACGCCGTGCCAGAGATCCGCGAGGACAACAACGTCGCTGAGATCAGCTTCATGATCGCCGACCCCGACGACAATGATTAGGGGGCCAGCGCCCTCCCTCCCACCAGGCAGTCATTCAGCGCGCCGAGGTCCTCACTCTTCACAAACGCGGTGACGAGGTCGCCCGCTTCAAAGCGGGTGTCGCCGTGGGGGATCATCGTCATGCCGTTGCGCTGCACCGAGACCAGAATGCAGTCGTCCGGCAGGCACGACGCGATCTGCCGCAGCGTGCTGCCTACCACGGGGGAATCGTCGGCCAGCCGCACGTCCACGAACTCGGTCCCGTCATGGTACTGCGTTTGCAGCCGCCGGGTGCGCTGGGCGACCTCTGCCCGGCGGGTCAGCGCGATATTGTAGGCCCGCATGACGTCCTCAAGCCGCACCATGCCGACGAGCCGTCGCGAGTCCTCCCGCGAGACGACCGGCAGGTGGCTCAGGCCGCGAGTGCTCATCCGCGAGAGCGCCGCACCCATCGTCTCGTCGGGGTAGGCGAGCAACATCCGCCCGTACGGCGTGCCGATCTCGGTGACGGGCGTCCCGTACGGCCTGTCGTCGGCGATGGCACGCTCCAGGTCGCTGATCGTGACGATGCCCCACAGCTGCCTGTCCTCCCCGATGACCGGCAGACCGCGCCGCCGCACCGCGGCGAACCGCTCCGAGAGTTCGACGAGCGTCATGCTGGCAGGCACACTGAACGTGTCGCTCGCGATCTCGCCTACGCGCACGCTTTGCAGCACGTCCACGTCGCGCCCGCGCTGGAGCCGCACGCCGCGCCGCGTGAGCTTCAGCGTGTAGATGGATTCCCCGCCGAGCAGCCGCCGCGAGACGAGCATCGCAATCACGATGGTCAGCATCAGCGGCAGGATGATGCGGTAGTCTCCGGTGAGCTCGAACAGCATCACCACTGCCGTGATCGGCGCGTGGGCGGACCCGGCAAACACCGCCCCCATGCCGACGAGCGCATAGGCTCCCGGCGGGGCTACCACGCCCGGGAAGAGCTGGTTGGCCACCTGCCCGAAAGCCGCACCCGCCATCGCGCCCATAAACAGCGAGGGCGCAAACACACCGCCCGAACCGCCCGAGCCGAGTGTGAGGTTCGTCGCGATCATCTTTAACACGAGCAGCAGCAGCGCCGTGGCGATGACCTCCCGCCCCGCCAGTGCATTCGCGATCGGGGCGTAGCCGCCGCCAAACACCTGCGGGATGCGGTCGTAGGCCAGCGCCGGGAACAGCCGCGGGTAGACCAGCGCCAGCCCGCCGAGCAGCAGGCCGCCCACTGCCGGCTGCAGCCAGCCGGGGATCAGCTTCTGGTGGTCGAAGAAGTCTTCCGCCGCGTAGAGCGTTCGCACAAACGCGGCTGCGACGAGCGCTGCCAGCACGCCAAACACCGCGTACAGCCCGAACTCCCACACGGTTTCCAGCGCATAGGGCTCGGGCACGGGGAAGGCGTACTCCGAGCCGAGGATCAGGTCCATCGTCGCGCTGGCCGTGACAGCCGAGATAATGATCGTGCCGGCATGGTTCGCGCTCAGCTCGCCGAGGATAACCTCGACGGCGAAGATGACTCCCGCGATGGGCGCGTTAAAGGTCGCCGCGATGCCGCCCGCAGCCCCACAGGCGACCAGGTTGCGGATGCGCTCCTCAGAGAGGTGAAAGAGCTGGCCGATTGTCGAGCCCAACGCCGAGCCGATCTGCACGATTGGCCCTTCACGCCCGACGGAGCCGCCGGTGCCGATGGTGATCGACGCCGTAATCGCTTTGACGACGGCGACGACGGGCCGGATGCGCCCGCCCCGCAGCGCAATCGCCTGCATCACCTCCGGGACGCCGTGGCCCTTCGCTTCGCGGGCGAACAGGTAGATCAGCGGGCCGACGAGCAGGCCGCCCAGCGCGGGCACGGCAACGAGCGTCCAGCGAGCGCCCCCAGCAGCGTCGGGGAGCGTGCTAAAAGAGAGGCCCGTGAAGGTCTGGATCAGCAAATTGAAGGCGACGGCAGCCAGGCCGGTCCCCAGCCCGACGAGCAGGCTGGTGGAGACGGCGACGATCTCGCCGGAAGGCTGGACGCGGTCGAGCAGCGCGCCCAGCGGCACGGCCAGACGGCGCAGAAGGGACCGATCAGTCTTTGTGGATTCCATGCGGGTTGAGATGCGACCTCTTAAGGTTGACGGTGAAGATCGGCTGTGGGTTATAACTCTCGCCTACCTGTGGTGCAAGCCTGCATGACCGGCTTCCCGAACCGGACATTGGAGGCGAATCCGGCCGGTGAGAAGCGCGCAACCGCACTGGTCGCTAGCCGCTCTCGTGGATGTAACGCAGCTAGCTAAACGTGGATCAGTGCCATGACCGGGTGGTGATCCGACGCACGTACGTCCAGGACCTCGAACGATTCCACCTCGACGTCGGGCGTCACGAAGATGTGGTCGATGCGGTACTGCGGCTCGGTCTGGGTAATCTCGCCGGTCGCACGGTCTTTCTCATACAGGAAGGCTGTCGGGTGCTCCGGCTCGGGGTCGGCGTTGGCCATAACCGTGCCGATGCGCCGCAGTTCCTCGCTGCCCGGCTCAACGTTGAAGTCACCCATCAGCACCGTGCGCCGCGGCTCTACAAGGCCGGTGAGGCTGTCAACCTGATCCAGCCTGGTCTGGCAGGAGGCGAAATCGGTTGTGTGGGCAAGGTGGGTGTTCAGCACGGTGAGCCCCACGCCGTTGACGTTGATGCAGGCCTTCACGGCGATGCGCGGCTCCGTCTCCGCGGTGCCCTGGTAGCGGCTCAAGTCGCTGAGAACGTGGGCACCTGCCTGCTGGATCGCATGGCGCGACAGGATGGTGTTGCCCTGCTGGAAGGGCGGATCGTGCCGGTCGGTGGTGAAGGCGTGGTAATGGGCAGCATGATAACCCGTTGCCTCGGCGATGTGTGCGGCCATCTGCGGGCCGCCGGGCGTGTCCGCAACTTCCTGCAGGGCGATGATGTCGGCATCACTGTGTCTTAGAAAGGCGACGATCTCGTCCAGAAACTCGCCGTGCCACAGGTTCCACGACATGACTCTCAGCTTCATTGCGCGTTTCGTGACTGCCTCCTGGCTGCCTGGCGACCTGAAGCCTCATTATGGCCCAGGCCGCGTGGCACTGTCCAGAAGGGCAGGGGCTGTGCAAGCGCTGCGCTGGCCCCATCTTCCTATATCCGGCCTATTGTGAAAATGGTAACGTTGGCGCGCTCGCCGCACAGCGGGCCTGTGAAACAGGACTGTAATGCCGGCCAGCCGTGCAGGTAGGTGATCACCTCATCGACGCATGCGTCCGGCAGCTATAAACTTGGGCGAGAAATCAATCACGTCATCTTGAATTTCAATCTGGTTACCATGCACATCTTATTCAACTTCTCACCTGCTCGTCCGAAAACGCTTACCGTACTTCAGGTCGCCGTTCTGCTCCTGATCGCTCTGGGCTTTGCCTGGGCAAGTATGGTTGAGCCCATTCCTATGGCCGCTGAGGGTGGCCCAGCGGCCCAGCCTGCTCGCGGAGTCGCATCGTACTCGCTGTCCGGCTACCGCTGGAACCAGGAGACCGTCAGCTTCAGTATCGCCAACTGCCCGCAGTCGCTCGACTGTGAAGCCGCACGTACCGCAGTGCGTGAAGCCGCCGCCGCCTGGTCGTCCGTCGCAGGCATCGAACTCGTCGAAGTCGAGACCGGCGGCGATATCAACATTAGCTGGTCGGGCAGCGGCTATGGCGGCCTGCACCGCTTTGACGGCAAGGGCGGCCGCGTCGCGCAGACGTACTACCCGTTTGCGAGTGGTGCCATCTGGTACGACGGCGACATCGTCCTCGACGACGCCGAGACGTGGGTGGTCGGCACGCCGACCCAGGCCTTCCCGCACCAATCGCACCTGACGACCATCGTCACGCACGAGCTGGGCCATTCGCTGGGGCTGGCGCACAGCCCGAACCGGGCCGCGCTGATGTGGCCCTACTACAGCGGCCCGCAGGGCCTGACGGACCATGATATCGCCGGCGTGCAGGCGCTCTACGGCGCGCCCGTTCCCGCCGCCCAGTAGCAGACTCCTCGATCGTTTCGCCACCTCAACGAACCGATCGAAAAAGAGCCCTTCGTTTGTCGGAACGAAGGGCTCAAGTCTTTTTACTTATTCTGCTGGACGGGCCAGCCTCGCGGCGCTAACCTTCGATGCCGGGCTCGGCGGCCTGGCGGCCCACCCGCCGCAGCAGGAGCCAGCCACCCAGTGTCAGCGCCACGCCCACCAGGCTCCACACCCACCAGGCCCGGAGCGCCGTCGTCAGCGGCGAGTCACCGCCGAACGCCGCCAGCTCCGCCGGGAAGATGTTCACACAGACCTCGTTGGAGGCGACGCTCCCCACGAAGGCGGTGTTGCACGTCTGCGGCGGGACCGCCAGGACGTTGGCGACCGACTCCACGCTGATCGTCACTTCCTCGCCCGGCTGCATCACGCCGATGTTCACCGAGAAGCTGTTGCCCGTCACCGTCACCGTGCCGCGCGACGACGTCACGCGCACCACGCCGAACATTGCCGGGATGGTGTCGGTCACGGTCACGTTGCCTGTTGGGACGTTCTCGGGGTTGGAGACGAGCACGGTCCACAGCACGGTATCACCGACCGCGGCGTTTTCCGGCGAGACGATCTTGCGGAGCACCGGGGTGGCGACGCCAGTCCCCTCGGCCAGCGGCGGGACGGCGGTCGGGCCGGGCGGTGGCGACCCCGGCGGGTTGATCGTCACCGAGGACTGGTCATCTTCCGTGGCGACGTTGTTGTTAGGCGTCGAGTCGGGGTCGGGCAGGTCGCTGTTTGTCACCTGCGCGATGTTGGTGACCGGCGGGTCGACGGCGATGGTGGCCTGGATCGTCAGCGTCTCCGTCTGTCCCACCGCGAGGTCGCCCACCGTCCACACGCCGGTATCGAAGTCGTAGCTGCCCTGTGACGGGCTGCCCGCGGGCAGTGTCAGATTGGTAAACTCGGCGCTGGCATTCGTCAGCGTGTTGTCTGTGACCGTGACACCGGTCGTGGCATTCGGTCCACTGTTTGTCACCTGGATCGTGAAGACGACCGTATCGCCCTGGCTGGCGGTTGTCCGGTCCACCGACTTGACCAGCGAGAGGTCTGCTACCGGCTCGTTCGTCACCGTGTCGATGTCGTTGTCTGACACCGGCTCGTAATTGTTCTGGAATGCGTCGGTGAAGTCGACCGAGGCGACGTTCTCAAGCTGCGTCCCGTCCGCCAGGCCGGCGTTCACGCCTGCCGTGATGGTGACGGTAGCAGAGTTCAGATTGCCGCTGCCGGTGCCCGGCAGGAAGATGTCGTTGAAGTCGGTGTGACCGTCAAGCTGGAACTCGACGCGGCCCGAGCCGCCGGGGTTCTCGGCGCAGGTGCCGATGAGCGGCGCGTTGACCGTGCAGCTCTGGAACGTCATGCCAGCCGGCAGCTGGTCAACGAGCTCAGGCTCTCCACCGGGCAGGGGCAGCGCAGCGCCCGTGCCGACGTTGGTGATGGTCACGTTGTAGGTCGTGGAACCGGGCGAGTTCACGACCTCGACGCCGTCGTCCTTCACGATGGTGAGCTCGGGCAGGTCGGGCGGCTCGATGAACAGGCGGTGGCCGGGCACTTCAAACGAGTACTGGTTGCCGCGGTCCACGCAGAGCTGCCCGCGCCACAGGCCGGCTGCGGGGTTCGTGATCGCATCGCCGTCAAAGTCGCTCACGCCGTCAAAGGGCTGCATGTCGGAGAAGGCAGGCCGTACGTGGCGCTGCGCCGACTGGTCAACGACGTCGTTCCAGGTCGTATTCCCCGAGCGCGTGCCCATGATGACCGGCGAGCCGGGGTAGCCGCTGGAGCAGTCTCCCGTGACTCCGGGCGCGAAGTAGCAGACGATGGCGGCGCCGTAGCTGGCCGAGTCGTCCATGTCGAAGTTGAGCATGTACATCTCGACTTCGTCGTCATCGGCAAACCAGTAGAAGTCCTGGCAGTCTGCCGCCCGGTGCTGGTAGGAGACCTCCAGGATGCCGACTTGCGCCTGGTCGCCGGTGCCGGGGAGGCCATCGGGGCCGGTGAAGGCATCAAAGCCGACGCCATCCAGCCGGAGCTGCCAGGCGTTGTCGTCGTTGTTCAGACCCACAGTGTAGGGATCGCCGTTGCCGGTGTCCGTTTGCAAAATGTAGCTGCCGCAGCTGACGCCGCGCTGTGGGTTGCCATCGACGGTGATGGTCGCGAAGAGAGTCCAGGCGTCGTTAGACGTGCCGGGCGTGTAGGTGGTCTCTTGCAGAAGCGTGCCGTTGGGCGCAAAGAGACGGAAGTGTGTGTTGTCAAACCACTGTGGATCTGTCGTGTCGAGGTTGTTGTCGTCGCGCGGCTCGTCGATGGCCTCCGAGCCGGGCTCGACCGCGGGGTCGAACAGCTCGACGGTGTACTCAAGGTTGGGTAAGCAGGGGATGAGCAGCTCAATGCGGTGGACAGAACGGTCGCCTGCCCCCGCCGGGTCGCGCCCTGGCACCGCACTCACCGATACGGGGTCATTGGTGCGGTAGTCACCAATACCGAGCTCGGCAAGCGGGCCGGTCGTCTGGATGAACACCGCCACGTTGCGCAGTGGCACGACGATAGACGCCAGCGCGCTGGGAACCAGAGTCAAAGTGAGGCCGAGCACGACAAGCAGTATGCCCGACAGCCGGGCAGATCGAGACCGCCGGGAGCTGGCAGGACGCCTGGGTGGGAACAGCTTCCGTCGCAACATCTTCTTCTCCTTAACCACAGACAGAGATGCGGAACCGGTAAAGAGTGCAGGGCCTGCAGGGAGAAGCGGCCCCACTATGCCGGAAGCCCGCAGCCACGGGTGCGCGAGACGGTGTCCCGGCAGCACAGTTGGCACACGAGTTTATCGGCCAGCGATATCGATATTGAGGTAAGGACAGCTCGGACGTCCGTCTCGACGTAGCAGCGTTACTCATGGAAGTGGTGAGGGAGTCGGTGTACGCGCTCGCTATTTGTTATGGTAAACGCAGATTCGGCTGCATCGAGTAGGAAGTCGGTACTGCTAGTGTCATTCTAGTCGCGGACCCATGCGGAGTCAATATGAGTACAGCGTGCTTTTCATGAAAGATTCATGAAGAACGGCTCTCGACGCGTTGGGCAACGCCGGGAGCGGAGCTCCGTCTGAGCATGAATTCTCAGGCTACAAGAAATGCGTCGCCTGAGGGCGACCTGTCGGCTGGCGCGCCAATCAGCGGTCGCCTTTTGAACCTTTACAGAATAACAGGTCAATCTGCATTGGTAGGGTCGGGTGCGATGCGCGATGCGCGATGCGGAGCATCGACTGCATCGCCTGCATCGTTGGACCCGCCCCTACGGTGGTGCGGCCTGAAAATAAAGGGCCTGTCGGGCGCTGGCTGCTGCCCTATAACTCCACGAAAGGCAAAACTCACCGAAAATCGCCCTTGACTCTCACGTTACGTGATAGTTTATACTGGCGGTCGTGATGAGGAGGGAGACAGGGTGTACACCGTTAAACAGCTTGCCGAGCTGGCCGGCGTGAGCGTGCGCACGCTCCACTACTACGACGAGATCGGCCTGCTGAAACCGGCGCAGGTAGGGGAAAACGGCTACCGTTACTACGACGACGAGGCTGTCTACCATCTCCAGCAGATCCTGTTCTTCCGGGAGCTGGATCTGAGCCTGAGCGAGATCAAGGACATCATGGCCATGCCTGATTTCGATCTCGTGGCGGCGCTGCACGCGCACCGGGCAGGGCTGGAAGCCCGCATCCGCCGGCTGAAGAGCCTCATCCACACGATCGACGGCACGATTCTCGACCTGACAGGAGGGATTGGAATGAGTAAGAAAAAGCTGTTCGCCGGGTTCACCCCGGAGGAAGAGAAGAAGTATGCCCAGCAGGCCCGCGAGACGTGGGGCAGTGAAACCGTTGACGCGTCGTACAAGCGCTACAACAGCTACTCCGCCCAGCAGAAGCAGCAGATCGGGGAGGAGGGCCAGGCGGTCTACACAGACCTCGTCGAGCTGATCGGCAAGGCGGAGCCCGCCAGCCCGGAAGTGCAGGCGGTGATCGCGCGGTGGCACGAGCACCTCAAGTACTTCGTGGAGCCGAACCCCGGCTACCTGCGCGGGCTCGGCGACCTGTACAACGATCACCCGGACTTCCGGCGCAACTTCGAGGAGCTGCACCCCGATCTGCCCGAGTTCATGCGCGAGGCGATCAACGTCTACGTCGATGGGCTGGAGGCATAGCCCTCACCCC
>CAZDLX010000084.1:0-1564 GCA_964506005.1 uncultured Anaerolineae bacterium | reverse complement strand
GCCCCCCGTTGACTTAGAACAAAAGTTCAGTACAATCGGAGTTGAACGCACACCTCGTCGAGGCCTTTGAGGGGCAGGAGAGACGAGCGTGATTTCCAACATCCGCGTAGGGGACCGCGTCATCGCGGACACCAGCGACTGGGGGGCCATCGAAGGGGTGGTCATCGCGATCTCGTTCAGCCGCTACGTGCAGATACAGAGTATCGCTAACAGCAAGATCTACGTCGTACTGGTCGACAACTGCCGCCGCGTCTCGAAGAAGCACTGAGACGCCGCGCTCCCGCCTGCCTGAGCCGCCGGCACACCCGCCGCGCGGCTTCTCGTTCTGCCTTCCTGCGGCACGCCTCTTGCCAGCAGCACGCAATCCACTATCATCAAGCTATCAGCTATCGTACTGGCGCGGCGCGCGGATGGGAGGATGGCATGGCAGGCGACGACATCAGGGAAGAGATCAGGCGTTTCATCGACGAGGACCAGGACCCTAAAGCGGTCGCGCGGGTGTACGACCGCGTCTCCGGCATCCTGACGCGGGGCGAGCGGATAACGTACATCGCCGTGCAGGATAAGCCGCTCATCGACCTCACGCCGGTGTGCGTGGTGCTCACCAACCGGCGGTTCATCGTGTACCAGCCGCAGCTTCTGGGGCGCGCCGAGTTTGCGGACTACATCTGGCGCGACCTGGAGCACGTCACGTTGAAAGAGGACATGATCGGCGCGACGCTGACGCTCGAGCCCGTCGAGGGCGAGACGCTCTCCGTCGAGTACATCCCCAAGCCGCAGGCGCGGCGCGTCTACGCGCTGGCGCAGGAGCAGGAGGAGGAGGTCCGCGAGGAGCGCCGCCGCCGCGATCTGGAGGAGCGCCGCGCGGCGGCGGGCGGCATCATGCTGGGGCAGGTGCCCCCGGTGACGGTGGCCTCGGGCGAGCCCGTCGCCGCCGAGAGCGCGCCCGCCGAGACCGCCGACCGGGTCGGGCGGCTGCGCGAGCTCAAGGAGATGCTCGACGCCGGGCTGATCACGCAGGAAGAGTACGACGCGAAGAAGCAGCAGATCCTCGCCGAGATGTAAGCCGGGGGGCCAGACATGATCTTCCAGTACACGTGGCAGGCTGTTCTCAACGGGGAGAAGACCACCACCCGCCGCCCCCGCAAGGCGAACGAGGAGGCGGTCACGGGGCCTGACGGGCGCATCGAGGCGGTGGTGCACGGCGGGCGGACCAAGTGGCAGGTCGGCAAGACCTACGCCGTGCAGCCGGGGCGCAACGAGCCGCAGATCGCCCGCATCCGGGTGACGGGCATCCGCGCCGAGCGCGCCGGGGACATCTCCGATGAGGGCGCGAGGGCGGAGGGCGAAGCCAGCCGCGAAGCGTTCTTAGAGCTGTGGCAGCGCATCCACGGCGCGGACACGCTCGACATGCCGGTGTGGGTGGTGGAGTTCGAGCTGGTCGAGGTGGGGTAGGGAGAGGGGAGTAGGGGAAATGAGAACCGCCGAGGGTTGCGCCTTCGGCGGTTTTTGATGCGGGTTGCGCCCCGGCGGCTTTGTTTTATACTGTGAATGTTATTCCTCG
>CAZDLX010000083.1:14506-14832 GCA_964506005.1 uncultured Anaerolineae bacterium | reverse complement strand
TGGACCTCGTCGCGCAGAGCGACGGGGCTACCACCCGGTACTTCGCCTACGACGGCCTCGGCTCGGTGCGGCAGGTGGTGGATGAGGCGGGCTCCCCACTGCTCACCCAGACCTTCGACCCCTACGGGTGCGGGGCTAGGGAGAGTGAGGGATAGCAAAACAACTCTAGGTTCAGGTGGGCTCGTCGGCGAGAATGTAATCAACCACAGCCTCCAGGGACTGACCTGCAGACCGCTCTCTGGCCGACCGCAGCTGCTCCGGTGAGAGCTGCGCTTCGAGCTCCCTTGTCAGGCCGTTCGCGCGTTCCGCCGCCTCGGTGGTACTGG
>CAZDLX010000083.1:0-14496 GCA_964506005.1 uncultured Anaerolineae bacterium | reverse complement strand
GGTACTGGCAGGGTGGCTCGCCACCACGAGTGATAACAGGTAGGCATCTTCCAGCCTACCAGACTCGCGGTACAGGCGTGCCAGCCCGGCAAAGGCATCTAGCAGGATGGGCTTCGCCTGCATCTCCATGGCCGGCAGCAGAACGCTCACAAGCTCTTGCCTTGCGGTTTCCAGGTCGCCTTCCGCGGCAGTGACTTCTGCGAGGCAGGCCTGCGTCTGGGCGATGTCCCAACGGGCGCCCAGATCGGTAAGCACGCTCAGGCTCTGCTGCATCAGGGAGCGTGCCTCGACAAGATGGCCCTGTGCGAGCGCCAGCAGCCCGAGGTGCCGGTAGGCGGTGCCCATTCCCCAGCGGTCACCGACCCGCTTCGTCAGGTCAAGACTCTGCTCCAGAATGGCCTGCGCTTCGCGATAGCGCCCCAGCTTGATGGCAGTTGGGCTGAGGAAATTCAGGCCCAGCGCCGTAAAGCGCGGATCGCCGAGCTCGTGCCACCGCGCCAGGCCCTCTCGCATGCTCCGATACCCCTGTGCGTAGTTCCCTTGCAGGCTGTCCACGTACCCGAGGTTAAATACGATAAGCGCCTCCGCCCACTGGTTACCCACCGCACCGGCATAAGCAAGCGCCTCACGCCCCAGTGCCTGCGATTGTTCCAGCTCGCCTGTCAGAAACTTGATAACGGCAAGGTACGCCAGCGGGTCGACCAGCAGCGCGGGGTCTGCGACTGGCTTCAAAATTGCCAGGCTCTCTTCAAACAGCGCCACTGCCCGGTCGTAATCGCCCTTCCGGAAGAAGAGCAGCCCCTGCTGGGCGATTGCCTGCCCCAGGACCCGGAGCCGTGCTCCATCCTCAGGCCCGCGGCGGAGAGCCTGCACGACCGGCTCAAGCTGTTCAATACCCTGCTCCAGCCAGCCGCGGATGTCGCACAGCAGGGCGAAGCATCGCACAGCACCACCAAGCCGCGTCAGCTTGTCACGCTGGATGGCCCAGGCCCAGGCAGCATGGATATTGTCGGTCTCCCAGGCCAGTTCGCTGAGGACCTGCGGCTGCTCGCTGCTCTTGAGCGCGTGCTCGCGGTCTCGCAGCAAAGCCAGGTAGTAGTCGGAATGCTGGTCGCGAACCGCGTCAGCCTCCGGGTCGTCCTCGAGATGGGCCAGCGCATATTGTTGGACAACCTCATGCAGGTCATATCGACCGCTCTCGTCCCGCCGCAAAAGCGACTTGGAGACGAGCGCCAGGAGCTGCGGAAGCCGCGCCCCGGCGACGCCCTCGGCTGCGTTCCGGCAGAAGCCGCCCTGGAATACAGCCAGACGGCACAGCACGCGGCGCTCTTCGGGTGACAGCAACTGCCACGAATAGTCGAAGGCCGCTCTGAGGCTGCGCAGCCGTTCGGGTACGTCGCGCGTTGTCGCCGTGAGGAAATCGAGGTTGCGCTCAATTTCCCTGGCAATCTCCTGGCAGGACAGGACCGACACCCACGCTGCCGCCAGCTCGATACCCAGCGGCACGCCCTCCACGAGCCGGCAGATCCGCACCACCCAGGTGCGCTGGTCATCCTGAAGCTCAAACGACGCCTGCGTCCGCCGCGCAGACTGGAGGAACAGGGTGACGGCACCGTATTCCTCGATCTGCACGTTCTCCCCGGCAGAAGGCACAGGCATGCCCTGCAGCTCAAAGACCCACTCGCCGTGCAGGTGCAGCCGCTCTCGTGACGTGACCACCATGCGAACGCCGGGTGCGATGGTGAGGATGTCGGCGAACAATCCGAGTTCGTCCAGCAAATGCTCGACGTTGTCGAGGATGAGGAGGGCGTGCTTGGTGTGAAGGTAGTTCAGGAGTTGGGTTCGTGGCGCAGTCGGGCCTTGAAGCGAGAGCCCAACTGCCGAGGCAAGCGTCGGTACGAGAAACTCTGAGGAGCTGAGTGAAGCCAGCGGGACGAACCAGACGCCGTCGGGGAACAGAGCCCGGTACCGGGATGCTACCTCCAGCACCAGGCGAGTCTTGCCAATACCGCCCGGCCCTGTGACTGTGATCAGCCCGCAGTCCAGATCGCACACGAGCTGCCCCAGCGCCGCAAGTTCGGCCTGGCGCCCGACAAAAGGGGTTGGCGGTGTAGGCAGCGTCGAGTGCGGCAGCAGCGCGCGAGGCGCGTAAGGCGGTTCGCCGCTTATGAGGAGTGACGGCACGCCCAGCCGTTCCGCTGAGAGCTCGCCCCTGGCAACGCGGACGAAGGTTGGCTGTTCATCGGGGGGAATTCCGAGCGATTGCGCGAGCAGCCCGGCAAGCTGCCGGGAGGGACGGCGCTCCTCTGACTCGATCTTGCGCAGCGCAAACACGGAGCATCCGGCCCGGCGCGCAAGCTCAGCCTGCGTCAGATCAAGCGCGCGCCTGCGACGCTTGACCCACCGGCCAAAAGATACGGTCAGGTCTGCCCCATCTATCAATGTCTGCTGCCCGTTCCAGATGTGGGCCGCAACATGGCTTCTGGCCTGCCATGTTGCCTCGCTGTACCGGAATTGTACCACAGGTGGGTATGTGGAGGGTGACTCAGTCACCCCACACGCAGGCTGCGATGTTGTGTAGTGCGTTTACTTTAACAGCCATATTCTCTGCGGAGGTTAACAATGGAGCTTTGGACGGTAATCGGTGCAGTTTCGCGTGTCGTTCATATCGTGTCGAGTGTGTGCTGGGCAGGCGGTGCCTTCGTGCAGTTCCTGTTCATCGAGCCAACCGTCAAGGCGGCCGGCCCGGAAGGCAACAAGTTTATGCAGCAGCTGATGTCGCGCAGTCGCTTCGGCTCCTTCATGTCGACAGCAAGCACCCTCACGGTCCTGTCGGGGGTTCTGCTGGTCTGGTATCGGTCCGGGGGTAATGTGCTCGCCTGGGCGCAGACAGGGCCCGGGCTTGCTCTCGCCCTTGGCGCGCTCACCGGCATCACCGTCTTCTTGATCGGGATGTTCGGAATCCGGCCGCGCGCTATCCAGATCAGCCAGCTGGGCACGCAGATCCAGACGGCTGGCGGCCCGCCGACGACGTTTCAGGTGACGCAGCTCCAGAAGCTCAGCGCGGAGATGTCCCGGCTGGGCCTCATCGACTTCGTGCTCGTCTCCCTGGCACTCCTTCTGATGGTGACAGCTCGCTACTGGCAGTTCTGACATGAGTCGAGGGCCGCAAGGCCAGGGGGATGCCGACATGAATGTGGATGCCTATCTGCGCCGCATCGGCTACGGGGGATCGCGCAGGCCGGACACCGGCACCCTATGTAACCTGCACCACGCACACATGCTGAGCGTCCCTTTCGAGAACCTGGACATCCATCTGGGCCGCACCATTGTACTCGACGAGGCACTGCTGTTTGAGAAGATCGTGTGCCGCCATCGCGGCGGGTTCTGCTACGAGCTCAACGGCCTCTTCGCGGCGCTGCTCCGCGAGATGGAGTACGAGGTGCAGCGTCTCTCAGCCAGCGTAGCCAAGTCGGACGGGGGCTTTGGGCCCCCGTTCGACCACATGGCGTTGCTGGTGCACTTAGACGAGCGCTGGCTGGTTGACGTCGGATTCGGAGCATCGTTCCGCGAGCCCCTCCGCCTCGACGAGCGCGGCGAGCAGGTTCAAGGCGACGAGCGGTACCGTATCGAGGATGGTGGCGAGTACCTGGTCTACCAGCGCTACCAGGATGGCGAGTGGAGAGCACAGTACCGCTTCACACTGGAGCCTTACGCCCTCGCCGACTTTGCCGGTGGCTGCCACTATCACCAGACCTCGCCGGAGTCGACGTTCACGCGGCGGCGAATCTGCACGCGGGCGACAGAAGAGGGCCGGATTACGCTCTCAGATATGCGCTTCGTTGCCTCCCAAAACGGCAACCGCGCGGAGCGTATTCTCCAGACAGACGCCGAGTACCGCTATGCGCTGTACGAGCACTTCGGCGTGGAACTCTGACCCTACACCCTAGAGATCCGGAGACGGCGTGATCAAGACGCGGTTTGTGTTCGCAAACGAGAGTGCCGGGCAGGAGAACGGTTCGCCGCTCGACCTGCAGCCGGGTGCACGCGTGGCGGTGATGGGCGGTGGTCCGGCGGGCTCGCTATTCGGCTTCTTCCTGCTTGATCTCGCCGCGAGGAAGGGTCTCAGTCTGTACGTCGACATCTACGAGCCGCGCGACTTCAGCCAGACGGGCCCTGCGGGCTGCAACATGTGCGCGGGTATCATCTCCGAGAGCCTGATCCAGCACCTCGCCATGGAAGGTATCAACCTGCCGCCGGACGTAGTTCAGCGCGGGATGGACACGTACGTTCTGCACACGAGCGCGGGTACGGTGCGCCTCACCACGCCGCAGAATGAGAAGCGCATCGGCACCGTCTTTCGTGGCTCCGGCCCCAGGGGTGCAGAGGACAGCCCGTGGCGCAGCTTCGACGGCTTCCTGCTTGAGCAGGCTGCCGCCAAGGGGGCCAACGTCATCCGGGCACGCGTGGAGGATGTGAACCGCACGGAGGGCTTTGTTCATGTGAAGTCGCGCGGGGGATCGTGGCGCGCGTATGACTTCCTGGCGGTGGCGACGGGCGTCAACACGAACGCCCTCCGCCTCTTCCGCCCGCTCGACACGGCGTTTATGCCGCCGGAGACGACTCAGACGTTCATCCGGGAGTACTTCGTGGGCCAGCAGCAGATTGACGGCTCCCTGGGCGAGCACACTATCCACTTCTTCCTGCTGGACATGCCGGGGCTGGATTTCGCTGCCATCGTACCCAAAGGGGATTACGTCACTATCTGCCTGCTGGGTCAGGGCATGACGGATAGCACTCTCACGGCATTTCTCAGCAGCCGTGAAGTCACAGAGACAATGCCACCCGGGTGGCAGCCCGAGCAGCCCGTCTGCCAGTGCGCTCCTCGAATCAATGTCAGCGCGGCCTTCCACCCCTTCGCCGACCGCATTGTGTTCCTCGGCGACAGCGGGGTATCTCGCCTCTACAAAGACGGCATTGGCGCCGCCTACCGGGCTGCCAAAGCAGCCGCCTCGACCGCAGTCTTCCACGGGATTGCCGAAGAGGATTTCAACCATCACTACTGGCATTACTGCCGGACGATGGAGTACGACAACGTCATCGGCAAGGTGATCTTCGCCGTTGTGCGGCGTCTGAAACCGCGACACACTGCCATCCACGCGTTGATAGGCATGGCAGCAAGCGAGCAGCCTCTGGGCGACGAGCAGCAGAGAATGAGCCGGATCATGTGGGATACGTTCACGGGCAGCGCGCCCTACAAGGACATCTTCCTGCGGTTCCTCATCCCTGCGTTCTGGACCCGGCTGTTGTGGCATCTCAGCTCATCTCTCTTCGGGAGGTCCCAATGAATCTGGGCGCTCTGGGTCAGGATTATGAGGACGGCGAGATCATCTTTCAGGAGGGCGAGCCCGGAAACTGCATGTACGTCATCCAGCAGGGCGAAGTCGAGATCGTGAAGGCCGTTGGCAGGCAGGAGGTTTGCCTCGTGGTGCGCACCGAAGGCGAGTTCTTCGGTGAGATGGCGATCTTCGAACGTGAAGTGCGGATGGCCACCGCCCGCGCACGGGGGTACGCCCGGGTGTTGAGCGTCGACGAGAAGAACTTCCTCAGGCGCATCCACGAAGATCCGTCCCTGGCCTACCGCGTCGTGCAGACACTTTCGCGTCGTGTGCGGGTATTGAGCCATGAGGTAGCCCGGCTGCGAACGCTCGCCGAGCCGCCTGCGCTCGCCGAGCCGGGCGCAGAGGACTCGGGTGCCGCTGCGCGGTAGCCAGCCCCGGCTTGCTTCACGCCCTCCTGATGAAGCAGTACTACCTGCGTTTCGACGTCGAAACCGTCCGGCGCCAGCACCGGCTGCACTCGCCGGTGGCAGGGCTGGCGGATTGAGGCGGGCTGATTTCCGGACTGAAAACAAGCATGAATGGCATGTCACCATCAAAGATTGTGCGTGGTCAAGTGGCAGCAGTTCGTTGCTTCCGGATATACCGGCCATTACCCACTTGCATAGATGCTAGTTTGCGAGTTTAATGGCGGCAGGCACACACTTCCTGTGTAGGTGACCTCTCGTATAACTGGGCTACGCTCCGCAGCTGCGACAACTCGAGGAACATAGTGCCCCGCCAAACTGGTGTTCTGGTTGCTACTCTTGGCTCTGAACCACAGGTAGTGACTCTCGCCGTCGACGCACTGCTGTCTCAAGGTGAGATCCTGAAGGATGTTGTTGTCCTACACACCGATAGCACCCAACCGGTGATTGGTGATGCTCTAAGGGCCGTGCGAGACGAATTTGCTTCATACGCACCGTATGGTGGACAGAGCTTGACACTCCAGCCGTTGCGGTTAGGCGCCACGGCCGTTCATGATATTACAACACAGGCAGCCGCACACGCAGTGCTGCGAGCGTTGTATCAAACGGTCACCTCCATCAAAGAGTCGGGGAAACGGGTTCATTTGTGTCCTGCTGGCGGACGTAAAGCAATGGCTATGTACGCCATGCTTGTCGCCCAGCTGTTATTCGATGAGACGGACCGATTGTGGATGCTGTTATCTGTCGGTTCGCTTCAGCAGGAGCGCCGACTGCATGCAGCCCCGGGCGAGAGCTCACTACTGCGCATACCCGTACTCCCTTGGCGACTGAGCCTGATAGAGAAGCAAAGCTTCCTAACCACAGTTTTGACGCCGACCGAAGGGGAAGTCTTGGAGCTTGCGGCGCGCTATGGCTTGACAGATCGCGAGATTGCCAGTCGTCGCTACACTAGCCCCAAGACGGTTGCACACCAGCTCTCCGATATCTACGGAAAGCTAAGAGACTTCCTCGGCTACCGTGATGACGTCCGCGTTGACCGCCACACCCTGGCCGCAGAATTCTCAGCCTATTTCGACGTCGTGGATGCGCTGGGCCACTACTCCCCGAAGTCATCTTCTGACAAATAGGCAATGTTCCCGATGTGCTAACTAGCCTGCCACTTTATGCTGTACCTGCACCTACTTGGAAAGGAGCGCATCATTGCATAGCGAAACGCCCACTGGAGCTCGGGCAGCTCTACTGAACTATGCGCTGCAAGGGCTTGGGCTTCCTGCAACGTTTGAGACGGCTTTCGACCTAACACCGTACTTCAATCTCCTGCCGAGAGGCAGCACGCAGAGAGCCCTGTTGAGTATCTTGACGACACTCAGACCGCCAGACAAGCAGGGCAACACCACCGCCAACGTCCCTCCACTGCCGCTGACCCTCAATCGTGAAGCGATTATGCCGGGTGGAGCGGGAGCAGACGACTGGACATCCAGCTTCCGTGCAGAGTGGTCGTCAGCAGTTGCCGATCCAGTCACGGACTTCGAGACCGCGACTGAACTCGTACGGAAGTACGGATGGTCAGTTGCCGGCACGCGCGGCGAGCCCGGCGTGTCGTTGTACCAGGAGTTCAAGCACCTGAGCGCCCTTGTGCACGCCTCCGGCTGTTCTTCTGAGCCGGCAACTCGGTTCACGCTTATCGGCGGAGACTTCCCCGGCATTCAGCATGCCATCTACACTATCACGTCAAAGGGAGCCGCCAAGGCGCTGCGCGGGCGCTCGTTCTTCCTGCAGCTCCTCGGCGATGCTGTGGTGCGCCGCCTGCTGGTAGAACTCGGAGACCTGCCCTGGACCAACGTGGTATACCTCGCTGGGGGTAACTTCGTGCTGCTCGCTGGACAGGACGCAGAAGCTGTGGTTGCGGAGTGGACACACAGCGTTAATGGCCAGTTACTAAGCAGTTTTCAGGGCGACATCTCGCTGGTAACAGCGTGTCAGGCGCTGGACGGAACGGATCTTGCGAACCCCGCGCGCCCCTATGCTGCTCTCAAACAGGCGCTGCAGGCCGCCAAGCAGCGCCCGTTCGCCGATGTTGGATTCGAGGAGCGCGATCGTCTCTTTGAGCCCAGCGGCGGGCGAAGCGAGAAGCACTGCGCTGTCTGCCATGTGGATCCGGATGCTCCGGGCGACCTAACACCCGTGGCCGATGGCTTCTGGTGCGAAGAATGCCTGGGCTTCGACAGCCTTGCCCGCCGGCTCGCAGTACACCATAACTACCTCTCCGTAACCGACTGGCCGGACGAGGAAAACACAGGCTGGCAGACACAGCTCTACGGCATGACCGGATGGTGGTACGAGCTGCACGACCAACCCCCGACCGATGGACGTCTCTTCTACAAGCTCAACAGCACAGACTTCATCACCGATGGCGCGGCGGGTTTTCGGTTCCTCGCGACGCGTACGCCGCGCGATGGTTATGAAATCAGAGACTTCGAGGAGCTTGCCGCGCAGAGTGTTGGAGTTGAGCGTATCGGCATTCTGCGTATGGACGTGGATAACCTGGGCCGCATCTTCAAAGATTACATTCGGCCCTTCACCCTCACAAGGCTGTCGGCTGCCAGCGACGCGATGAGTCTGTTTTTCGATGGCTGGCTTAATGTCATCTGCGAGGAGGTCGAGCATGATTGCCCTGATTGTCTCTACGTGATCTACGCAGGTGGGGATGATCTCTTTGTGGTTGGTCCGTGGTCGCTCATGCCTGTACTGGCCCAGCGCATAAGAGACGATTTGGCGGAGTACGTCAACTACAACCCACATATCACCATCTCGGCGGGCATTTCTGTCGAAGAGCCACGCTATCCGCTCTATCGTGCGGCGGAGCGAGCGCGCGAGGCGCTCGACGAAGGCGCTAAGGGTGAGTGGTACGGGCTTGACGGGAAGCGGCATCAGAAGAACGCGATCAGTTTCCTGGGCGAAGTGGTCGGCTGGGACGATGGCTGGCCGCTCGTTTCTGAGGAATGTGGCCGCATGCTGGGCCTGATCGAGCTTGGGATGCCCAAGGCACTGCACCAGACCATCCGGCGCATCCACGCTCAGTACGAGGAGCAGCGTCAGCAGGCTATGCAGCAGGGCAGAGTGAAGCTGGGCCAGCTTGTCTATGGACGCTGGATGTGGATGCAGGCCTACAGCCTCTCACGGCTGGCTGAGCAGCACAAGAAGCGTATTCCGGGGGCGCCGGCGGAAATCCAGCAGATCCAGGAGAAGTTGTTGACCCCTGAGACAATCCATCTTGCAGGGCTGGCCGCCCGCTGGGCGGACTACCTGCAGCGTTCAAAGCAACCCGAATAACAGGGAGAGAGAAACCATGGGAAGAAACCGAGACAATCGCCCGCAGCGCAACTTGCTGAGCGACCAGGATCGGCAGGCGATCATCATCAACGGTGACGCCGAGCTGCTGGTGCGACGCGCTCAGGAGATCGGCGCGGAATTGCAGAGAGCCGGCCTCAAGTCAGCTCAGATTCGCAACGTGTTTGGCACGGTGCGGCAGATTCAAATGTCGTGGCCACTCTATGCTGATGAAGCAGCGCAGACGACGGCGTATCGGCAGCTCCAGCTCCTAAAGCCCAAGATGGCTTACCAGGCAGCACGTAACCGCGCCGTCGAGCCTCTGGCCGGCGTGCTTACTCCGGCAATCGACGATGTCAGAGCGGATCGCACTCGCTTCCAGAACTTCGTCGACTTCTTTGAAGCTATCCTGGCCTATCATCGCGCCGCTGGCGGCAACTAGAAGGAGTAACAACATGGCTGACAACTCAATCAACCTGTATGGTCGCATCTTCATTTATGGTGACATCGTCGCCAAGACAGGGCTGCATATCGGCGGTGCGCAGACCTCGCTGGCCATCGGCGGTGTAGACAACGTGGTTATACGTGACCCATTGACCAACCGGCCCTATATCCCCGGCTCGTCGCTCAAGGGTAAGATGCGCTCACTGGCTGAGAAGCTCAGCGGCGCGCCCCAGAACCAGTCGATCGGGCGCGATGTGAACATCCACGTCGCGAAAAACGAGCAGGATTATGCCGACTACTGGGTTAATCCTGTATTCGGTGTGCCAGCGGAGAGCTACGTCGGCGCGCCCACGCGCCTCATCGTGCGCGATGTGTTCATGAGCGCGGAGAGCGCCGAGCAGCTTGAGAAAGTCGCCGAGACCGACCTGCCTTATACCGAGGTCAAGTGGGAAGCGGCCATCGACCGTATCACCTCGGCGGCAACGCCGCGCCAGATGGAGCGCGTACCGGCTGGCGTGCGATTCTCCGGGTTCGAGATGATTTATTCGGTCTACTACCCAGAGGATCTCGCCCTCTTCCCGAACGTGCTGCAGAGCATGATGCTCCTGGAAGACGACTATCTCGGCGGGCAGGGCACCCGTGGCAGCGGCAAGATCGCCTTTGAGAACGTCGCCGTCTCCATCAAGCGGCGCCGGGATTACGCACAGGCGTACAGCTACCTGGAAGCGGGTGCTGGAATGAGCGTGGTAGAGTGGCTGCAGCAGCAGGAACAGCTCACAAGCTGGCTGCGCGACGCCCTCGAGTTTGCGTAGGTGATGACCATGCAGATGCGCATCTATCATCTGCGGGCGAGGTCGCCGTTCCACTTCGGGGAGCGCGGTGTCGGGCTGGAGGCCAGTGCGGAGTTCGCACACGCCGACACGGTCTTCTCGGCGTTGTGCAGCGTATGGCGCGAGCTGTACGGGACGCAGAGCCTTGAGGAGCTTCTCAGCGGCTTTCTCAGCGACCCGCCCTTCCTGCTTTCTTCCGCCTTCCCGTACGCCGCTGGCCAGGATGGCGTGATCAGGTTCTACCCGAGGCCGTTCGGAACCGTGCCCGGCCTCGGGCCGGACGACTACGACCACTTCAAGCGGCTAAAGGGCGTGCAGTTCGTCTCCGAGACGATCTTCCGGCTGTGGGTGGAGGCTGACCACCGTCTGGCCGGTGAGCTGCCTGAGAACAAGTCCGCTGCTAACCTGCTGCACGGCGGCAAGGTGTGGTTCACCCGCGCAGAGGCGGACGGGCTGCGTGAGGCAGCACCTGTGGACGCTGGAGGCCAGCCTCACCTGTGGAAGAAAGGTGAAGTCCCCCGTGTGACAGTTGACCGCCTGAGCAGCAGCTCGGCGGTGTACCAGGCGGGCCGGGTGACGTATGCGCCGGGTGGCGGCCTCTGGATCGGCTTCGTGCCTTCGGATGCGCCGCTAGTGGCGCAGGTCGAGGAGGTCCTCGCCGCGCTCGGCGACGCGGGCCTGGGCGGCGAGCGGAGCGCCGGGCACGGCCAGTTCGACATGGCGGGCTCCGAAGACCTGGTGTGGCCCGATCCCAATGGGTACTCCGTGTCGCTCTCCCCGTTCTGGCCGGCAAATCAGGAGCAGGCATCGCTGCTGAGTGGGGAGGGCAGCGCCTACAGCCTTCTGCTGCGGCGCGGCTGGATCGGCTCGCCGGAGGGCTCCGGGCTGCGCCGCAAGGCCGTCCGGATGCTCGCCGAGGGGAGCGTGCTGGATGGGCTCTATGATGGGCTGCTCGGCGGGCTGGCCGACGTCACACCCGACGTGTTCGACACGCGTCCATCGGCCCACCCCGTGTACCGTTACGGCTACGCGCTGCCCGTCGGCATGAAGAGAGGAGCGGCCTGATGCAGAACCTGCACACGAAGTACCTGCTCACCATCGAGGTAATCTCGCCGGTGCACATCGGCAATGGCAATGAGCTGCAGCGCGACTATGACTACGCCGTTGACAAAGGCCGGACGTGGGTCATCGACCAGGAACGGCTCCTTGAGGCGACTTTGAGCCCGGATGGCTCTTTCAACAACGAGTGGCTGGCCTACCCGCCTGCCCAGTTCTTGAAGCGTGAAGACTTCACCACAGATAGCCCGTACTTCCGCTACGTGCTGCCCGGCGAGCCGGAGAACCGGCCGCTGCGCGAGCACATCAAAGACGTGTGGGGGCGGCCCTACCTGCCCGGCAGCACCCTCAAGGGCATGCTGCGCACACTGCTGATGTGGGGGATGTACACTGCTGATGGCGAGAAGCCTGACCTGAGTAAGCTTGGCGACAATCGATACTGGGCTGCACAGAGGCTGGAAAACGAGCTCTTCGCGCCGGGCGCTCGCCGCGGGGAGGAGCAGAACAAGAGCGTCCTGCGGGCCCTGCACGTCTCCGACTCGACGCCAGTGGAGCCCGCGGCGATGCACGTCGCCAGCGCGCACATCTACCCCACGTCGAGCGGGGGCCGGAACAAGGGCGTCAACGTGGATGTGGAGGCTCTCGGCAAAGATGTAGTGCTTCAGGCTGAGGTTGCCATCGAGGAGTACGGTTTCCAGAACAAAGCAGCCCGTCAGGCCCTGCAGTGGAACGGCTTTCGCGAGCGGCTGGGGCAGCTTCGCCTGTTCGGCGAGGCGCACGCCAACCGGAGAATCCGCGAGGAGGCCGGCTTTCATGGCGAGAGAGGGCCCCGGCAGGCTGTCGCCTTCTATCGGGGTATTCTAGCCGGGATCTACAGAAATCTCGCTGACAACGAGTGGCTGGCGCAGATCGGCTGGGGAGCCGGCTGGCGGAGCCACACGCTCGACAATCTGCTGACCTCACAGCCGCAGTTTGTCCGCGTCATTGACCGCCAACGCCTGGGCCGCGGCAGCTACAACCCGCCCTCCCAGTTCCCCAAATCACGCAAGCTGATCCTTATCAACGGCGAGCCGGCGATCCCCATGGGCTGGGTGAAGTGCCGGCTGGAGGAGGTCTGAGCCATGCTGCTGTGTGTCATCTCAACTGTGGGGCAGAGCGTCTTCAACAACGCCGGGCAGTACGTCATGCGGGAGTGGCGCGCCTTCCGTGATGTGAAGGACGCCGACCTGCGCGCCATTGTCAAGCGCGGCTCAACCGACTTCGACGGGAGGAGTCTCTACGAGGCGACGCTGGCCGACCTGAAAGCGCTACCGTCAATCGACGCGCTGCGGGCGGCCAGCGCCGAGCTGAACAGCCTGGACCGCATCCTGGCGGGCCGCAAGCCCAACCGGGGCGACCGTCTGTACTTCCTCGCCTCGGATACGCCCGACGGCGCGCTGGCGGCCCGCGTCATCGCCGACTTCTGCGCCGAGCACTTCGAGCGTGAGACAGAAATCTGCCTCGTCGACGGCCTGCAGGTGCACGACGGTCAGCGCTTCCGCTGGACCGGGCTGCGCAGCCTGATCAACACCCTGTATGACATCCTGGGCGATGCACCGCCGGGAGCGTACACCCGCATCCTGAATCCGACCGGCGGCTTCAAGGGCGTCGTCCCCTACCTGACCGTCGTCGGGATGCTGGAGCCGGAGATCGAGGTCAGCTACATCTACGAGCGCTCGCCGGAGCTGATCACGCTGCAGGGCCTGCCGCTCCAGTTGGACTACGCCGCGCTCGAAGCAGCGTTCGATGCGCTGGAAGCCTGCCACCGGGAATCGCTGCTGAGCGAGGGCGAGCTGGCCGGGCTGCTGAAGCTGGAAGGCGAGCACGTCTCCACCCACCCCTCCTGGTCGCTGTTCGAGATGGTGGAGGACAACGGCCAGCGCCTGTACGCGCTGAACGGCCTCGGCCAGATCGTCTACCGTCACCTGAGCGAGGGGCGCGACCAGGCAGCGGTGTACCTGTCCAGGCAGGCCGCCGCAGCGTATGATGCCTACGACCCGACGAAACAGCGGCAGTTCGCGGCGATGTTCGACCGCATGGGCGACCCCGAGTGGCGGCGCGGCGTGCTCCACGCGACCAAAGGGGACGCAAAAGCCCTCAAGCAGGGCAGTACCGACGCGCGCCCACTCATCATCGAGCTGGACGACTGCGTGCTCGTCGCCGAGCTGACGCTGCACAGCGATGGGACCTATGATCGAACCGGCGACCTGCGCCGCAAAGACTATGACAAGTTCCGCAGATGGGAAGGAAGCTGACCCGTGTTCATCCTGAACTTCGCCCACCCCCTCACCGACGAGCAGCTCGAGCAGGTCCGCGCGCTGACCGGCGAGCCCGTCGAGGGCGTGCTGGAGGCCGCCAGCCAGATCGACCCCGGCCAGTCGCTCGCGCCGCAGGTCGCGAAGATGGTTGACGGCCTGAACATCGACGCGCGGCGCTGGCAGAGCGAGGCCTGGCTGGTGAACCCCCCGGCGCTGAACTTCAGCGCGGTGGTGCTGCTGGCCGAGCTGCACGGGCGGCTGGGCTACTTCCCGCCCTGCCTGCGCCTGAGGCCCGTGCCCGGCGCGCTCGTACCGCGCTTCGAGGCCGCCGAGGTGCTGAACCTCCAGCAGCTCCGCGAGGCGGCCCGTTTGCGGCGGAATGGCGAGAGGTGAGCGGTCCACTGCGCGAAGATTGTGACTCGGCCTGTGAAAGTAAGTGAGCCTGTCATGACCTTCGCGCAGCGCAGATCGCAAGATAGGCCGGTTTTGCGGTTTTTGGAGCCGATCTGGCGGCGATTCGGGCTGGAGAATATGAAATTTGCATGAATTCCATAAATTCGTATGATAGCAGGAGTAGAAACGGGCCCATAGAGGGCTTGTAATAGGACCTGGGTACCATCTGAATACAGCTCATGCCCGTAAGGGCATTAAGACCGAGTTCTATGGTCGCTGGTTTGACGGCGTGCTCGTCGAATCTGAATACAGCTCATGCCCGTAAGGGCATTAAGACGGT
>CAZDLX010000082.1:11293-14947 GCA_964506005.1 uncultured Anaerolineae bacterium | reverse complement strand
ACCGCGCAGGCGCACTGCCTCTGCAACGCGGTTGACTGCCAGCAGGTACGCACCGAGCCGCGGGTGCACCTCGAAGTGATCCGTCATCTCGAACACCGCCTCGAAGGCGTCCGTCATCGTGCGCTTGAGACGCTCGCGGACGAGGTCCAGCTCCCAGTAGTAGCCGTAGGAGTTCTGCACCATCTCGAAGTACGAGACGGTCACGCCGCCGGCATTGGCCAGGATGTCCGGCACGACGAGGATGCCGCGCTCATGCAGGATATCGTCTGCCTCGGGCGTCGTGGGGCCGTTCGCACCCTCGACGATCATCTTGGCTCTGACGTCCCGCGCGTTGTCGCCGCGGATCTGGCCCTCGAGCGCCGCCGGGACGAGAATGTCCACGTCCAGCGCGAGCAGCTCGGCATTGCTGATCGGCGTCGCGCCTTCGTGGTGGTCGCCGAAGCCTTCCAGCAGGCCGCCGCCGACTGTATCGACGTGGTCGGTGAGCTGGTCGACGTCGAGCCCATCGGCGTTGAACCAGCCGCCCGAGACGTCGCTCACGGCGACGACCTTGCAGCCGTATTCCTTGGCAAGGATCACGGCGGCGTGGCGGCCTACATTGCCGAAGCCCTGCACGGCCACCGTTGCGCCTTCAAGCTGCATGCCGATGCGGGCGGCGGCGAGGTTGGCGCAGATCGCCACGCCGCGGCTGGTCGCATCGCCGCGCCCCGCCGAGCCGCCGAGCGCCACCGGCTTGCCGGTGATCACGCCGAACTCGTTGTAGCCCTTCAGCACGGAGAACTCGTCGAGCATCCAGGACATAACCTGCGGGTTCGTGAAGACGTCAGGCGCGGGCACGTCCTTCTCAAGGCCCAGCATCGGGCCGACCTGCCGGATGTACGCGCGGCTCAGGCGCTCGATCTCCGCCTGCGACATCTCCTTGGGGTTGCACACCACACCACCCTTCGCGCCGCCGAGCGGGATGTTGACGACCGAGCACTTCCACGTCATCCACATCGCCAGGGCGCGGACGGTATCAATGGTCTCGTCGGGATGGAAGCGAATGCCGCCCTTCGTCGGGCCGCGCGAATCGTTGTGCTGCACGCGGAAGCCCTTGAAGACGCGGGTCGTGCCGTCGTCCATGCGGACGGGCAGCGAGACGTGCATCTCCCGCAGGGGTTCGCGCAGCAGCGCATGCACAGCCGGGTCCAGGCGCAGAATCTCTGCCGCCAGGTCGAGCTGCGCCTGCGCGATGGCGAAGGCATTCAGTTCTTCTACGTGGGCTGTTGCCATGGGTCTGTACTACTCTCCTGAAATATGTGTGAGGTAATTAGATGCCCTGCCCGGGCGATGCCGGCGCCCGAGCCGGGCTGGTCGAGACGACCGCTTGCACAACAGGATCATCATGGCTGACGATCCAGACGAACCAGGATGCAGGGCGTGCGAATAGACGTTGTGGCGTGAGGCACGCGCTCACCTGCATTGTATGCCTCCCGGCAGGCAAGGGCAAGCGACAAGGCTCACGCGAACCCCCGCCGAGTGTCACGCGGCCAATTCCCTCATCAGGCAGCCAGCGCCCGGAAATCCATTTCCGGGCTACAAGGTCGCTTCGCGACCCACAATCGTCGGTTGAAACCGACGAGACAAGCCCCGCCGCAAGCGACAGACAACAGTACATAGCCCGACAATTTCAGTCTTGTCCGGTATTAACCGGTTGCGCAGAGTAGGGGCGGGTCTGAGACCCGCCCCTACCGGTGCGTGTTGACCTGTTAACTTGTGCAGGTTCAATAGCCGGTCCGTTGGCTGGCATCCCAACCAACAGGTCGCCTTCAGGCGACGCATCATCCGTAGCCTGAGAATTCCATTCTCAGGCGGTCGCCGGCTCGCCGCCAACGTCGTAATTCGCTGTTCCAGACATGCCCAAGAATTCCCTGGCGATGGGCGAGAGTAGGACAGTACTGTATTGCCCCCTGCCCCCCGCACTGATATAGTGCGGCTTGGAGCAGCCACACTCCGAGTTACCTGCACGAGAGAAACGGAGCTGGGACAACGTGTATCCTACAGCCAGTCTTGCGGAGAATGGAGCTCGCTTGACTCCACGCGTTGTGATCGTCGACGACAGCCCGGTTGGGACCGAGGCACTCGCCGCCCACATGGAGATCGAGGGCTTCAACGCAGAGACTTACAACGACTCCCTCGAAGCGCTCGACGCGCTGCGTGCCAACCCGCCCGATATCGTGCTGATGGACGTGATGATGCCGGGGATGAACGGGCTCGCGCTGCTCAAGGCGCTGCGCGCGCACCCCTCCACGGCGGAGGTCCCGGTGATCATGCTCACCGCGCTCGACGAGTCGGATGACATCGTGCGCGGGCTGGACCTGGGCGCGAACGACTACGTCACCAAGCCGCCGCAGCTCGAAGTGCTCGCCGCACGCGTCCGCACGCAGCTCCACCTGAAGCGCCTGCAGGATCAGCGCCAGCGAGACATCGCCGAGCTGCGCCGCCTGAGCAACATCAAAGACAAGTTCCTGCAGATCGCCGCGCACGACCTGCGCACGCCGGTACACAACATTACCCTCGGGCTCGACCTGCTCAGCCGCTACTACGAGCGCTCCAACTGCGAGATCCCGGAGTTTCAGAACATCACCCGCACGATGACCAATGCGCTCGGCATCATGCGCTCGATTGTCAACGACTTCCTCGACCTGCAGGCGATCCGCAGCGGAAGCGTCGAGCTCGACGCCCAGCCGCTGAACCTCAATACCCTGGTGCAGAACGTACTGGAGCAGTACACAGCCTATGCCCGGCAGAAAGATGTCGAGATCCGCGCCAGCTTCGACCCGGACCTGCCCGACTCAACTGGCGACCCGAACCGTTTGACGCAGGTCATCGCCAACCTGGTGAGCAACGCCGTGAAGTTCAGCCCACGTGGCAGCGTGATCGGCGTGCGGACCCGCGTGGTCAACCGGCGGCAGCTTCTGGAGGTCGCGGACAGCGGGCCCGGCATTCCGGAGGACGAGATGCCGCTGCTGTTCCAGGAGTTTGCGCGGCTCAGCCCGCAGCCGACCGGCGGCGAGAAGAGCTCCGGCGTCGGGCTGTCGATTGCGAAGCAGCTCGTCGAGCTGCACGGCGGCAAGATCGGCGCCCGCAGCAAGCCGGGGCACGGCTCGCTGTTCTGGGTCGAGCTGCCGGTCTAGGCCGGTTATTCACCCCGCACACAGAAAACGACGGAGCCGGCGTAACCGGCTCCGTCTGCTTTCCCCCTGCGGGGACCCGCTGTGCTTGAGCGTCCGGCTTAGCGGCCCGTTACCCGCCGCCAGCCCTCACGGACTGCGTCCTTGATGTCGTCCCACGCGGTATCGGGGTACCGGCCCTCGTACTCGCGCCGGGCCTCCATCTCGAAGTCTTCCCAGCTCCGGTCACGATAGCGCTCGTCGCTGCCGAGCTCATAGCCGTACTGGTAGTGCGGACGATACATCGCGTAGTCGTAGCTGCCAGTTGCGCCGTAGCGCGTCTGGTAGTGATGGCGGAAATCCTGATCGAAGTCCTCGAACGCCTGCCGGTGCGTGCCCATACCCGCCGGGCGGTCCTGGAAGGTCTCGTAGTCGCTGCCAGCAGACGGGAGGCCGGCCTCGCCCATCGGGCGATCCTCGAACGTCTCGAAGTCCGTGCCTG
>CAZDLX010000082.1:4760-11193 GCA_964506005.1 uncultured Anaerolineae bacterium | reverse complement strand
GTCCATGTCGCCGCGCCCGATATTCACGTCCTCGTCGAACAGGTCGACATCTTCTTCGAGGCGGTCTTCGGTCAGGCGCGAGTAGCCGCGCACGCGATCTGCTTCAGCGTCGCGCTCGCCCAGGTGAACGTCTTCGTCGGCGAGCGGGGTCTCGAAGTCAGTGTCCCTCTCCGTTGCGTATTCGTCGCGATAGCGCGTGCGCTCCCGCTCGAGGTCCTGGGAGGTATACGGCTCGGCCTCCGGGTTAAAGCCCGTCCAGTCCCCCTGACGCCACTGCTCGGCGCGCCGCTGGATGTCGACAGGGTTGTGGCGGTTGAGGATCGACACCGCGCGCTCCGCCATCTCGTTCGTGGTATCGACCATGACCAGCGTGCCCCCGCGCCGGACGCCTTCGGTGTAGATCTCGGCGTGCTCATCCGGGATGCCCGCGTCCACCAGCGCCCCGATCAAGCCACCTGCCAGCGCGCCGATACCGGCACCGGCCAGCGCTGACCCGATCGTGCCGGCGGCCACAACCGGGCCAACACCCGGTATCGCCAGCGCACCCAGGCCGACAAGCAGCCCGCCAACGCCGCCGAGGGCGGCGCCGATGCCGGCGCCCTGGCTCACGTCCTCGCCGCGTGCGTTGTAATGCTCGATATCTTCATCCGTGCCACGGGCGACCAGACTGATGTCTTCCCGCGCAAAACCGCTGTCCACCAGGTCTTCCACAGCCTGACGTGCGTGCATCGTATCGTCAAACATACCTACCACTGTCTTCGCCATATCCCTACCTCCTGATACCTTCACCAATCTCTACGTCCTACCTCGGGCCAGAACCAGCCCTCCAGATGCCCCATGAGGCCTCTGGAGCGCGGGTACAAACCTGTGCATTGTTCACATCTTTGAATTGGATTGCCGACCATCGTCTTTATTCGCACCCGGGATCGAGGCGTTGGCGGGTCGGAAAGGGCGGGGTCCGGAAGCGAACCAGACCAGGCTGGAGAGTGGCCGCCTGACGCGGCAGCCACCCTCCCCGATCGTTTTAAAGTGCTACCGTGTGCGTGCGCCGCCGCGGACTGCCCCGAGAATAAGGAGCAGGATCACGGCGCCTACGAATGCCGTCAGGATACTGGCGATGTTGATCCCGCTGACGCCGCCACCAACCCCGAGCGCGTTCAGGACGAAACCGCCGATCAGGCCGCCGACGATGCCGATGATGATATCCATCAACAGCCCCTGCGACTGATTGGTCCGCATTACCAGGCTGGCGAGCCAACCTGCAATTGCACCGACGATAATCCAAGCCAGAATGTTTCCGATCACAGTGGGTCTCCTTCTCTTCTCACTAAAGTAGGGGATCAAAAGCTACTAAGTCGAGCGATGTAAACTTATAGTAGCCGAATCCTTCTAAACATGTCCTATCATGCGCCTAAAAAACATGTAAATAGAAAGAGCGGCCCTCAGGCCGCTCTCTGACCATATAGTTGCCATCAGGCACTTTGTGCCGGTTAGCCCCCCGGCATCTCGGGAATGGTGAACTCCTGGCAGTTCTCCGGGGGCGCGACCTCCAGAGGCTCGTTGACGCTCGTGACCTCATAGGTCATGTTGAGCGTGCCTTCACCGTATGCCTCCTGCGCGTCGGTCGTCACGCCAGAGATCTCCATGCGGGCCACGTAGTTGGCGCCGGATGCCACCCAGACGTCGATTGTCGCCTGCTCGATGTTCTCGAGGGTTGCGTTCTCGGCGCGGTAGTGCTCGACCTGCTGCCCGTCGAGCGTTTCAGTGCCGACGAACTGCATCTCAGGCAGCTCGCTGCCGGGCCGGGTCAGGTCTTCGGGGTCGAGCATGATGTCCCCAAATGACTCGTCGAGGGCCATCTCAGACTCGTCGATGGGGAAGGCAATGCACATGCCGCCGACGCTGGTGTATGCGCGATCAGCCGTGACGTAAAATCGAAGCTGGCCGCCTTCGAGGTCGAGCGGCAGCCCGCTGACAGCCGCGCCGCCGAACTCGGCGGTCTCATACTCAAAGGCCATGAGCACAGGGTCGCGCTGGACGTGCATCGTCCCTGTGACGTTCATGTTGATCGCCTGGCCGTCCTCGTCCACGCCGTCAAACGTCAGCGCCACGTCGGAGACGAAGCTGTCGAACTGCTCCTGATTCAGACCTTCGAACGTGAAGGAAGGCCCCTCGTCCGCTTCTTCCTCGGCAGCCGTTTCAGCCGTGGGCTGTGCCGCCGGCTCCTCAGCCGCCTCCTCCGCCGGTTCTTCGACGGCCTCTGCTACCGGCTCCTGTGGAGCCGCAGCGCCCTCGTCAACCTCGACCGTGGGCTGTGCGCCGCCGCACCCGGCGAGCGCCAGCGCCAGCAGCACCCCCGCCGCCAGGTAGATCGCCTTGAAACCAAGCCTGTCACGCATGTTGCTGTTTCCTCCACTACTGGCTTACGCCATGTGACACCGATCAATTGTAGTGAGCGCTGCCTCGCGTAACAAGCCAGTGGAATCCGGAAACCGGCCTGGTAGACTCAGTCCGGACGGCATGTGATTGTACCGGGATTGAGCACGAACAGGCGTTATGGCGGCACCTGCGGAGAGAGGCACCACGGCTGGAATCGCCCTGTAGATGCGCCTGGAAAAGCGAGGAGGTTGGTATGGCAACGCCCGAGCAAGAGCGACAGACTTACCGCCGGCTGTTCGGCAGCCGGTTTGACCGCATCGACAAGACCCTTACAGAGTGGATGGCCAGCACGGGCATCATCCTGCTGCGTATCTCCATCGGCATTGTGTTCTTCTGGTTCGGCGCGCTGAAGCTGTTTCAGGGGGCCAGCCCGGCGACGGCGCTCATCGAGCAGACGGTGAGCTTCCTGCCGCCCGACCTGTTCATTCCGTTCCTCGGCGTGTGGGAGATGGTCATCGGGCTCGGCTTCATCACGGGGCGGTTTCTGCGCGTTACCATCCTGCTGATGTTCCTGCAGATGCTCGGCGCACTGTCGCCCATCGTGCTGGTGCCTGAGGCTGTCTGGGAGTCGTTCCCCTTCGTGCTGACGCTGGAGGGGCAGTACGTCATCAAGAACCTGGTGCTGATCAGTGCGGCCATCGTCGTCGGCGCGACTGTGCGCGGCGGCGGGCTCGCAGACGAGCCGTACGAAACGCCCGCCGAACAGAAGGAGACGCTGCGGCGCAAGCTGGGCCAGGAACCGGAGACTGACGACACGCCGGCAGCCTGACGGCTCCAGGGCTGAAGGCGGCGCACATTTGTGATGGCTCTCACAAGGCAGTACAATGTGGACGGGTCGTGAGCAACAGCCTCCCCCACCACGTACAGTTGTTCAAGGAGCCTCTCCGATGTCCGCGCCCGCACTCGTCGATACGATGGAGCAGGTCGAGAACTCCCTGCTGCCGCCCAGAGCCGAAAACAACGGCCAGCCCGTCCCCATGCCGCTCGCCGAGCGCATGGCCCACTACCACGTACCGGGTGTCAGCGTGGCGGTCGTCGCCGGTGCGCAGCTCGAGTGGGCGCGCGGCTACGGCACGCTGAGAGCCGGGCACGATGCGCCCGTAGAGCCCGACTCGCTCTTTCACGCCGCCTCGCTGAGCAAGCTCGTGGCTGCCGTCACGGCGCTGCGCCTCGTCGCCGAGGGCACGCTGGAGCTCGACCACAACGTGAACCACTGGCTGAAGCGGTGGCAGGTGCCCGTCAACGACCTGACACGCGCCAACCCCGTGACGCTGCGCCGCCTGCTGGCGCACCAGTCCGGCATTGTAGACCCTGAGGGCAGCTTCGAGCCGCTGCGCGAGGGCGAGGCGTTCCCGCGTATGGTGGACGTGCTGGCCGGACGCACCCGGCTGCACCCCGGCCCGGTCCACGTGACGGTCGAGGCCGAGTGCGACTTCTACTACTCGGACGCGGGCTACTGCGTGATCGAGCAGCTCATTACCGATGCGACAGGCCAGCGCTTCGACGCGGTTGTCGCCGAGCGGGTGTTCGAGCCGCTCGGCATGGCTCGCAGCCGCTACCAGCACGACGCCGCGCTCGGCGGCGAGGCCAACGCCGCCTGCGGTCACAACCCCGATGGCACGCCACTGCCCGGCTGCCGGGCCGTGTACCCGTATCCCGCCGCCGCGGGGCTGTGGACGACCCCCACCGACCTTGCCCTGCTGCTTATCGCGCTGATTGGCTCGCTGGAAGGCGAGAGCGACAGCCTGCTGCCGCACCCGCTCGCCTGGGACATGATCACCGCGCAGGGCTGCACGGACTGGATGGGGCTGGGCGTGTTTGTCGAGGGTGAACGGCGCGCGGTCAGCATCTTCAGCCAGGGCTGGGGCGCGGGGTCCCAGTGCCAGCTCGTCGCCTACCCGCTGCTCGGAATGGGCGCGGTCGTGATGACCAACTCGAACCCCGGCCAACCGCAGCACCGCGCCCTGACCGGCGAGATCATGCGCGGCATCGGGCACGTGTACGGCTGGCCGGGGTAATCTCACCCCGCTGTTATAGTAGGGGCGCAGCATGCTGCGCCCCTACCGATCTGTGGCATCAACGGCTCCTGTCACAGCACCCTTGACAGCAGCAGCTCCCAGAGCAGGCCGCCGGCGAAGCCCGCCGCCGCGCCGATGGCGCTGGCCTGCCACTTGAAGCGCTCCACGTCGCGCAGACGGTGGCTGAGGTCGCGCATGTCGTCCTCCAGCCGGGTGACAGTCTGCCGCATGACGCGATGCTGGGCCTCCTGCTCGGCGCTCATCTGGTGCTGCGCGTCGACCTTCTCTTCGAGCTTCGCCATACGCTCGCCCAGGCCCGAGACCTGCTCGATGAGGCGAGCGAAGGTGCCCGTCATGTCGAGCCGCATCTGCACGACGGTCTGGAGAATGTCGGCGTTTGTCGCCCGGCTGACCGTCACCGGCACGCCGTCACCCGGCTTGGGAGTCATGTGGTCGCCTCACCCCCTTCCTGCAGCCACTCCAGCACGTCTGCCACGACAGCCCGCAGCTCGGGCAGCGTCGCCGCGCCGCGCAGGTGGGCGGTGTCCAACCCCAGCAGCCGCTTCCGTGCCTCGCGCTGCTGGCGTGCGGCAGGCGAGGGGCGCAGCATCAGGCCGCCCTTCTCGCTCTTCTCCACAATCGTTTTGCTCATACAGCCTCCTCCGCTGTGATCACCAGGGTTCCCTCGCCGGCCCGGCAGTACCGCGCCGGGTCGGCAGGCTCGACGACGAACACGCCGGGCGTCTCGGCCTGCAAGAGCAGGCTGCCCGCGCCGCCCGCCAGCACGACGGGCTGCGGCGTGCCGTTGACCTTCAGCACGACCTCGGCGGGCGGCGGGCTGCCTTCGACGCGCACTGTGACGAGCGCCGCATCCGCGCCATCCGCCGCGATGCGCGTCCTATCCGCGCTGAGGTGGAAGCGGCGAGCGTAGGCCGCCAGCGTCGTGCCCAGCGCCTCGACGGTCTGCCCGTCCACCGGCACCCAGTCGTCCCGCTCGCCCGCACCGAGGATCGTGCCATCCGTACCCCGCAGCAGGTAGATCATCGCGTCACCTCCAGGCCACAACGCGGTAGTAGCCCGCGCCCGATTCCGCCACGGCGGTGCAGATCGTGCCGTGCGTGGCGTGGTCGCCGGTGTGGATGCGGACCGCGCTGGCGGTCGGGTAGATGGCCGGGCCGCGCGCCACACCGCCTTCGTGCAGGATGCTCGTCACGACGTGCCAGTCGGACGGCGTCGGCGAAGCCGCCCACAGCAGCACAACGAGACGGGGCAGCCCGCCCAGGCCATGCGCCTTCTGGTACAGCGTGTTGAGCGTCACGGCGAACCAGCCGCTGTCGTACACGCCGCGGAAGTTCTCGGCGCGCAGCGCGAGCAGGTTATCCACCACGTCGGCGTTCCAGATCTCCGCGGTGACGAGGTCGCCGGTCTGCCGGGCCGGCGGGTCCGTCCAGGCCATCAGGCAGCCTCCTTTGCCTTGCCATCCTCGTAGGCGATAGCTGCCACGAGCGCCAGCCCGATCGTCGTGAACACGGCGAGCAGCTCGGCGCGGACGGGCTCCAGCGCGGGCACGTAGGCGATGAGCACGCTCACGACGGCGGTCATCACCGTGACCATGAACTTGCGGCTCCGCAGCAGGGTGAGCAGCGGGCCGAGGATCGGTGGGATGGTCATACGGTTGTTCAAGTCGGTGGCTCCTTTCGTTGGTCAGATACAGAAAGAGTGCATCAATACGCCAGCCCCCTCACCCCTACCCCTCTCCCACGCAGGGGAGAGGGGAAATTTCGGAGGACTCGCCTGGCCCCTTCTCCCCTCATGGGAGGAATGGGGGCCACCCGCCGATGCCAGGGCAGCCGTGCAGCCTTGGATGAGGGGATCTCATCTCAATACGCCAGCCGCGAGGCGACGCCGAGCGCAGCCTCCGGCTGCGCGCCGAGCACCCAGGCCGCGTGCAGGTCGGCGGGACTGGTGCGCCAGGT
>CAZDLX010000082.1:0-4660 GCA_964506005.1 uncultured Anaerolineae bacterium | reverse complement strand
GCAGCGGGTGCAGCCCGCGCTCGACGACGCTTTCCGCGTCGAACACCGCGACGGTGACCGGCGTGAAGCGCCGCAGCGGCACGCCGCGCAGCCGCAGGTTGTGAACGTACACCGGCCCGGCAGTCCAGTCCGACCACAGCGCGAGCTCGGCGGCGGTCGCCCCGGCGTCGAGCGCGGCGTGCACGGTGCCGGTGAGCGACATGCCCGAGCCGTCGGCCATGTCCGTCGCGGTGAAGTCCGCACCGGAGCGCGGCGTCTCAACACTCAGCGCGCCGATGGCCCGCACCGCCTCGTCGGGGTCGTGGTAGCGGCACACCAGCCGCCGCACCTCGCCGGGCGCGATGCGGATGCTGTGCCCCGCCCACCACAGCACTTCGCCGGGGCTGCCGACCTCGCGGGGCTGGGTGGAGACCTCGACCCGGTTGGCGAGGCGCTCCCCGCTGCGCTCGACGGACAGCCCCGCCAGCCCGGCGGCGAGCTCGGCGTCAGGCGTGATGCGGCGGGCGCGCGAGTGGCGATCCCGGAACGCCGGCGTGCCATCGGCGAGGATGGCGAACGAGCCGCCCTCGCTGGCGCACACGTCGGCCAGCGCCGCGGCGGTCGAACGGGCGGCGGGCCACGTGTCGCCCGCCCAGGGGAACACGGACTGCCCCTCGTCGAAGTCCACGCCGGTTCGCAGGTCGGAGAGCGCGGTCAGCACGCCGAGCCTGCCCGTTTCCGGGTGGCCCAGCCGCCAGCGGTCCGCCCGGCCCACCGGCACGATGCTCGCCGCGATGAGCCGCGCGACGAGCTCGCCAGGCGTTACGTCGAGCAGCAGCGGGAACGCGCCGACCGGCACGCGGTGCAGCGCCGCCATGTCGTCCACGCAGGTCACGCGCACCACGTCCCCGGCGCTACCCGCCACCTGCCCCGCACGGATCGTCTCCACGCGCCCCCCGAACAGCGGGTAGGTCTGCACGCCGTCGCTGGCCCGGAGCCGCACCCGCGCCCCGGCGTCGAAGCCGGGCAGGGCATCCGGATGGCCCGGCGTGTAGCGGCCAGCCGGGTTGTGCAGCGCAAAGGTGAGCCGCCCCACCCCGGCAACGCGCCCGCCGGGCTCAATGCCCCGCTCGACGACCAGCGGCTCGGCGCTGGCCCAGTCAGCGGTGACGTCCACCCAGGTAGTCGGCGTCTGCATGATCTCGATGGTGTAGGTAGGTACAGGCATCGTGTTCTGTTACATCTCCTTAAGACCCCCTCTGAGCTTGCTTCGCAAGCCCATCTCCCCCTTTCAGGGGGCGAAGGCGGCTCGCCACGCACATTCGGGCGATCACTCGGCGTGACACCCCTTGCCCCCTTTTAGGGGGAAATGGCGACCCGTAGGGTCGGCAAAGGGGGTGGCACCGAGTCATCAAGACTCACTCTCCAACCGTGATCACCCACTGGTGCCGGAAGCGCGCGCCGTAGTAGGCCACGCCGCCGTACTCCTGCACGCCGGCGCTCACCCGCGCCACGACGAGCGCCTCGAGCAGCGCCCCGCCGAGCGTGCCGTCCACACACAGCGCCGCGAGGTAGGCGTCCACCGCCTCGACGAGGCAGGGCAGCACCGCCTGCAGGCCGCCGCTCGCCGCCACCGGCGTCCAGTACAGCACGTGGTCCACGGCCAGCGCGGCCCGCCACGCGCCGCCGTCATACGTCAGCGTCGAGAGGCCCTGCCCCGCCTCCAGCGCCCCGCCGCCGTTCGGAAAGGCGGGCACGAGCGCGGGCAGGTGCGCGGCGGGCAGCACGTCGGGCAGCGTGGCGAGGTCGTAGCTCGTCACGACGCCCGGCACGGGCACTGCGGCCAGATTCGCCAGCGCGGTTCTCCAGCTCATCGTGTCCGCCCTCACTTGTTCGGCATGAGCTCGTGCGCGGCTCGAAAGCGCAGCCGGCAGAACGGCACCAGCAGCTCGCGCACGTCCCGCGGGAGGCCTGGCTGCTCGCCGGTCTGGTCGCGCTGGCGGTAGAGCCACGCCGCAAGCCGCACCGTCGCATGCTTGACCTGCTCGGGCACGCGTTCGTCGTAGCCCCAGGTGCCGGTCACCTCGATGACGCCGTCCGTACCCCACGCGAGCCCGCTCTCCTCGCGCAGCGAGAGGCCGAAGAAGGGCGGCCAGTTCACCGGGCGCAGGAGCACGGCGGCGGGGTCGATGGGTGTGCCGTCCGCGTTGGTCAGCTCGTCGAGCGCGAGCAGGTCGGCGTCGAGCAGCAGCGTGTGCCCGGTGATGAACGCCTTGCCGATCTCGTAGCGGCGGGTGCCCGTCCAGGTGTCGAAGTGCCGCCCGCAGTGGTCCTCGACGAGGCGGCTGGCAGTCGCAACGAGCGACGCCAGCATTGTGTCGTCGGCACTGCCGGTGATGCGCAGGTAGGTCTTCACGTCCTCAAGCGAGGCATAACTGGTATCCGTCATGGCACATCCTTTCATTCATTCCTCGGAAACATCAGCAGCACGCGGTCTACACGAGAAGTTCAGGCTTTCTTCATGAAGTCTTCACCATCTCGCGCCGAACTCTCTGCTATCATGACAGGTGCGGCACACCTACCCTGGCACTCCCTCGCCCTAGGCGCTGTCAGGTCAGGCGTGCCGCATCTCCGATATCCGGGCTACCCCATCCCCATCGACTACCGCAGGCGGTCGCCCCCTTACCCCGCCAACAGGGAGGCGGTGTCGTTCCGCCACAGACGAAACGACGGGGGTGGGGTTCCGCCTTTGAACACCTAGGGCTGCGCCCGGACGCCCTTCAGCACCTCGAACGACTCCGCGTGGCGCACGTTGGCGTCCACGCGCATGATGGCCCGGATGAACACCTGGTCATACTCGAAGGCGTTGCCCGCCGCGTCGCTGGCGCGCAGCTCAAGCGCCTTGCGCTGCCCGATGACAAACTCCGGCCAGCAGCCGAGGTACAGCGTCGAGCAGTCCGTGCTCGTGCCCTGCGTCTCGTCGAGCGGGATCGCCGTGGTGGTATACACCGGGCAGCCCCACAGCGTGGGCGGCTCGCCGGGCGCGGAAGGGTCGGCCCACAGGTAGCTGCCGACTTCGTCTTTGACCTGGCGCAGCGAGTTGAGCGTGCGCGGGTGGGCGATCCAGGCGCGGCCCTCCAGCGGCACGTCGTTCGAGTCGAGCCGGGCGATCATGTCGGCGAGGTCGTCGAAGCTGGGCGTGCCGCCGTTCTCGCCGAGCGTCGCCGCGTCCACGTTCACCCCGCTGATGTACTCCAGGCCGGTCGGCGTGTTGTTCTCGCCGTCGCCGCGCAGGTACTTCACGTCCTCCTCAAGCGCCAGCACGCGAGCGAGGTCGGCCATGACAAGCGCCTCGACCTGCGGGTCGCTGTCCTCGAACAGCTCGGCGGAGAGCTTCGTCAGCGCGGCGAGCTTCTTCGCCTGCAGGTCCACCTGCCCCCACGTCTGGTCGGACGCGGTGATCTGCGCGTTCTCGGCGACCCAGTAGGCGGTTGCGCCGCCGGTCTGTGCGGGGATCTGCAGCGTGTCGCTGGCCATCGGGAGGACGGTCGCGCCCGCCGCGCGGACCGCGCCGCGCGCCGAGAGCATCTTCACGAGCTGGCCGCTGTGCTCCGCCGGCACGAGGTAGCCGCCCGCGCTGTCCGTGCCCTCGCCGAGCGCCTTACCCGCAAGCTGGAAGCGCACCACGTCGAAGCGGCCCTGGCGCAGCGCCTTGATCGCGTCCACGAACGGCGTGCCGTTGGCGGTGAGCGCCGGCTCGCCGCGCCCGGTGATGACCGCCGGGGCGGTGCGCGTCATGAACATGGCCCGTGGGCCGGGCTCGGCGGCCAGCCCGTCGAGCGCCGAGGTGATCTCCTGCCGGAGGATGTCGCGGATGGTCTGTTCGTCCAAGTGATCGGTCTCCTTTGTGTGCGGTGATGTGGTTGGTGAGTCTGGGTGTGTCTCGCTCATTGGTTGGCCGCTATTTAACCCCCTCCGCCCAACCCTACGGGTTGGACACCTCCCCCTTGCAAGGGGGAGGAAGAGCCGACCTCCGGTCGGCTGGGTGGGGGTTCCTGCGGCTGTGTCGAACGCCACACCGAGCCCCGCCGCCGCGAACAGCGCCTTGGCATGGGCCGCGGCGACGGTATACGGCACGCCAACAGCGTGCGGCGCGCCTGCGCCGTGCGGCATGCTTGCGCCGTGCGGCACGGCGACGGCATACGGGTTGGCGGGCAGGTGCTCGCGGGCGTCCAGCAGCGAGAGCTCGCCGATGGGCCAGACCAGGATTCGGCCATCTGGCGCGGTGCGGACCAGGTGGCCGATGGCGCCGGAGGAGGCGCGGGCCAGCCCTCGCTGCGCGGCCTCCCAGATGCGCCGGGCCAGCGCGCTCGCCCGGTCGAGCTGTACGCGGAACCATACGCCGTCCTCGCGGCGCTCCCAGCCAAGCTCCTCGCCGATGACCTGCGGCGCGCTGTCCGCTTCGTCGAGCCCGTGGTAGTACACCACCGGGCGGCGCGGGATGCGCTCCAGCCACAGGTCGGACTCGGGCGTGAAGTACTCGCCCTCGGCATCGCGCCCGCCATACGGGCCGCCGTAGGGCACGCCCAGCACGTCGAGCACCCAGCCCGCGGCGGTCACGGTCTTGACCGTCTGCACGCTGACCGTCTGCTTGCTGACCGTCTGCTTGCTGACCGTCTGC
>CAZDLX010000081.1:0-15123 GCA_964506005.1 uncultured Anaerolineae bacterium | reverse complement strand
TTCTGACACGTCCACGTTGTAGACGATGTCCTCGACGGTAATTACCAGCCAGGGCTTGCCGTCATCCGCCCAGGTGACCTGGCTCTCGACGAGCAGAGGGCGGCCATCAACGGTTTCCCAGCGCAGGGCGTCGAGGATCCAGAGCGTCTTTTCGGGGGAGTCCGCTTCTTTCCAGCGCATGGCCTCCATCCGCGAGATCAGCCCCGTCTCAGGGTCGAACGTCACGGTGAACTCGTCCTCAGCGTCGTCCTCGAAGGGCACGATCAGCCGGGCGTGCGTCGCGTCGATGGGCTCCCAGCGCACCCGCGCGTCGGTGACAAAGATGGGCGCCAGCCAGAGAGACTCGCCCCACAGGCCGAGATTGGCCGCCGCATTCGTCTTGGGCTGGTCTTCGACGGTGGCGAAGGGCAGCTCCATCCGCCCGACGTCGTCCAGGTACCGCTCGTTGACCTTCATCACCGGCACGCCCCAGAGCGTCGCCTCGATGTAGTGGCGGTAGGCCTGGCCGGCATCATGCGTGAAGCGGAACCGGCCCGGCATGGTGAAGCCCATCGGGCGCAGGCGGGCGGTGCCGGTCAGCACGGCCGAGTGGATCACGGGAATCTCCTCGCCGTACATCGTCCGGTAGAAGCGCTGTACCGGCTCGGGCAGATCGTCCGGGAGGGAAACGGTCTCCAGCGGCGTGGTTTGTGAGGGATAGCCGGGAAACGACGCCGGCTTGATCTGCAGCCCCACAATAATGAGTGCCGCGAGCGCGACGATGATCGCGCCGGTAATGAGGCCCATTCGTTTCAGCCCTTTCATGAAGTCCCTCTCTTGCTGTCGATGCATCCGATCCATTTTACCAGCAGATCAAACCGGTGTCTGGTGAGCAAAATCACCATGCGACGACCACTTGACATGTCCGGCGCGATGCACTATGCTTATTGCTAGACCGTTGTCTAATCAACAACTGTCTAGCATAAGCACTCCCGTGGCATCGGCCGCTTTGTTAGCGGGCAGAGCGGTCAGCGCCAGCAGGGCGGCGTGAGGCATGCCGGGCCGCGCCGCCCTGAGTCTTGTTAACGCCCCACGCCTCTGCGCCAGCAGAGGCGTGATGCTAGTTGTGTTTCCGGGGGTGTGGGGTACAGTAGTAAGCGCGCACTCGTCACAAGCTCGCGAGGAGACGTTTATGGCACCTCCCCGGCTGACCTGGGACTTCGGCACCGTCTACGACTTTTTCACCAGCCTGTATGTGCTTCACAAACCTGCCGATTTCGGGCTGCGCGGCGTGTGGGCGGCGGGGATGCGGTCGCGGCTGCCGGCTGCGGAGCGGGAGTTCCTGGAGCAGTATGTGGGCCAGGTAGAGCTCGGGCCGCCGCTGCACTGGTGCTCGCAGCTCCCCGCGCCGAAGTCTGCCGAGATTGCCCTGCGCGAGCTGGAGCGTATCCCGGTGGGCGAGCGGCTCGTGCGGGCGATCCTGCCGGGCTATCGCGTCGGCGAGGCTGAGGCTGTCCTGCTGAAGACGATGGAGACGGGGCAGTTCGACGAGCGTGACGTCGAGTCGCTGTATGCGGCCTTCCGCGAGACGCGGGAGGATATTCACGTGCCGCCGCGCAAGAAGGTCGCCGCCATCCTTGACACCTGGACACGCCCTGTCGAGTTCGGGGAGCGGTACCTGCGCGCGCTGCGTGCCTACTTCGAAGCCTTCTTTGCCGAGGAGGAGCGGCGCATCTACCCGGCGCTGCAACAAGCCTACCGCGACGCCGCCGCACTCGCCGAGACAATGCCCATCGCGGAGCTGTTCGAAGAGCTCTCGCACGGCATCTCGATGGAGATGGTGGAGAAGATGGACGAGCTGATCTTCGCGCCGTCGTACTGGGCGGCCCCGCTCGTCTTTCTGTACCAACTGCCGGACAACCGGATGCTGGTGTTGTTCGGGGCGCGCCCTCCGGAAGCGTCGCTGATCCCTGGCGAGGTCATACCCGAAGGGCTGCTGCGGGCGCTCAAGGCGCTGTCGGACCCCACCCGGCTGAAGATCCTGCAATACCTGGCCGCCGAGTCGCTCACCCCAACGCAGCTCGCCCACCGGCTGCGGCTGCGCGCGCCGACCGTCGTGCACCACCTCAAGACGCTGCGCCTCGCCGGGCTCGTCCACATGACCCTGGCCGAGGGTAAAGAGCGCAGCTACGCTATGCGGCGCGACTCGCTCGACGAGACCTGTGAGACGCTCCAGAGCTTCCTGCGGGAGGCCGAACCGCTGGACGCCTCCGGGCGTGTCGAACGTTGAGGGCGGGTTTGGATTGCGCGCCGGGCCATACTATAATTCCCGCGAGAACAGTCCCGGAAACAGAACCTGAGTGACAATCTATTCATGACGACAACCTCTACGGGCGCAACCCTCGCCCGGATGCGCGACGAGATTCGCGACCTGCTGAACGAGTTCGATCCGGCTGACGGGCTCGCCAGCTATTACGCCCTCCATCACGCCGCAGCCCGCACTACGCTGGTCACTCACCACGACGCGAGCGGCCTCGTGGACGGTTTCGCCGCCCGCTGCCAGACGGGCTTCGACCTGTTCCGGCAGCTTGTGACGGTGCGCGTGCGCGGCTCTAACGACCCGATCCCGTCGCTGCTCAACGATACGCTGGTGCCGGGCCGCCCCTATCTGATGGTTGTGCCGACCGGGCTGGTGAAGCGCATCTCCGAGCATGTGACGCTCACCGACGAGGTTCACAACAACATCCTTCGTCTCGACCCGGCGCGCTACCGCCCCGAGATGAACGCCCTCGTCGTGACGCGCAAGGACGCCGACGGCAACCCGCGCGCCGAGGTACGGCGCGGCGGCCAGCCTGTCGCGACTGCCGGGGTGAACTGGCGCTCGCCCATCTTCGCCGAGGTGTTTGTGCGCGTCGAGCCGCCGGCGCGCGGGCGCGGGTTTGGGCGTTCGGTGGTGAAGGCGGTGGTTGCCGAGCTGCTGAAGCTCCGCGTAACGCCGCTGTACAGCGTCTCGGAAGACAACAACGCTTCCTACGACCTCGCCGTGGACGTTGGCTTTGTGGATACCGGCGCGCAGGAGTGCATGGCGCAGGCCGTGCTGGCGGAGTAGGGGCGTGCCGGCGATCCGGCGCTACGACGCTGCCACGGATGAGCCAGCGGCTCGCGCCATTCTGAATGCCGGGCTGCGCGAGCAGGCAGCTTACACACCGGACGCAGATTACTGCGCGCGCGAGTGGGCGGCCTGCACGGCGGCGCTCGACGCGAAGCCCGGCGAGTGGTGGGTGGCCGTCGAGAGCGGCGAGGTCGCCGGGGTGCTGTGGCTGGAGCCCACGCCCGACCTGCTCGCCCCGTACCACGTCGTGCAGCAGGTCGCCGTCGCGCCGGGGCGGCGGGGTCAGGGCATCGGGGCGGCGCTTGTCGGCTTCGCCGAGCAGCAGGCACGCAGCGCCGGCTCGCTGCTGCTGATCATCGGCGGGCTGGAGGCTAACCCTGCGATGCGGCTGTACCGGCGGCTGGGCTTCGAGGAAGTGCCGGAGGGCTACGGCCAGCCGGAGCCGGGCCGGGCACTGCTCTGGAAGCGGTTTGCGGGGCGCTGAACGTTTGCGCTGTGTGGCGAAGGAGAGCGACATGCGGTTCAAGAAGGGGCAGGAGTTCCGGCGGCGCGACCTGCACGCAGTATTTGGAGGCCAGGAGCAGGGCGGCATCAGCACGCCGGGCGATTACCCGTTCATCATGCTGTTCATGAGCGCGACAGGCGGCGACTACGGCTATACCGACCGCTGGACGCCCGACGGTGTGTTCCACTATACCGGTGAGGGCCAGCTCGGCGACCAGACGTTCGTGCGTGGGAACCGGCAGATCCGGGATCACGTCGAGCTCGGCAAGGAGCTCCACCTGTTCGAGTACACCCGGCCGGGTTACGTCGAGTACATCGGCGAGTTCACGTACATCGGCTACCACACGCGCCAGGCGCCCGACGTGCAGGGCAATCTGCGGGACGTGATCGTCTTTGAACTGAAGCCCATCGATTAGCAGCGAGAGCAGGTTCGCATGGCCGAGGCAACGTTCAACTTCCCGCCCGACTTCCTGTGGGGCACGGCGACCTCCGCCCACCAGGTCGAGGGCGACAACAAGAACAACGACTGGTGGGACTGGGAGCACAAGGGCGGCGGGCGCGTGTTTGGCGACCACATCTCGGGTGATGCGTGCCAGTGGTGGGCAGGCCGCGCCGGGGAAGACGTCGAGCGCATGGCTGCGCTGAACAACAACGCGCACCGGCTGTCCGTTGAGTGGAGCCGGATCGAGCCGCGCGAGGGCCAGTGGAACCACGCCGCGCTCGACCGCTACCGCGAGATATTGAAGAGCCTGCGGGCGGCGGGCATCGAGCCGATGGTCACCCTGCACCACTTCACGAACCCCATGTGGGTGGCTCACCGGGGCGGCTGGCTGCACCCCGATTCACCGAAGTGGTTCGCGAACTTCGTGAAGAAGACCGTCGCCGACCTAGCCGACCTGTGCACGACGTGGTGCACGATCAACGAGCCGAACGTCTACGCCTCGCACAGCTACTTTATCGGCAAGTGGCCGCCGGGCATGACGGATCTCAGTGCGTACTTCCGGGTCGTCAAGCACATGCTCCAGGCGCACGCGCTGGCCTACTCCGTCATCCACGATCTGCAGCCGCAGGCGCAGGTTGGGCTGGCCAAGCACATCGCCATCTGGCGGCCTGCCTCCCGCAGCCCGCTCGACCACTTGGCGACGCGCCTGCTCGACCGCGCGTTTAACGGCATCACGCTCGACGCGCTGCATACCGGCGACTTCCGGCCCATCGTCGGGCGGCGCGAGCGGCTCGACCAGGCCCGCAATACGCTGGACTGGGTTGGCCTGAACTACTACGCTCGCTACGACGTGGAGTTCAACCCGCGCGCGCTGAAGAGCCTCGGCATTGTGTACGGCGTGCGGTCCGGCGCCGAGCGCGGCCCCGAGTCGTGGGGTGAGCTCTACGCGGGCGGCCTGTTCGACAACATCGCGCGGCTGTACCGCCAGTTCAGGCTACCGGTAGTGATCACCGAGAACGGTGTGCCCGACGAGTTCGACAGCCGGCGCGCGCGCTGGCTGCTGGAGAGCCTGCGGCACGTCTGGCGGGCGGTGAACTTCAACTGGCCGGTGCGCGGCTACTACTTCTGGAGCCTGGTAGACAATTTCGAGTGGGCGGAAGGGTACGACCCGCGCTTCCGCTTCGGGCTGTACGACGTGGACTTCGAGACGCAGGAACGCACGCTGCGCGAGAGCGGCAAGCTGTACGCCGAGATCGCCGGGACGCGCCAGATCACGACGGAGATGGTGCGCCGCTATGCGCCTGAGCTGGTCGCGGAGCTGTTCCCCGGCACCGGCCCGGCGGATTACCAATCTGTGGAGTTGGCCTGAGTGAGGCGGCACCGTCTTCGTGTAGTAAGCTGACGGGCTGGGTGCGGGGGTTCGCCGTCCAGCGGCAGCGGCTGATCTTACAGATGGCATTACAACGGGCGTGGTCTCGGCGATATTGGACCTGCCCCATGCCTGTAAACTCACGACAAGTGGCTTGTGTAAACCCGCTTAAGACCCCCTTCGACGCCGTTCGCTTCGCGAACGTCGCCACTTCCCCCTTTCAGGGGGCAGATAGTGATTGTCTGTAGATTGGACCGCAGCCGCAGCCAGCCCCCCTTCGCCCCCTCACAGGGGGAGATGGGGTTGCGAAGCAACCTCAGAGGGGGTGGCGCCTTGGTCATCAGATCATCTTTACTTGACAGCAATGGGGCGGGTCGTGATGCGCGATGCAAGGCATCGATCGCATCATTAGACCCGCCCCTACCTGCGTATTGCCGATTACGCGATTGTCCGTACGGAGATGAGCCCGCTCGCCTAATCATGCTTGAGATCGGGTGGGTAGAGGTAGTAGTTCGCCGCCGATGCTGCCTGTGCGCCCTCGTGCACCGCGGTCGTGACCTGGTGGCTGTGCAGCCCGTCCACGTCGCCCGCCGCATAGACGCCCGGCACGTTGGTTTTCTGCTCGCTGTCCACACAGATGTAGCCATTCTCGTCGAGCGCCACGCCGAGGTCGAGCGCAAGCTGCACCAGCGGGCGCGCACCCTGCTGGTTGAACAGCCTGTCGAGTGGAATAGCGCTGCCGCTGCTTGTCAGCAGCAGCCTGAACTGCCCGTTCTCACCTTCCGCCGAAAAGATTGAGTCGTGAATGAGGGGAATCCCGCCGCGTGCGAGCCTCTCTTGCTCGTCGGTGCTGATGTGACACTCAGCCTGGTTGGTGATAATCGTCACGTCGTCGGTGAACCGCTTGAGCTGCAGCGCTGTGACGGCGGCGTGGTCTGTGTTGCCGACCACGACCAGCTTCATCCCCCGCGAGCTGTAGCCGTCGCAGGTGATGCACCAGAACATGCTGACCCCGACGTATTCCTGCCAGCCGGGGAACTGGGGCCAGTAGTCCACGACTCCGGTGCAGAGTATCACGGCCCGCCCGCGCCACTCACCGCCATTCGCGCGCGCGATGAACCCGCCCTCGGCGTGGGCCATCTCCCGGATGCGCGTATCCTCGACGATGGTGACATGATCGTACTCGGCTAGCTGTGCTCGCCCCAGGCGGCGCAGCTCACGCGCCTCTATGCCGCCGGGGAAGCCGAGGTAGTTGTGCGCCGTCTGCGCCCATGAGGAGCGCCCCTGACCGCCGTCGAAGAGCGTCACCGAGCGGTTGTAGCGGGCGAGGTACAGCGACGCGGAGAGCCCCGCCGGGCCGCCGCCAATTACCAGCACTTCGGAGTCAAAATCTGCCATTACGAGCTACCTCTACATTGCTGAGTCAATGTCTGCAAGCCCGATCCCGCCTATGGGTACATCCGGCGCAGCATACGCGGGAAGGGGCTGGCCTCGCGCAGATGATCGATGCCACACAGCCAGGCCACGGTTCGCTCGACGCCCAGCCCGAACCCGGCGTGCGGCACGCTGCCATAGCGCCGCAGGTCGATGTACCACTGATAATGCTCCGGGTTGACGCCGTACTCGTCGATGCGCTGTCTCAGCAGGTCGGGGTCGTCGATGCGCTCGCTGCCGCCGGTGATCTCGCCGTAGCCCTCCGGCGCGAGCAGGTCCACGCTGCGGCACACCTCAGGTCGCCCCTCGACGGGCGTCATGTAGAACGCCTTGGCCGCCGTGGGGAAGTGGTATACGAACACCGGTTTGTCGAACTGCTTTGTCAGCACCGTCTCGTGCGGCGAGCCGAAGTCCTGCCCCCACTCGATCTTCAGCAGTTCCTTCTGCTCGGGGTCCTCGGTTTCGTCGCGGATCTTCCCGATGATCTCAAGCGCCTCGTCATAGCTGACGCGAGGGAAGGGCGGCTCGATCCGCTCCAGCGCGCTGGTGTCACGCTCCAGCACCTTAAGCTCGTTCTGGTTGCGCTCCAGAACCGTCTTGACGATGTGCGTTACGAACTGCTCTTCGAGGTCCATCAGTTCCTCAAGTGAGCAGTAGGCCAGCTCCGGTTCGACCATCCAGAACTCGGTCAGGTGGCGGCGCGTCTTCGACTTCTCGGCGCGGAAGGTCGGCCCGAAGGCGTACACCTTGCCGAAGGCCATGATGTTGGCCTCGTTGTAGAGCTGCCCCGTCTGGGCGAGGTAGGCGGGCTCGTCGAAGTAGTCAACCTCGAACAGCGACGTGGTGTTCTCGCCGGCGGTCGGCGTGATGATGGGCGTATCGACGTTCAGGAAGCCGTTGCCATCCAGCCACTCGCGGATCGCACGGATGACCGTCGCCCGGATGCGCAGCACCGCCCACTGCTGTGACGACCTGATCCACAGGTGGCGGTGGTCCATCAGGAACTCTGTGCCGTGCTCTTTCGGGGTGATGGGATAAGACTCGGCGATCTGGATGGTTTCGAGGTCTGTCACGCCGATCTCGTAGCCGCCGGGCACGCCGGGCGCGCGGTCGTCCTGCCGCACGGTGCCGGTGACACGCAGCGACGACTCCTGCGTGAGCGCCAGCGCATCCGCGAACACCTGCTCGCTGACACCCTTCTTGAAGACCACGCACTGCGCGGTGCCGGTACCGTCGCGGACCAGCAGGAACTGCAGCCGGCCCTTGTCGGTCTTGTTGTAGAGCCAGCCCTGAACGGTGACCTCCTCGCCGTCATGCTGGGCGATATCCGCGATGTTGATGAGCTGTGCCACGTCGCCAATCTCCTTCGGATGTGTGCGGTGCAGGGACAGTGTCAGGGTGAGGCCCGGCATGGGCTCCCATCAGCGGATTGTACCGCACCCCGGAAGTGCGTCACAGAAGGCACAGAGGGGCTATTACTCCGGTTGATCGGCCTCTGCCGCGCGGCTAGAATCCGGGCAGAGTCCGGGGAACGGCAGACGCCCCGGCGCTCGCCTTGCCCGGCCCGCAGAGAGGAAACCATACATGGCGAACATCACGATTGGCGACGAAGCGATCCCGTTTACCCTGCCCGGTGTGGACGGCAGACTGCACTCCCTCGTCGACTACGGCGACCGCAAGGCGCTGGCGGTGATCTTCATCGCCAACCACTGCCCCTATGTGCAGGCGTGGGAGGACCGTCTGATCGCGCTGCAAGCGGAGTTCGCCGGCCAGGGCGTGCAGTTCCTGGCCATCGGCTCGAACGACGCCAACCAGCAGCCCGGCGATGGCTTCGAGGCGATGCGGGAGCGGGCCGAGGAGAAGGGGTATACCTTCCCCTATCTGCACGACAGCAAGCAGGAGGTTGCTACCGCTTACGGCGCGACCCACACCCCGGAGGTGTTCCTGTTCAGCCCCGGCGACATTCTGCGCTATCACGGCGCAGTAGACGACAACCACGCCGACCCGGATCAGGTGCAGTTCCATTACCTGCGCGATGCCATTGCCGCGGTGCTGGCGAACGAGCGCCCGCCGGTCGAGGAAACCGAGCTCGTCGGCTGCACGATCAAATGGTTGCCCGCCGAGGCGGAGCAGTAGCTGGCGTGGATGAACCTGTCGTCGTCGTTACCGGCGCGCCCGTGTGGTGCGCCGAGGTGGCAGCGGCAGTCGGCGGGCTCGGCGCGCGGCTGGTGCAGCTCGCCGGGCGGACAGGCTACGTCGCGCGGCTGGCGGACGAGCACGCCGCGCTGGTGCTCGTGGATGGCGATGCCGAGGGCTGGCAGGGCTGGGTCACGACGCCGAAGGCCAGCCCCGCCACGCGCCGCATCCCCGTCGTGCTGGTGGCATCCAGCAGCGAGGTCAGGCAGGCGGGGGAGGCCGCAGGCGCAGACATCGCACTAAGCCCCGCGGCGCTTGCCGTCCGCCTACCTCAACTTGTCCGAGAATCGGCACGGGGCCTGTCGCCCGAGACGGTACAGGCACTCGAAGCGGCCTGTGGAGGGCCGCTGCCGCCGCGCGCCCGCGAGGCGATTAAGCTGTTCAACGCCGGGGCGTACTACCGACAGCACGATCTGTTTGAAGAGCTGTGGATGGAGGAAACGGGCCCGGTCCGCGAGCTGTACCGCGCCATCCTCCAGGTAGGCGTCGCCTACTATCAGGTGACACGGGGGAACTACCGGGGTGCGTACAAGGTAATCCTGCGCAGCCTGCAGTGGCTCAACGAGCTGCCGCCGGTATGCCAGGGCGTGGACGTCGCCCGGCTGCGGGCGGATGCGCTCCGCCTGCGAGATGCGCTCGACGCACTGCCCGATGACGCCGCGCCCGGCGCGCTGGACGCCTCGCTGCTGGGGAAGGTGCACCTCGTCGAGCTGGGCGGGTAGAGTGTGTTCCACATGTGGGCTTGACCCGTCCCCCTCCCTGCCAGCGGGGAGGGGATGGGCTCGCTGCGACATTGTCGCAGCGAGGTCAGGGGTGGGGTTGCGCCTTGAACAGAGGTCTAATTCGCGCGTGCCCCCTTGAGCCCTGCCTTGTTCAGCATCGTGAACAGGTCGTCGAGCGAGAAGGCGGCCTTGCGCATCACGCCGACCACGCCGGGCAGCCGCTGCACGTCACCCCCGGCGGCGGCCAACCCGGAGACGACGATAACAGGTATACTTCGTGAAGTGGGGTCATTTTGCAGGTGCGACAGCGTGGAGAAGCCGCTCATCGCCGGCATCAGCAGGTCGAGAATGATGGCGCTCGGCGGCTGCTCGCGTATCATTGCCAGCGCCTGCTGCCCATCGGCGGCGTTGCGCGCTGCCATGCCGTAGAGGTCGATGGCACTGCTCATGAAAGACCGCACGTCGGGGTCGTCGTCAACGATGAGGACGTAGTCGTGCATGGTGGGCCGCTCCTGTGGTGGCCGGGGATCGGGTTTCGTCGAGCCTGACCCGAGCATATGCGACCCACCGTGTGCCTGTAAATGGGAAATTACGCTTATCAGACCGTGATCTGAACTGCTCCGTCGCAACCTGATAGCCAGAAGGAAGCTGATCATGCCCGAGTTCTTCAACCTGATTCCACCTGAGGAAGCCCGCGCCCGGATTCTGGCCCACGTCGAGCCGCTGGGTGACGTCGAGACGCTGCCGGCAGAGCAGGCGATTGGCCGCGTGCTGGCGGAGGAGATCCGCTCGCCGCAGGTCCTGCCGGAGTTCCGCCGCAGTACGGTTGACGGCTACGCCGTGCGCGCGCAGGACACTCACGGTGCGAGCGATACGCTCCCGGCTTACCTGAAGCTCGCCGGCGAGGTACCGATGGGCCGCGCGGCGGGCTTCTCGCTCAACCCCGGCGAGCTGGCGGTGGTCCACACCGGCGGCAACGTGCCCGATGGCGCGGATGCGGTCGTGATGATCGAGAACACCAACCGGACCGGCGAGCAGGAGGTCGAGGTGCGGCGGCCCGTCGCCGAGGGCGAGAACGTCATCCAGCCGGGTGAGGACATCAATACGGGCGATCTCATCCTGCCGCAGGGCCACCGCCTGCGCGAGCAGGACATCGGCGGGCTGATGGCGGTCGGCATTACGCAGGTGCGCGTCGCGCGGCGGCCCCGCGTGGTCGTGTTCGCGACGGGCGACGAGGTTATCCCGCCCGCCGAGCAGACGCAGCCCGGCCAGGTGCGCGACATCAACAGCTACACGATCAGCGCGCTGGCGGAGCAGGCGGGCGCGGTCGCGATACGGGGCGGCATCCTGCCCGACGACTTCGACACGATCCTCGCCCGCACCCACGAGGCCATCGAGCAGGGCGCGGATATGGTCGTGCTCTCGGCAGGGAGCTCCGTCTCTGTGCGCGACGTCACCGCCGACGTGTACAACCGGCTCGGCGAGCCGGGCGTGCTGGTGCACGGCATCGCGACCAAGCCGGGCAAGCCGACCATCCTCGGCGTGGGGAACGGCATCCCGTTGATCGGTCTGCCGGGCAACCCGGTCAGCGCGTTCGTGCAGTTCCTGATGGTCTGCACCCCGGTGATCTACCGGCTGCAGGGCGCGGCAGCCCCGCCCATGCGCCGCGTCCGCGTGCCGCTGGCGGCCAACGTCGCGAGCACGGCAGGCCGCGAGGACTACGTGCCGACACGCCTCGTCGAGCGCGACGGCGACCTCGTCGCCGATCCGATCTTCTTCAAGAGCAACCTGATCTTCACGCTGGTCCACGCCGACGGGCTGTTAAAGGTCCCCTTGAACGCGACCGGCCTCGAGGCGGGGGAGCGGGTCGAGGTGCTGCTGTTTTAAGGCGATGGACGACGGCCCTGGCCGCCGCCGGCGGCGTTCCATCCGCGTTCGCACGTGGGATTACGCGCATCCCGCCGCGTATTTCGTCACGATCTGCACGCATCAGCGCCAGTGCCTCCTCGGCACGGTGGTTGACGGCGAGGTGCATCTGAGTGCGGCGGGCGAAATCGTGCGGGCGTGCTGGGACGCAATCCCCGCGCATTTTCCGCATGTGGTGTTGGATAAGGTGATCGTGATGCCGAATCACGTTCACGGGATCATCTTAATTTGCGAATACCCGGCGGTAGGGGCGCAGCATGCTGCGCCCCTACGACAAGATTCTGAGCGAGAACCCCATGTCGGTGCCGGATCACTAGGGGCAATTGTGCGCTCGTTCAAATCGGCGGCTACAAAGGCCATCAACGAACACCGCGGCACGCCGGGCCTGCCGGTCTGGCAGCGCAGCTATTACGAACGCATCATCCGCAACGACCGCGAACTGGCGGCGACACGTGACTACATCGCCGCCAACCCTTACTGCTGGGCAGATGACCCGGAGAACCCACTGTGAACCAGACTGCCGTATCCTTCCCCGACATCCAAGCCGCTGCAGGACGCCTCGCCGGGAAGGCCCACCGCACGCCGGTGGTGGCCTCCCGCACGCTCGACGCACGGACCGGCGCGCAGGTCTTCCTCAAGTGCGAGAACTTCCAGCGCGGCGGTGCGTTCAAATACCGGGGCGCGTACAACGCCATCAGCCAGCTCTCCGAAGCCGGGCGGGCGCGCGGCGTCATCACCTACTCGTCGGGCAACCACGCGCAGGCCGTCGCGCTCGTCTCGCGGGAGCTCGGCATCCCGGCGACCATCGTCATGCCGGACGACGCTCCCGCGACCAAGCGAGCCGCCACCGAGGGTTACGGCGCGACCGTCGTCGGCTACGACCCCGCCACCGGCGACCGCAGGCAGATTGCCGAAGAACTCGCCGCCGAGCGCGGGCTCACCATCATCCCGCCGTTCGACCACCCGCACATCATCGCGGGGCAGGGCACCGCGGCGCTGGAGCTCATCGGCGAGGTCGGGCCGCTCGACGCGCTGCTCGTGCCGTGCGGTGGCGGCGGGCTGCTGAGCGGCTCGGCGATTGCGGCGAAGGGCGCCAGCCCCGGCTGCACCGTGATCGGCGTGGAGCCGGAGGTCGCCGACGACGCGGTGCGCTCCTTCCGCACGGGCATCCTGCAGATCGTCCACAACCCGCCGACCATCGCCGATGGCACGCGCACGTCCTCGCTCGGCGAGCTGACCTTTCCGCTGGTGCTGGAGCACGTCGACGCGATGGTGACGGTCAGCGAGGCCCAGATCCGCGAGGCGGTGCGCTTCCTGTTCTACCGGGCCAAGCTCGTCGTAGAGCCTTCGGGCGCGCTGGGCGTCGCGGCCCTGTTCGCCGGGGCGCTGCGCGTGCTGGAACCGGAGGCAGAAGCCTGCCTGACGATCAGCCAGCCGCCGCGCGTGGGAGTGATCCTCAGCGGGGGCAACGTCGATGCTGCCACGATGACGGCGATTCTGAACGAAAACAGCTCCAACGAGACATAGTGATTGGTCGTCTGCGAACATCGTGCGGACCCCTTCCCCCTCTCTGTGGCACGGAGAGGGGGAAGCCCGCGAAGCGTGCAGGGGGTGAGGTCCCCGCGGCTTGCTCCCCCGCCCATATGCGATATAATCGGCGCATAATCGTATCCCGGTCGCGCCTGGCAAGCGCGTCCCCAGAAGGATGTGGTGAGGATGACCCGCATTTCAACCCTATAACGCACTGCGCGTAAGCGGAAGCTCCATCCCCCTGCCGGCTAGCGCGGCGGGTGGCCCATTCCGGCGTGGTGCACGGCAGCCTGCGGTGCAGCGATGAGCTGTGCGGCAGTTTTTGTTTTCCCGCAGAATGGTATTGGAGTGAGGGTTATGCTGGTTATCAACCACGTTTCAAAGTCATACGGCATCGAGACCGTCCTCGAAGACGTCTCGTTCGTCGTCAATGCAGGCGAGCGCGTGGGGCTCGTCGGGCCGAACGGCAGCGGCAAGACGACGCTGCTCCGCATCGTCACCGGGGAGGAGCGCGCCGATGCCGGGCAGGTGCAGATCGACCCGGCGGTGCAGATCGGCTACCTGCGGCAGGGCATCCAGCCCGCGCCGGGGACGACCGTCGGGCAGGTAGTGCGGTCAGGCATCGGCGGCTGGGATGCGGCCCGGCGCGAGGTCGAGACGCTGGCCGAGCAGATGGCCGGGGCCACTGGCGATGAGCTCGACGGGCTGCTGGCGGCCTACGACCGCGCCCAGCGGCAGTTCGAGGCGCTGGGCGGCTACGCCGTCGAGCCGCGCGTCGAGGCGCTGCTGGCTGAGCTCGGGCTGGACCACATCGACCCCGCCACGCCGGTGGCGAGGCTCAGCGGCGGCGAGCAGTCCCGCGCGGGGCTGGCTGCCGTGCTGCTGGCCTCTCCGAACCTGCTTCTGCTCGACGAGCCGACCAACCATCTCGACATCGACGCGCTGGAGTGGCTGGAGGGCTTTCTCGCGGACTTCGACGGCGCGGCGCTGATCGTCTCGCACGACCGCACCTTCCTCGACCGCACCGTGACCCGCATCGTCGAGCTGGACGACGTCACCCACCGGGCGACGGAATACCCCGGCGGCTACACCGAGTACGCCGAGGCGAAAGCCGCCGCCCACGAGCGCCAGTGGGCGGCCTGGAAGGACCAGCAGGCCGAAGAGCGCCGCCTGCGCGCCGACATCCACCGAACGAAGATGCACGCCAAGAGCGTGGAGCTGACCACCACCCCGCGCCAGCCGGGCGTGCGCCGCTACGCCAAGAAGGTCGCGAAGAAGGCGCTGGCCCGCGAGAAGAAGCTGGAGCGCTACCTCGAGTCGGATGACCGCGTCGAGAAGCCGGGCCAGCGCTGGGGCCTCCGGTTCGACTTCGGCGAGATGCCGCGCGGCGGGCAGGAGGTCGCGACGCTGAACGGCGTCGGGCACCGCTTCGGCGAGGCGGGCTGGCTGTTCCGTGACGTTGGCGTGACGCTGCGCCACGGCGAGCGCATCGCGCTGCTCGGCCCGAACGGCTCGGGCAAGTCCACGCTGCTGCGCATCCTCGTCGGGGAGATCGAGCCGGCGACAGGCACGGTGCGGCTCGGCGCGAACGTCCGGCTCGGCTACATGCCGCAGAAGCAGGAGGCGCTCGACCCGGCGCTGACACCGCTGGACGTGATCCTGCACGCCGCGCCGATGTCGGAGACAGATGCCCGGAGCTTCCTGCACTTCTTTCTGTTCGGCGGAGATGCCGCCTTTGTCACGGTGGGGCAGCTCAGCTACGGCGAGCGTGCCCGGCTGCTGCTGGCGCGGCTGGTGGCCCAGGGCGCGAACTGCCTGGTGCTCGACGAGCCGGTGAACCACCTCGACATCCCCTCGCGGGAGCGGTTCGAGGAGGCGCTCGACGCCTTCCCCGGCACGGTGCTGGCGA
>CAZDLX010000080.1:0-15424 GCA_964506005.1 uncultured Anaerolineae bacterium | reverse complement strand
GCAACTCCATCGCCGAGATGGAGCACCTCGATACGTTCATCGTGACCGGCTCGAACACAACCGAAACACACCCCGTTATCAGCAACTTCCTGAAGCGGGCCGTGCGCAAGAACGGCGCGAAGCTGATCGTCGTCGACCCGCGCCAGATCGAGCTGGCCGACTTCGCGACGCTGTGGCTGCGCCAGAACCCCGGCACGGACGTGGCGCTCTGGCAGGCGATGGCGCACGTCGTCGTGACGGAGAAGCTCTACGACGACGAGTTCATCCAGAACCGCACCGAGGGCTTCGACGACTACGTCGAGTCGCTGGAGCACGCCACGCCCGAGTGGGCGGAGGAAATTACCGGCGTGCCCGCCGAGGACATCCGGGCGGCGGCGCGGCTGTACGCGCAGGCTGGCTCGGCGGCGGTCTACTGGGGCATGGGCATCTCGCAGAGCACGCACGGCACCGACAACACGCTGGCCATCACCAACCTCGCGCTGATGTGCGGGCACGTCGGCAAGCCGGGCACCGGGCTGAACCCGCTGCGCGGGCAGAACAACGTGCAGGGCTGCTCGGACAGCGGCGGGCTGCCGAACGTGTACACCGCCTACCAGCCTGTAACCGACGACACGGTGCGGCACAAGTTCGAGCAGGCGTGGGGCGGCAACACATTGAACCCGAAGCCGGGGCTGACCGTCACCGAGATGGTGGACGGCGCGCTCGACGGGCGCATCAAGGGTATGTTCGTGATGGGCGAGAACCCGCTGATGAGCGAGCCGAACCTCGCCCACGCCCGCCACGCGCTGGAGGAGCTGGACTTCATCGTCTGCCAGGACATTTTCCTCAACGAGACGGGCGAGATGGCGGACGTGATTCTGCCTGCCGCCTCGTTCGCCGAGAAGGAAGGCACCTTCACCAACTCCGACCGGCGCGTGCAGCGCGTCCGGCAGGCGCTTCCGGCGCCGGGCGAGGCCCGCGCCGACTGGGAGCTCCTGTGCGACCTGGCGAAGCGCCTTGAGGCGCGGCTGGGCATCGCATCGACGGCGGGCTGGGACTACGCGCACCCGTCGGAGGTGTGGGAGGAGATGCGCCGCGTCACACCCGACTTCTGGGGCATTACCTACGAACGGCTTGAGCGCGAGGGCGGCGTCCACTGGCCCTGTCCGAGCGAGGACCATCCCGGCACGCCCTACCTGTTCGAAGAGGACTTCCCGCGCGGGCGCGGCAAGTTCTGGGAGCTGGAGTACGGCACCGACAGCGAGCTGCCTGACGAAGAGTACCCGTTCATCCTCTCGACCGGGCGGGTGCTGTACCACTGGCACGGCGGCACGATGACGCGCCGTTCGGCGCTGGACGTGATCTGGCCCGAGGCAGCCATCGAGATGCACCCGGAGGACGCCGGGCGGCTGGGGCTGGCGACGGATGACTGGGTGCGGGTGTCGTCGCGGCGAGGCGAGATCTTCCTGCGCGTGCTCGTCACGGGCCGCTCGCCGGAGGGGACGGTGTTCATCCCGTTCCACTTCGCAGAAGCGGCGGCGAATGTGCTGACGAACAACAAGATCGACCCGCGGGCCAAAATCCCCGACTTCAAGGTGTGCGCGGTGCGCGTCGAGAAGACCGCCCCGCCCGCCGGGCGCGAGGGCGCGGACATCCCGCTCACCGAGCGCGGCGCCATCACGGACCGGACGCAGCAGGTGCACTAGGCTTGTGCTGGCGATTTCTGATGTAGGGGCGGGTCTGAGACCCGCCCCTACGATGCGATGAGGACCGGTAGAAAAGGACTAGCTGGAATGAACGAAGCCACGCAGAACGACATCCGCAAGCTGCTCAAGCGGTTCGGCGTCGAGGCTGACCGCGCGATCGGCGAGTACATGCAGCGGGTGCCCGGCAACAAGCCGGTGCAGCTCCGCATCACGCTGGAGGACATGACCGACTACGGCGACGACGCACCGGAGGAGTGGCTGTACCTGCAGGTGGACGGCGAGATCAGCCACGAGTAGGGTACGCAACGGGAGAAGTAAGGCCCGCCAGTGACGGCGGGCTTTTTTATTGCCCCGCGACCTGCTGCTCCTCGGCATCCGGGCGGCGGGCGACGAAGTTGTCGAAGTGGATCTCCGTGCCGGTAGCCTCAAACGAGGTTGCCGTGAGCGCCACGTCGCCGGAAGTGAAGGTGGTATCCATGGCAGAAGCCAGCGGCTGGCCGTTCACGCTGAGCGCGAGGCTGCTGCCCTCGCAGGTGACCTGAATGGTGTTGGTCGCCGCGCCCTGCTGGATGGCAGGTGAGGCGGTCCATTCGACGAGATTGACGGGTGTGCCGTCGGCGATGCGGGTGATGGCGTAGAAGCCATCTGAGGAAATACGCAGATAGTAGCCGTCGTTGTTAGGCTGGATGCGGCAGCCCACGCCGAAGCTGTTGTTGTTGTTCGGCGGGGGGACGAGCACCGTAGCCTGTACCTCGACTGCGACATCCTCGAACGAGCGCTTGGTGAGGCGGCCCCACATCATGCTGCCACCGCCGTTGGAGACGACAACGTAATCCCCGCTTCCGTAGGTAACGATCCCCTCGTAGAACTCGCCTGTCTCCCAGTTCGCGTTCGCCCGGTCGAACGAGTCCTGGAAGAGCACGTCCCCGCGGCAGCCAACCAGCACGATCGCCGCCGCTACGGCAATGAGCCCGGCTGCCGCAGACCTAGCCAACCCGTTCCTCATCTCGACCCTCTCTGGTGTCGGTGACGGCGGTTCTGCGCGTCACGTCCGGCGTCCGGATCCTGGATGCTGTGTGTCGAGCAAGCTGGCTACATTATAGCGCCGCCCTGTGGGCCGGGGCTACATGTCTCGCAGGGCGGCGCGAGCGGCAAATGTGCCGCACATACCGTGCACCCCGCCCCCCGGCGGGGTTGAGGACGAGCACAGGTAGACCCCTGGCGCGGGCGTCGCGTACGGTGTGAGGCTGGGTACGGGCCGGGTGAAAAGCTGCCCGAGGTCCTGCACCCCGCCGTTAATGTCGCCGCCGATGTAGTTGGGGTTGTACATCTCCAGCAGGGCGGGTGCGTACACGTGCCGCCCGATGATGCGCTCCCGGAAGCCCGGCGCGAACCGCTCGATCTGCGCCTCGATGCGCTCGCTCATGTCTGCCGTCGAGCCGTTGGGCACGTGGCAGTAGGCCCACGCCGTGTGCTGGCCCTCCGGCGCGCGGCTGGGGTCGAACAGGCTGGGCTGGGCGAGAATGATGAACGGCTTCTCGGGGACCCGGCCATCATAGGCGGCGCGCTCGGCAGCAATGATCTCGTCGAGCGCGCCGCCGACGTGGACCGTACCCGCCCGCGCGCAGTCCTCCGCCGCCCAGGGGATCGGGCCGTCCAGCGCGAAGTCCATCTTGAACACGCCCGGCCCGTAGCGGTAGCGGCGCAGCCTGGCCCGGTACGCACCCGGCAGGCGGTTGCCCGCGATGTCGAGAAGCTGGCGCGGGGTCACGTCGAGCAGGACGGCGCGCGCCGGCGGCAGCTCGTCGAGCGAGCGCACCCAGCGCCCGGTCACGACCTCAACGCCCAGCGTGCCGAGGTAGGCAAGCAGGGCATCCGCCAGCTTCTGCGACCCGCCGCGCGGCATCGGCCAGCCCACAGCGTGAGCCAGCATCCCGAGCACCAGCCCGAAGGCCGCGGTCGCAGGCTTGCCGAGCGCCATGATCGAGTGCGCGGCGGCCCCTCCAAACAGAGCGCGCGCTTCGCCGGTGCGGAAGCGCGCGCGTGCGTATACCGACGCCGGCATCAGCGCCTGCACGCCGAAACGGGCCATCGCAAGCGGGTGGTGGGGCAGGCGCAGCGGGCCGAGGAAATCCCGCAGCAGCTTGCCGCAGTCACGCACGAGGGGCTCGAACACCGTGCGGTAGGCGTCGCCGTCCTCGCCGAGCCGGGCAGCCGTCGCCTCGACGGAGCGCTCGACGAGCGCCGCGCGGCCACCGTCCAGCGGGTGCGCGAGCGGCAGCGGCGGGTGGATCCACTCGACGCCAAACTTCTCAAGCGGCAGGGTGCGGAAGAATGGGGAGGCAGCGGCCAGCGGGTGGATGGCCGAGCACACGTCGTGCACGAAGCCCGGCAGGGTCAGGGCAGCCGAACGCATCCCGCCGCCCGGAGTCGCCGCGCCCTCGATGACCAGCACCGACCGGCCCTCGCGCGCCAGCGTAATCGCCGCCGCCAGCCCGTTCGGGCCTGAACCGACCACCACAGCGTCGTACTGAGTCCCTCTCAACGGTCGATCCTTCCGGCACGGCACGGGCGTGGCGAGCTACCGTAAGTATAACAAAGGCGCGGCAAACCTCACCCCTCAGCGCTCTGGTGGGACCGGCTTCCGCCAGAAGCCTCGGAAGGGGTGAGGTCTCCCCCTCGGGGCACGCCGCAGCCAGTTTTCACGTATTATTAGGGTGAGAGGCGCACCGGGCGGCGCGTCCGGGGTTTGAATCTCAAAGGGGAACCCGTACCCCGGCGCGAGCGTCTATGAATCAGCGGCAGGCACGCGCCGCCGCGCTACAGGTACGCGTCGGAGAGGTGGAGAGATGGACAGGCGGACTACGATTTTTGTCGGGATAGCAGCCGGCGTGCTGCTCATCGGGGGTGTGATCGTAACGTGGCTGCTGATCCGCGAGTGGGCTCGCCCGCCGGTCGCCTCGGTGACGGAGACGCCAGAGGTCATACTCACCCTGCCCGCCGACCAGACGGCGACCCCCACCCCGCAGGCGACGCCGACCCTGTTCCCCGGCATTACGCTCACTGCCGCGCCGACCGCACAGCTCCCCGCGACGGGCTGCCTCGACCGGGCCGCCTTCGTGGGCGACGTGAGCATCCCGGATGGCTCTGTCGTGCGCCCCGGCCAGGCGTTCACCAAGACCTGGCGGCTCCGCAACGACGGCACCTGCACCTGGACACCGTCCTATGCGCGGGTCTTCGGCGCGGGCAACGCCCTGAGCGGCCCCGCCGCGCAGGCGCTGGGGGCGACTGTGTCGCCCGGCGGCGTCGTGGACATCTCGGTCAACCTCGCCGCCCCAACCGCCAACGGCGACTACCGCTCCGAGTGGTTCCTCCGCAACGAGCAGGGCGCGCTCTTCGGCCTCGGCGAGGCGGCTAATCGGCCGTTCTGGGTGGAGATATCGGTGCAGCCGCCGCCGACCGCGACGAGCACGCCAACCATCACGCCGACCGCACCGCCCAACGTGGAGATCACCGACTGGCGCGGCGAGTATTTCCGCGGGCGCGACCTGTCCGGCTCTCCCGCGATTATCCGCAACGACCGCGACATCAACTTTGACTGGCACGGTGAAGCGCCCGACAGCGCGCTGCCCGGCGACAACTTCTCCGCCCGCTGGACGCGCGACATCCGCTTCGAGCCCGGCATCTACCGCTTCCGCACGGTGGCCGACGACGGCGTCCGTGTGTGGCTCGGCGATGCGCGCATCATCGACAACTGGACGGACGGCGTCGCGCGGGAGAACGTGGCGACTCTGGCCGTGCCCGGCGGCACGCGCACCGTGCGCGTCGAATACTACGAGGCCAGCGGCGCAGCCAGCGTGCAGTTCGGCTGGGAGCGCGTCACGACGACCTCGTTCCCCGACTGGCAGGGCCGCTACTGGGCCAACGCCAGTTTCGACGGCGACCCGGTCTTCGCGCGCAACGACCGCGCCATCGACTACAACTGGCAGGGCGGGGCCGTCTTCGCCGGCATGCCCGTCGACAACTTCTCCGTTCGCTGGACGCGCGAGGTGGACTTCGAGGCAGGCGTGTACCGCTTCCACGCACTCGTCGACGACGGCGTGCGCATGTGGATCGGCGATACGCGCATCATCGACGACTGGCGAGACGCCAGCCCGCGCGAGCTCACGGCGGACGTCCGCCTGGGGGCGGGCAGACTCCCGCTGCGCGTGGACTACTACGAGCGCACCGGTGACGCGCAAATCCGCGTGTGGTGGGAGCGGCTCGGCCCACTGCCAACCGCTACGCGGACCTCGCCGCCGCCTACGGCAACCGCCACCGCGACAGCCACTGCAACGGCGACCGCCACCGAAGGCGAGGGTTCGGCGCCGACCGCGACGGCGGCGGTGACAGAAACGCCGACGCTCACCGCCACCGCGACGGTCACGGAGACGCCCACCGAAACGCCGACGGCGACCCAGACTGAACTGCCGACGGAAACGCCGAGCGCAACGCCCACCCTCACCGCGACGCCCATCGTGCCGCCGGACGCGGCTTCGGTCGCCGGCATGGTGTGGCACGACCTCTGCGCCGCGACCGGGCAGGAGGTTGACCCCGACGCGCCGCTGCCGGACGGCTGCATCGTCGGCGATGAGGATACGTACCAGGGCAACGGGCTGCTGGAGGGCCACGAGCCGGGCATCCGGCGGGTGGTCGTGTGGCTGCACGAGGAAAGCTGCGAGAGCCAGCCCGTGGACCGGGTATTCACCGCGCGTGACGGTTCGTTCAGCTTCACGGGGCTGGAGCCGGGCGAGTACTGCGTGTCCATCCCGATGATCGCCATCCAGAACATCCGCGCCCTGCAGTCCGGCCTGTGGACCTACCCGGAGGAGGGGGTGGCTGAAACGCTTGTGACCGTCGGCGGCGAGCCGGAGGAGGCCGTGGCCATCTTCGGCTGGGACTACACGCGGCTGCCGCGCCTGACGCGGGCGCAGCCCTGAGATAGGCCGATGAGCCAGCCAGGGCGGCCCAACCAGACTTACTTCGACCTGCTCGAAGCCTTCCCGCAGCCGGGCTGCGTGGTGTGCGGGCTGCTGGTGCCAATAGGCGACCGGCTGGTGCAGAGCGTGCTGTACGAGCGATGGTCAGACCAGCCAACGCACGACGCGATCCGGGCCCGGCGCGGGCTGTGCGCGACGCACAGCCACCAGCTTACGCAGTACCGGGGCAACGCCCAGACGGTCGCGATCTTCTTCCGCTCGGCGGTGGACGCAGCCGTCCGCGCGCTGGAGTCGACGCCCGTCGCAGCGCCACCCGAGCGCGCCGGGCTGGCGACGCTCCTGCGGCGAGCCGGGCGGAGTCTCAGCGGCGCGGTGAGGCTTGCGCCGGAAGCGCCCTGCCTCGTATGCGCGGAGATCGGCGCGGCGGAGGGCCGTTACGTCGAGACGCTGGCGCGGGACCTCGGCGAGGGCCGCTTGGCCGAGGCCTACCGGCGCTCCGACGGGCTGTGCCTGCCGCACACCCGGATGGTGCTCGCCGCTGCCAGAGATGCCGGCGTTCGCGAGGTCGTCATCGACGTGCAGCGCCGCGTGTGGAGCGAGCTGCACGACGACCTGTCCACGTTCATCAAGAAGACGGGCAGCCACGACTACGCCAGCATCACCCGGCGCGTATCGGGAAGCTGGCAGCGCGCCGCCCGGCTGATGCCCGGCCTGCCTGCGCTCTTTGGCACGGATCACTGCCCGTCGGGGGGCGATCCGGCAGAGGAATAGGCCGGTATAGGTTATTTTTACGCCCTGTTTAGGACTTTTTTCGGCGGGGGACAGTACAGTGGGGCTACAGGCGGGGGCTTACGCATCGCCTGTTTATTGCAGCAATCATGTGACGTTATAGGATTGGCAGACCCGCATGTACGTCAAATACGGCTCCAGAGGCGGCGGCGCGTGGGTGTGGGTGGTTGGCGCGCTGCTCCTGCTCGTCGCAACCGCCGTGGGATTTCTGCTTCTGCGCACCATGCGCCCGGTGAACAACGGGGGGCGCGCCACACTGACCGTGCTGCAGGGCTCCGCGAACCTGTACCGCGAGGGTGAGAACCTGCTCGGCATGGCGAGCCGCGAGCAGGTCGTCGTCGAGAGCGGCGAGGCGGCGGGCCTGCGCCCGGGCGAGTCGGTGCTGGTGGGGGAAGGCTCGTACGCACGGCTGCGCCTGCCCGACAACAGCCTGATCGAGCTCGATCCCGGCACGGCGCTGCGGCTGACCGTGCTCCAAACCGGGCCAGAGGATTACTTCGTCCAGTTCCGGTTGGCCAGCGGTAAAATCGTCAGTTTTCTCCAGCCGCTGCCGCCGGGCGGGCGCTTCGAGATCAGCACGTTTTCCTCGCTGGTATCGGCCACTGGCACCACCTTCAGCGTGGAGATTATCGACGAGCATACCACCCACGTCGAGACTATCGACGGCGAAGTGCTGGTGTCGATGGGCCGCGAGGAGCTTGTCGTCGCGGCGGGGCATGCCGTCACGGCGGAGAGCGGGCGCCGCCTCACCCTGAGCAGCGCGGTGCTGCCGGAGGTGGCAACTGCCGCCCCCACTGCCGCCCCACAGGCGAGCGCACCCGAGGCGACCCCCAGTGTTGTCGCCTCGACGGCGCCGGAGCAAGACGCTACCGGCCTGCCCGAACCGGAGACGGACGCGACGCCGGCTGCCACCCCCACAAGCCCAACCGGGCCGAGGACCAATGGCGCGGAGTCGGTGCAGGTCCCGCGCTGTTCGGCCAACCTCGCCGTGGACGGATCGACGGATGACCTCGCCGGGACGGCCGTCGTGCCGCTGGAATTCAATACTTACGGCGAGGAAGAGTGGCAGGGCCCGGGGGACCTCTCCGGCGAGGCCCGGCTGTGCTGGCATGAGGAGGGTCTGCATTTCGCCGTGACGGTGACGGACGACATCCATGTGCAGAACCAGACGGGCCGCACGATCTGGCGGGGCGATGGCGTCGAGCTCCTGTTTGACGGCGAGCTGCTCGGCGACTTCGAGACGCAGCTCGTCGACGACGACGACTCGCACATCGGTCTGTCTCCCGGCGACTTCGCCGCCAGCCTCCCTGCGGCCTTCGTCTACCGGCCCGACGGCGCCGACCCGTCCCTTATCGCGGTTGGGGCGCAGGCGAGCGGCTCAAATGACTACGTGATCGAGGCCGTGGTGCCCTGGTCACTGCTGCGCGTCACGCCGCGGCCCGGCGGCGCGTTTGGCTTCTGCCTCTCGATCACGGACAACGACCACACCGATGCAGCCAACCAGGACTCGATGGTGAGCCACTGCCCCGGTTTGCTCGTGGATAACCCGACGACCTGGGCCACGCTGATTCTGGCCGAGTAGCCAGCCGGGCTCGACGTCCCATCGCTTCCCTGCCTGAGACGCGGTAAGATCATCTTCAGACATTGATCCTCCAACAGAAAGTTGCGACTCAGGCTAAGGGTTCGAGGTGAACTTCAATTTTAAGCTGCTGCGCCAGCTTATTCTGATCACGCTGTTCGACTCCCGGCGGCGCGGCGTGCGCGTCACGCCCCAGCGTTTCGTCATCCTGACCGTGTTCCTGCTGATCATGGTGCCGGTCTTCCTGATATCGGCCAAGTTTAGCTGGTGGCTGGACGACGTGCTCTTCCCCGGCTACCGCAGGCGCAAGGTCGAACAGCCGGTGTTCATCATCGGCAACCCGCGCAGCGGCACGACCTTCCTGCACCGGCTGATGGTGCGCGACGAGCGGAACTTCATCCACTTCCGCACCTGGGAACTCGGCTTCGCCCCGACGATCACCCAGCGCCGCCTTTACCAGATCATCGGGCGCGTGGATCGTCTGGTCGGCGGGCCGCTGACGCGCATCGTGCAGAAGCTCAACAAGCGCATCCTCCAGTCCATCGAGCAGCACCCGACGGGGCTGTGGCAGGCCGAGGAGGATGACCTGATCCTGCTCTATGTGTGGAGCTCCACCTTTATCCTCGGCGTCTTCCCCTACCCGGACGAGGTGCTGGCGCGCATCCTGCCCTTCGACCAGCTTCCGGAGGAACGCCAGCGCGTAATGCCCTTCTACGAGGGCGCGGTGAAGCGCCACCTGCATGTACGGCAGACCGGGCGGCGGAAGCTGCTCTCCAAGAACCCGGTGTTCTCCTCGCGGGTCGATGCGCTGTACGAGTCATTTCCTGACGCCCGGTTCGTGTACCTCATCCGCAGCCCGCTGAACGTGCTGCCGTCGCTCGGCAGCTACGCACGCACTGTCTGGCGCGACTTTCAGGGTGAGACTGCGAAGTTCCCTTACGACGAGCACATCTGGGATACGGTGTGGTGGTGGTACCGCTACACGCTGCACCGGCTGGAACAGGCCCCGCCGGAGAGCTACATCATCGTGAACTACGATGACCTCACGGCGAACCCGCGTGAGACCGTCCGGCGCATCTACGAACACTTCGGCTTCGAGCTCGACCCCGAGTTCGACCGGATCCTCGTCGAGGCCAACGAAAAGTCGCGCCGCTACAAGAGCTCGCACGACTACACGCTGGAGGATACCGGCTTCACGCGGGAGCAGATCGTCGAGGAATACGCCGACCTGTTCGAGCGCTTCGGCTTCGACAAGGAGGGGTAGAGAACGGCCCGGCTTTCCACAGTCATCATCTCGCGGCAGATGGCGGAGAGATCGCGCAGTAACGATGGTAGGGGCGCAGCATGCTGCGCCCCTACAGCTGCTCGGCGTGCAGCACACGCCCCACCACTGCGAGAAGATGACAGGTCGCAGGGCGCCGCCTCATAACTCGCTGTCCCCTTCCGCCGGATTCCTGTTACAATGGTGGCGATACACTCGTCTAGCAGGAAGCCAGCCCGATGACCGCGAACACCGTCGATACACCCGCTCCTGACGTGGCAGCCCGCCGCTTCACACCGCTGGAGGCGCTAACCGGGGTGCTGCTGCGCCCGCGCCACACCTTCGCGCGGATGCGAGAGGCCAGCCGCGGCCACTGGTGGGTGGTGCTGGCCCTGGCGCTCGCCGGCCTGATTATCACCACCATCGCGACGGTACCGCTCCAGGTGGCGGCCCAGCAGGCCGCCTTCGAGGCCACACAGGAGCAGTTCGAGGACCTGCCCCCGGAGCAGCTTGCGCAGATCGAGCAGACGCAGGCGATCTTCTCTTCGACCGCGATGCTGGGCGTGATCGGCACGCTGACCGGCATCGTGACGCTTCTCATCGGCTACGTCGTGCGGGCGGGCGTGCTGTTCCTGCTCGGGCTGGCGCTTGGCGGGCAGGCGTCGTTCCGGCAGGTGTGGCGCATGGCGGTCTGGACCACGCTGCCGGTCGTCATCGGCGGCCTGGTTACTGCTGCGGCGACGATCATCACGGGCGGCATGCCCGCACAGGGGCTGAGCTACATCTTCACCAGTGCCGAGCTGGCAGAGGCCTCGCCCATTCTGCTCGCGATCCTCAACCGCATCGACCTGTACACGCTGTGGAGCCTGGTGCTGATCGCGCTTGGTATGGTCGGCACCGCGCGCCTGAGCGGGCGCAAGGCGGCCCTGGTGGCAGCGGTGTTCTGGCTGCTGGGCACGGGCGGTGCGGCGGCGCTGGCGGCCATCGGACAGGCCATCACCCGGAGCTTCGGGATGGGGTAGCGGGCATGACCTCCGAAGCAGACTTTATTATCATCCGGGACCTGGCCCGGCATTACCGGCTGGGCGACACGGTCGTGCGGGCGCTCGACGGTATCAACCTCAACGTGGCGCGCGGCGAGTTTCTGGTCCTCATGGGGCCGAGCGGCAGCGGCAAGAGCACGCTGCTCAACCTGCTTGGCGGGCTGGACAGGCCCGACGCAGGCACGCTGGTCGTCGACGGGCGCAACGTGGCCTCGCTCGACCAGAACGAGCTGGCGCTGTACCGGCAGCGGTCGGTGGGCTTCGTCTTCCAGTCCTTCAACCTCATCCCGACCATGACCGCGCAGGAGAACGTCGCCTTCCCGATGATTTTCGCCGGCACGGTGCCAGCCGAGCGACGCGCGCGCTCCGCCGAGCTGCTCGAACGGCTGGGCCTTGCCGACCGCGCGCACCACAAGCCGACCGAGCTCTCGGGCGGGCAGCAGCAGCGCGTGGCCATGGCCCGCGCTCTTGTCAACGAACCCGCCATCCTGCTCGCCGACGAGCCGACGGGCAACCTCGACTCGAAAACCGGGGAGGAGATCCTCTCCCTGCTTAAGCAGCTCAACGCGGGGGGCCAGACGATTATCGTCGTCACGCACGACCCCCGCATCGCCAACTACGCCACCCGGACCCTGCACCTGCTCGACGGCAAGATCGTGCGGGACGAGCAGGCCCGGCTGCCGATCTAGAGCACACAAACGGAGCACACACGTGAAGCGCAAATCTCTGCTGGCAACCGGCTTCCTGGTTCTGAGCCTCATTGCCGCGAGCCTGTTCGCGGCGCCGCCTGCCCGCGCGCAGGACCCCACGCCGACCGAACCGCCGCCTGCTACCCCGACCAGCGAGCCCACCGCCGCACCCACCAGCGAACCCGCCGGTGTGCCCGCCTTCCGCATCGACAACTGGTCGACGGACCCCCGCGAGCTTCGCAACGGGAGCGAGTTCAAGCTCACCCTCTCGCTGACCAACACCGGCAGCGCAGCGGCGGCCAACGTCGCCGTGACCATCGGGCAGGGCGGGAGCTTCGTCGGGCTGGATACCGGCGCGTTCTTCGGCCAGGTGCCGGCGGGCGAGACGCGCACGGCGGAACTGCGCGCCGCGGTGTCGAGCACCATTACGAGCGGGCACCACCCGATCCCGCTGCAGATCACCTACAGCACGGAAGGCGGCGCGCCGCTGGCGCAGGCGGAGACGCTTGGCGTGCGCGTCGAGGGGTTGCCCGTGCAGGGGCGGGACGTCGGGCAGCCGGCCTTCGACATCGTGAGCTGGGCAGTCGAGCCCGAGACGCTCCAGCGCGGGCAGGAGTTCACCCTGAACCTGACCTTCCAGAACGTCGGGACGTGGAACGGCAATTCGGTGATGGTGGGCATCGGGCAGGGGCCGAACTTCGTCGGCCTACAGGGCAGCGATACGCTCCCAACTATCCAGATCGGCGGTACGCAGACCGTCAGCCTGCGCGGCGCGGTTGTGAGCACCATCGTGACAGGGCACTACGAGCTGCCGGTCACGTTCCAGTACCACCACGAGGCGCAGGGCGGCCAGCGCCTCGCGGAGACGGAGACGCTCGGCGTGTTCGTGCAGGGCCTCGCGCCGAGCACCGGACCGGACACCGGGCGGCCGCAGATCGTGATCGCGGACTCCGAGGTGGAGCCGGGCGGCGGGGACGGCGCGATCAACCTGCGGCTTACGCTGCACAACGTGGGCAACCGCCTGGCGCGGGGCGTCGTGGTCAACCTCGGCCCGAGCGAGATCTTCAGCCCGGCGGCGGGCAGCTCGGCGGTGGCGGTCGAGGGCGATATCAAGGTGGACGAGCAGGTGAGCGTGACGCTGCCGCTGGTGCTGCTCCGGGCCCCGGCGGGCCGTCTCACGCAGGATTTCACCGTCGAGTATGCGAGCTACAGCGGGGGCAGCTTCCAGTCGACGGAACGCGTGCCCATCGCGCTGACGGGCGAGGCGGCCCGGACGCCGCGCCTGCTGGTCGAGGCATACGAGGCCAACCCCGAGCTCATCACCCCCGGCGCGACGGTTGGCCTGACGCTGAGCGTGGCAAACGTCGGCGACGCGGCGGCGGAGCAGGTGTTCGTCCGACTCGGCGAGCTGGGGCCGTTCGCGCCGGTCGGCAGCAGCAACGTGCGCTTTCTGGAGAGCATCCCCGCCGGGCGACAGGTGGACGTCGAATACCAGCTTGCGGTGGACGGTTCCGCCGAGGATGGGCTCGTCGCGATCAGCGTGGAGCTGGCGTACGAGGACGCGCTCGGCGTGGCGACGACCGAGACGGTCAGCATCAGCCTGCGGGTGACGGCAGTGCCGCACTTCAGCATCGGCCTGTTCGAGCCGCTGCCCGAGTTCATCGCCGTGGGCGATACCTTCGACCTGCCCGTCGAGGTGATCAACATCGGCGAGAGCCGGGTCAACGTGAGCACCGTCGAAGTCATGAGCGACGAGCTTGCCCTGCGAAACGCCTCCGTCTACGTCGGCCCGCTGGACGGCGGCACGTCCGGCACGCTGATCGCCGAGGCGGAGGCGCGCCAGGCAGGCACGGCGGAGGTCACCATTGTCGTGAACTACCTCGACAACTCGCAGCAGCCGCAGTCCATCACCGAGACGCTGACCGTCGAGGTAGAGGGCAGCAGCGCACCTGAGGATGAGGACGGCGACAGCCGCCCGCGCGGCGAGGGCGGCGGCGAGGAAGACGACGGGGAGCTGAACTTCGTTCAGCGCGTGTGGCGGGCCATCCTGGGCTTCCTGGGGCTGGGCACGCGGCCCATCGAGGAGAACGGCGCGTGAGGCCACGCGATCTGCTGGCGCAGGTCTGGTCGAACCTGTCCCGCATGAGGGGGCGGGCGCTCATGACCGCGCTGGGCGTGCTGATCGGCACGGCGGCTATCGTCGTGCTGATCTCGCTGGCGTCGGGCCTGCAGCAGAGCGCCGTCGGCGACCTGTCGCAGTTTGGCGCGGTCAACCAGATCACCGTGCTGCCGGGCGCGGTGTTCCAGGCTTTCGGGGCGACGACCGGCGGCGAGGAAGCGGTGCTGACGCCGGCGACTCTCCAGCAGATCGAGCGCTTGGACGGCGTGGCGGCGGTCACGCCGCGCGAGCCCGTCGCCGCACCTGCGACGATCCGGCTGAATCAGCTCGTCGGCTCGGGCTCGCTCACCGGCGTCGACCCGCGCGCCTTCCGCGCGATGGACTACGAGCTGGCGGAGGGCTCGCCGCAGCTTGGCCGCTTTACGGTGGTTGTCGGCGCGAGAGCGGGCGAGCGCTTCGTCGACCCGCGCCGCCGCACGGCGCCCACCACCGGCGAGCCTATCGACCTGTACGGTCGCACACTCAACGTCGAGCTCCTGCGGACGGATGAGAACGGCGAGACCTCGACGCGGCACGTGCGGCTGCGCGTCGGCGGGGTGCTGGCCGAAGGCGCGGGGCAGGACGACTACACGATCTTCATGGCCCTGGACGACGCCGAAGACCTCACCGCGTGGTTCCTGGGCCAGCGTCCCAACCGGCGCGTGGACGGCTACTCGCAGGCAACGGTCATCGTAGACGACCTCGACCAGGTGCTCAACGTCGAGCAGGCGCTGCTCATGGACGGCTTCCTGGCCTTCTCCGCCCGCTCGACGCTGCAGCAGCTCAACGTGATCTTCGCCGTGATCCAGGCAGCGTTTGGCGGCATCGGCGCGATTGCGCTGCTCGTCGCAGCGATCGGCATCGCCAACACCATGATCATGTCCATTCTGGAGCGCACCCGCGAGATCGGGCTGATGAAGGCCGTCGGCGCGACGAACCGCGACGTGATGAGCATCTTCATCGCGGAGGCGGGGGCTATCGGCCTGCTGGGGGGCATCGGCGGCGTGGTGTTCGGCGCGGGGGCGGCCAAGATCATCGACCTGATCGCGCAGGCCTACATCAACGCGCAGCTCGCATCCTCCGGCGCGACGAGCAGCGAGCCGCTGACGCTGGCGGTGATCCCGCTGTGGCTGCCGGTGTTCGCCGTTCTCTTTTCGCTCATCATCGGCCTGGCGTCGGGCGTGTACCCGGCGCTGCGCGCCGTGCAGCTCGACCCGGTCACGGCGCTGAAGTACGAGTAG
>CAZDLX010000079.1:14794-15466 GCA_964506005.1 uncultured Anaerolineae bacterium | reverse complement strand
CAACACAGATTGATCTGTTATTTTGTAAAGCCTCAAAAAGGGAGAGGCTGGGTGGGGGTTCCAGCGGTGGCCTACGCCTGACACAAGAACTACACCCGCGCGCGTGATACAATCACGGGGACAATAATTCAAACAACTATCTACAAAAATGACGGAAGGGACCCATCCTTCATGACAGAGAACGAACACCGAACTGCCGTCGACGTGCTGGAGTTCCGGCGGACCATGGGGCAGTTCGCAACCGGCGTCGCCGTGCTGGCCGTTCGGGCCCCGGACGGCGAGATCATCGGCATGACGGCGAACGCCATCACCTCGGTGTCGCTCGACCCGATGCTCATCCTGATCTGCGTGGACAAGCGCGCCAATATCTGCCGCGTGCTCGAAGCGGTTGACCGTTTTACGCTGAGCTGGCTCTCGGAGACGCAGGAGCCGCTGTCACACTACTTCGCGGGCCTGTGGAACCCCGAGATGCCGGCGCCAGGCTTCAACTTTTCGGACTGGGAGGGCGGCCCGCGCCTGGCGGGGACGCTCGGCGCGGTCGGCTGCCGGCACTACGATATCCTCGACGGCGGCGATCACTGGATCGTGCTGGGCGAGGTGACGCACACCTGGCGCGCCGACGACGGCGGCCTGCCGCTGATCTTCTTCGGCGGCGGATACCACCGGCTGGCG
>CAZDLX010000079.1:0-14779 GCA_964506005.1 uncultured Anaerolineae bacterium | reverse complement strand
TATCGCCCCCCTACTCTATCGCCGTCCAGGCCTGGGCGTAGGGCGCGTCGGCCGTCCAGCGGCCATCCGGGAGCTGCCCGCGCACGAAGAAGCTGTACGAGCGCTCGGCGTTGGGCGTGAACAGCGCCTCGCCGGGCTGGTCCGCTTCGATCCAGCGCACCCACTCGCCGCTGCCCGACGTGTCATCGCGATAGTAGACCTCGTAACGCATGATCTGCGATGGATGGCTGGTCCGCCACTTAACGAGCGCCGCAGTCTGTGTCGTGTCGAGCAGCGGTAGCGCGGTGACGATGGGCTGGTCGCTGGATTCGATCAGGATGACCGGCGGCCCGCCGATCATGAACTCGTAGGCAGAGCCCTCGGCCTGCGCACGGTTGGCCGCCGCCTCCAGCCCGAGGCGGTACGTGCCATCCGGGCTGGGGTGGATGGCCTGGCGTTCGCCGTTCGGCAGTATCACCTCCGCCGACGTACTGCGCGGCTCCACCGCGACCTCACCCCCCTGCCCGCTTTCGTCCCACACGACCGTGATGATCTGCGAGGCTTCGGGCCGCGCAAACACCATGTACTGGTGGCCATCCTCGCTGTAGCCCGTCAGCGGGACGACTGGCTGCTCGCCGAACACCTCGCCCACCCGCCGGAACGCATCGTACGCGGGCCGTGCCGTGCCGGGCTCAGGGTGCTGGTTGAAGCACACGTTATCTACGCGGTTGCGCAGCAGCCCGAGCGCGTCGCCCCAGCAGGCGTTCCCGTTCTCACACAGGCTGCCATCGTGCGGCGCGAACGTCGTACCCGCCGGTTGGTTGCCGCAGTCGTCGTAGAGCTGGAAATGAAACAGCTTGCTGGCCTCGCCGAGGAAGGCGAAGGCCGCATTCTGCACGAGGTACGCGGCCTGCTCGTCCATCGAGGCGCGCCAGATAACCTGGTCGGCGCGGGTCGCCCACTCCGGGCCGGGATAGTCGTCCCACACTGCAACGCCGGACTCGTTCAGCCAGATTGGCATGTCGCCGAGGTTGTGCGTCGCCAGCAGCGTCTCGACGCGCTGCAGGATGTAGAACGAGTGCGCCGGGTGGCTGTACGAGTGCAGGGCCACGATGTTGAACGGGTAGCGCCCCTCGACGGGCTGCTCGTCGTTCTTGTAGATGTCCAGCAGCCGGTAGATGAAGTCGGGCTGCTCGAACATCACCAGCCCGCCGATCATGATCTGCGCTTCGGGGTCTGCCTGCCGCGCGGCGATGTACGCCACCTTTAGCAGCCGGGCATACTCCTCGACGCTGCCCTGCCAGAACAGCCGGAAGTCGGGCTCGTTCCAGATCTCCCACACGCGCACGCCCGCGCCTTCGGGCCAGCGCTCGCGGCTGGCCAGCGTCCCGCGGGGCCGGTAGCGCTCGACGGTGTGGAATACGAACTCGGCCCAGGCGTTATCGGGGTTCAGCTCCTTACCCGCGCCGGGGATGTCGGTGCCGTCCGCGAACACCGGCTGGTGGATGTGCTGCGGCACCGCGCCCTCCCCCCGGTAGATGTCGGGGAAGCCGAGCAGGATGCCGTCGGTCTGCAGGCCGTAGATCACGTCGTCGCGCACCACCTGATCGTAGACGCCCCAGTCGTAGCGGTTGGGCTGCTGCTCGATGTCGTGCCAGTAGATCGCGAAGCGGTCCCAGCCTGCCCCCGCATCAATGCCGCGCTGGAACCGTTCCTCGTTGGTCCAGTGCTGGGCGCTGCTGATAAAGTTGATGCCGAGCCGGTTGGAGTACAGCGCGCCCTCACGCGGGCGCGGGATGACCGGCGTCGCGGTCGGCGCCGGCGTGGGCGTGGGCTCGGATGGCGTCGGGGAATGCTGGACGGTCGGCACCTGGGTGATGCCGCTGATGTCGAGTGTCGGCTCAGGCAGATCCTCAGCCACGACGGGTGTCGAGCCAAAAGGCCCGACGATGAGCGGCGTCGCCGTGACGTAGATGACATAGGGCGTCATCGTCGCGTCGGGGGGCGGCGGCGTCCAGCCATCCGGAGTAGCCGTGACATAGATGATGTGCGGCGATGGCGTCGGGCTGAGGCCTGCCACAGCGGGCGGAGCAGGCTCGGCAGGTGTGCCCTCCGGCGTCGGCGTCACGTAGATAACGTGCGGCGTGGGGTTCGCATCCGGTGTCGGCAGCAGCAACCGGCACGCCACCGTACTGACGAGGACAGCGGTGATGGCGGCGGCCAGGGCGACGACAGGAGCAGGCAGGCGGTGGCGTTCAGGCATGGAAGTGGCTCACTGCTACAGCATAATTGGCCGGCGGAACGGCCATCATCTTACCACAACGGGCCGATTCTGCACGACGACGCCCCGCAGCGCCTCAGCTTTGATACAATCTATGCGATTGATCACGGCGGCAGGCCGCCGGTTAGCGAAGGATAGAAACCCAATGACCAGGCCGGATTTCTACGACCCGCAGCGGGTCGGGACGATGTATCGCCCGGACGTCGCGCATGTCGTCAACGCTGGAACCGCGGCGGGCGTTCCGCCTGCCGCCGACGACGCACGCCGCGTGCTGCTCGTGCTCGTCGATACCCAGGTGGACTTCATCCACGAGGACGGCACACTGAGCGTGCCGGGGGCAGTCGAGGATACGCGCCGGACCGTCGAGTGGCTGTACGACCACCTCGGCGAGATCACGACAGTCGCCGCCTCGTTCGACACCCACTCTCCCATGCAGATCTTCTACCCCGGCTGGTGGGCGGATGCCGAGGGCCGGCACCCCGAGCCGTTCACGCTGATCACCGCCGCCGACATCGAGTCGGGGCGCTGGCACCCGACGACAGAGGTGGAGTGGTCTAACCAGTACGTGCGGACGCTCGAGGAGCAGGCCCGCAAGGTGCTCACGATCTGGCCCTACCACACCATGCTCGGCACGGCGGGCCACGCAATGACTCCGGCACTGTACGAAGCGGTAGCCTACCACGGAGCAGCCCGCCGCACCGCGCCCGCGTTCCTCGTCAAAGGCACAATCCCCAGAACCGAGCATTACTCCATGCTGGAACCCGAGGTCAAGGTCCCCGATCACCCGAGCGGCACGCTCAACATGTCGTTCGTCAACCTCATCGCGCAGTACGATCTCGTCTACATCGCCGGGCAGGCGAAGAGTCACTGCGTCCTGGAGACGACCCGCTCGCTCGTGAACTACTTCAGCGCGCAGAGCCCCGAGCTCATCGCCAAGTGGCGCGTGCTGATGGACTGCACGTCTTCCGTCGCTCACCCCGAGGTGGACTTCGAGGCAATGGCGAACGCGGCCTACGAGCAGCTTGCCGGGCAGCATGGCCTGCGGCTCGTCACGACAGCAGACCCTATCGAGTGAGCGCCCGGAGCAACCATCGGCGGGCTGCCGTGTTATAACACTGTGCACTCGTGCCGGGGAAGAGATCTGCACCCGCCTTTGAACATTGCCATGGAGAGGGGGAAGAACGTTGACTGATTCTACCCACCGGGTCGCGCTGATTACGGACAGCACCTGCGACCTGCCGGAATCGTTCCGGGAGCAGTATGACATTCTGGTGGCGCCGCTGTACCTGCTGTGGGGTGACGAGCAGCTTCGCGACGGCGTCGATATTACCTCTGAGGAATTCTACAAGCGCCTGCCGGCTGCCCCCCAGCATCCCACGACCTCGCAGCCTACGCCCGCAGATTTTGTCAAGCTCATCGATGCAGCCAGGGAGAACGGCGCGGAAGAAGCCGTCATCATCACCCTGAGCGACAAGCTGAGCGGCACCTACGACTCGGCCTGCCAGGCCATCGAGCTGGTCGACATTCCGGTTCACGTCTTCGATTCGCGCTCGGTGTCGATGGGGCTCGGCTTCCAGGTACTGGCGGCAGCCCGCGCCCGTGAAGCCGGTGGCGGTGTTGAGGAAATGCTCCGTGCCGCCGAGGACATCCGCCAGCATATCAACGTCATCTTCACCGTCGATACGCTCGAGTACCTGCATCGCGGCGGGCGAATCGGCGGCGCGGCGAAGCTGCTGGGCACGGCACTCCAGCTCAAGCCGCAGCTCACCATCAGCTCAGACAGCGGCATGGTCGAGTCCGGCGCCAAGGTGCGGACCCGCACTAAGGCCCTCGACAGCGTGTTTGAGGCGTTCATCCGCAAGCTGAACGGCCACAAGAATCTCCACGTGACGGTGCTGCACGTACAGGCAGAGGACGACGCCAGGCTGCTTGCCGAGCGTCTGCGCGAGAAGTACAGCGTCGACGAACTGATCGTCACCGACGCCTCGCCGGTCATCGGGGCGCACGGCGGGCCGGGCACGGTCGGCATCGTAGGCTACGCCGAGGAGTAAGTCTCCTCGCAGCCGGGCAAGCGGAGGCGCACTGATGTGCGCCTCTTTTCGTTCGCTGTGTGACGCGCTTGCCCTGCAATCGCCATCCGCTTACACTGATAGGTGTCCGCACCGCAGCCGGAGGAAAGAGCCGTGGGAGTCCGTGGCCCTGAAGACGTCCAGCGGGCGCTCGATGCGTTCGGGCTCCCGATCAACGTCCGCCACCATAGCGAATCCGCCGCTACCGCGCCCGAGGCGGCGCAGGCGGCAGGCAGCGAGCTTGGCGCCATCGTCAAGAGCCTGTGCTTCACCGTCGGCGAGCAGCCCGTGCTCATCCTGACTGCTGGCGACCGCCGCGTGGACGAGAAGCGCGTCGGCGCGCTGTACGGTCTGAGCCGCAAGAGGGTCCGCATGGCGGACCGCGACACAACCATCGCCGTGACAGGCTACGAGCCGGGCGGCGTGCCGCCCGTCGGGCTGGCACAGGATATCCCGGTGCTGATCGACGCGGCACTCGGGCGGTACGACACCGTACACGGGGCGGCTGGCGCGGCCAACGCGACCTTTCCCATCCCGTTTGAAACGCTGGTCGAGATCACCGGCGGCAAAGTAGTGGAGATCAGCCGGGAATGAGCGGTGTTTCATCGCGCACCGGTTTCGACTAGAATAGAGGCAGGACTCAACTGCGCCTGATCAAAACGGCCCGTCACCGGGCGGCATCATCTCGACGAGAGGAAAAGAGCGGAGACATGGCAACACACAACTCGCGCCGGCATCATGTGATCTGGCAACTGGCACTGCTCCTCGCCGTGAGCGCCCTGCTCTCGGCGTGCAACCTCGGCCAGCAGGCGCCCTCAGAGCCTGCCACCCAGGGCGCGCTCGATACGCTGGGCACGGTCATTCCGCAGGAACTCGAACAGCTCCAGCTTACGACCACGCCACTTGTCGAGCTTCAGGTGACGAACACCCTCGCCGCCGACCTCCTGGTGAACGAGCAGCTCGGGCCGGTCACGGTGGGGACGGGGCCGCACCGCACGCAGGAGCCCGTCACCGTCCGCGTGAACGCCGGCACGGCTGTGTCCAACGTGACGTGCTCGTGGGTGCACCAGGACACCAACCAGACAGGCGCACTCGGCACGCCGACTCAGACCCCGGTTGACGCCAACGTGCTGACGCTGACCTACACCTTCACGCCGCAGCTTGCCGGGACCTTCGCCGTCAACTGCACCGGCGTGGCGACGACGGCGGCAGGCCAGCGCGCGGTCAGCGCGTCGGGCACGCCGTTCACGGTCGAGGCGAAGGGTTAGGCAGGGGAGTCGATGGCCGAAGACACGCAGCGCCGGCTGGCGGCCCTCCTCGAGGATGCCGGGAGCGCGCATCACGCGTACGAGGTCGAGCTGGGCCGCGAGGACCCCGGCTGGCCGGCATGGTACGCGGGGTGGCTGCTCCAGAACGGCCTGCGCGAGCTCATGCAGCCTGCGCCGGATGCCGCGACGCTGGAGCATGCGCTCGTCACCGCAGAGGCGGCCTACGCCGAGCAGGACCCCGACGAGCCCTGGCCAGTCTTCTACGCCGGGTACCTGTTGAGCCACCTGCGCGGCGGCTAGCCACACAATCCATTCACCGCGAATTAGCACAGCCGGGGCGCTACCCCGGCTGTTTGCTTTACTCGCCCCGGCGCGCGGCGCGGGCGGCGTGCTGCCAGGTTACGAACTCGTAGTAGGCCATCAGCAGGCTGAGCCGCAGCCCGTGCAAGCCGTCCCGGTAGCCCCGCTCGGTGAAAAATCGCCAGACGAAATGGCGCACCGGCCCTGAGAGGTACGTCCACGGCTTGGGCAGCAGCCCCTCGACAGCGCGGCGCTGGCCTTCCATCGCGGCATACCGGCGCTGCTTGGCGTGGAACTGGGCGGCGGTGTCGTAGTTGTAATGCACGAGGGGATGCTCCAGACGCCCCGTCTCGCCCTCGATCTCGGCAAACTCGTGTACCGGGCGGGTGACGTCGTAGTGCGCGCTGGCGCGGTGCAGCAGCCGGAGCTGGTAGTCGGGGTACCAGCCGGTGCCGCGCATCCGGTGCCCGAAGATGTAGTTGTGGCGCGGCACCCACCAGCCCCGTTCGGGACGCTCAATCTTCTCCCGGACCTCCACCGCGAGCTCCGGCGTGACGCGCTCGTCGGCATCCACGAAGAAGATCCACTCCGCCTCGACGGCGTCCAGCGCGGCCTGGCGCTGGGCGCTGTAGTTCTCGAACGGGTGGTGGATGACCCGCGCGCCCGCCGTCTGCGCTCGCTCGACGGTGCGGTCGGTGCTGCCCGAGTCGAACACGACGACCTCGTCCGCCCAGCGCAGGCTGGCGATGCAATCCTCGACGTTGTGCTCTTCGTTGTTCGTCAGGATGACGCCCGTCAGGCGATGCATGGAGACTCCGGGCCTGTCAAATTTCACGGCTGCGGCGGATCACTTCACGGTAGGCGTCCACCAATGCCGCTGCCGTATCGTCGGGCAGCGATGAGTCGCGGGCGGTGCGCTGAATCAGCCGGTTCATGCCGAGCCGCACCAGCCACCGCGCCAGCGCCGCCTGCCAGGCCGGGTAGTGCTTGCGGTAGAGCTGCAGCCGCGCGGTCCACAGGTTCACGATGGACTGCGGGCGCACCTGCCCGGTGCTCTGCCCGCCGTAGTGCACGACCTCCGCCGAGGGCACGCACACCACGCGCCAGCCCGCCTCGTGGATGCGCATCGCCCAGTCGATCTCCTCGCAGTACAGCTTGAACTGCTCGTCAAACAGGCCGGTTTGCTGGATAGCCTCGCGCCGCAGCAGGAACGTCGCGCCGAGCGGGTGCCCCACGTCGAACGGCTCGCCCGCCGCGTACCACTCGCGCGGGTAGCGCCCGTTCAGGCGGCTCTCGACGAGCCGCCCCGGCACCGGGAACAGGTCGATGATGAGCTGTGCCAGGCCCGGGAACTCGAAGGCGCTGTGCTGGAACGAGCCGTCGCCGTACACCAGCCGCGCGCCCGCCAGCCCCGCCCCGGCAGCTTCGGCACCCTCGACGAGCGTCTCCAGCGCGCCCGGTGTGATGACAGTATCGGGGTTGAGCAGCAGCACCCACTCGGGCGGGTCGTCGCCGCCGGGGAAGCCCATCGCCCGCAGCGCCAGGTTGTTGCCGCCCGCGAAGCCGAGGTTCTCGCCCGGTTCCAGCAGCCGCAGTGAGGGATACTCTCGCGCCGGAAAGGCGGCACGGACCGCCTCCATCGTGCCATCCGTCGAGGCGTTGTCAACCACCCACACCTCGCCACGCAGCGAGCCGCCTGTGACGTCGGCGAACAGCGAGCGCAGGCAGTCGAGCAGCAGGTCGCGCACGTTCCAGGCGACGATGATGACGGCGAGCCGGGGGGAGTTCATTCACTGCACCGTTACAGGCGAGCGCCGGCCCCGCCCGGCAGTGTGCGGGGCAGGACCGGCGCCAGCAGGGTCGATTACAGGATGCGGTCGCGCAGCTCGCCGCTCAGGTAGTCCATCACCGAGACGGTGATGGCGATGAGCCACACCGCGAGCCCGGCTGCCGTCCAGCGCGACTGGTTGATCCACTGGAAAAGGATCTGGCCGATACCGCCGCCGCCGACGAAGCCGATGATGGTGGACATACGCACGTTGATGTCCCACCGGTAGATGGTGAACGACAGGAACGGCGGGATGATCTGCGGGACGATGGCGTACATGATCCGCTGCAGGGCATTCGCGCCGGTCGCCGTGACCGCCTCGATGGGGCCGGGGTCGATGCTCTCGATGGCCTCCGAGTACAGCTTGCCGAGCGCCGCAATCGTGTGGATCGTCATGGCGATGACACCCGCGAACGGCCCGAGCCCCACCCACACGGCGGCAATCACCGCCCAGATGATCGGCTCAATCGAGCGCGTCACATTCAGGATGAAGCGCACGATATAATAGATCGCACGGGTCGGTGCGGTGTGCCACATCAGGTTGCGGGCCGCCAGGAAGCTGAAGGGCACTGCGAGCACGATACCGAACGTCGTGGCCATCAGCGCCTGGAAGATCGTCACGATCATGCGGCCAATCGCCAGCTCGAAATTGGCCGAGAGCTGGACGGGCCCCTCCGCCACGACCTGCCGCGCCTGCACCTGGTGTACCGTCACGCCGACCGCCTCAGACGGCGTCTGGTACTGCGGAGCGCCGAACGTCAGCTCGAACGCCCCGTTCTCGTCCGGGGTGACGATGAGCAGCCCTTGCTGGCCGGGGCTGCGGGGCCGGAACTCCTGCCCAATGGGGTCGCGCCACCAGATCTCGACATCCTTTTCGGGCTCGAAGCCGGAGCCAACTATCGTGATGTCGGTGCCAGGCACGACGGCGCGTTCTTCAAAGGAGTATTCGGCAAACTCACCACAGCCGGGCTCCACCGTGATCTGCGGACCGTCCCCGCCGCCAGCGGGCTGGACAGCCGCCTCTGCGCCCTCACAGGGGTAGGCGAACGGCGCCTGAGCGATGTCGATTTCAAGCTCGCGCTCTACGGCAGCGTCCCACGGCCACATAACCGCGGCAAAAATATAGTACGTGTCGTCGAACTCGGTGAAGAACTTGACGAGGTCAACTTCGGTCGCCTGCCAGCCGAGAATGTACGTGAAGGCCAGCAGAAGCGCAGCACCGACGACTCGCAGGAACGGCCTGCCGACCGCATTCCGCACCGCCGAGCCGATGATCCACAGCCAGAACAGGACGGTCAGCACGATAAGGACCGTCGTCAGGCCTGGGAATGACGGGAACTCATGCGTGGTGTCGGCCCACCAGACGAGCAGCCCCATCAGAACCATCACGACGAAGTAGCTGATGCCCTTCGTCCACTGGCCGAGATAGATATGGCCCACACCCGGGATCAACGAGAGCAGACCGGCAATTAGCGGGGACTTTCCCGCCGGCGGCTCCTGCGGATCCGGTGCCGTACGTCGCTCGGCTTCCTGCGGCTTACCGGTCAGACCGTAATCAGGTACATACGTTGGATCAGTCATCCTCTGTCGCCTCTTAACCCGTCAGGCTGGCCTCGCCGATACGCTCGGCTTCTTCGCCGTAGATTTCCTTGAATCGCTCGTCCGACATCTTGCGCACATCCTCGTTGTCGCCCTCAAACACAAGATAGCCGTCGCGCAGACCGATGACGTGCGTGCTGTAGCGCTGGACGAGGTCGAGGTAGTGCAGGCTGCAGACAATCGTCATGCCGTCTTCTTTATTCAGTACCTCAAGCTGACCGAGAATGGAATGAGCCAGGACGGGGTCGAGGCTGGCCACCGGTTCATCCGCCAGAATGAGGTCAGGGTCCTGCATCAGCGCCCTGGCGATTCCGACGCGCTGCTGTTGGCCGCCGCTGAGGGCGTCGGCGCGGTTGCGGGCCTTGTCAGACATGCCGAGCCGCTCCAGCACCGCGCGTGCCTGCTGCCTGTCCGCCTGGGAGAAACGGTTGAACAGGCTCCAACCGGGGTTGACGTAGCCGAGCCTGCCTGTTAGCACGTTGGTCATCACGCTGGAGCGTCTGACCAGGTTGAACTGCTGGAAGATCATGCCAATCTTCCGGCGCATCTTACGGAGATCCTCGCCCTTGAGCGCGGTGATCTCGATGTCATTCCAGAAGATCTTACCCTCAGTCGGCTCGACAAGACGGTTGATGCAGCGCAGCAGAGTGGACTTCCCCGAGCCGCTCAGACCGATGACCACCATGAACGCGCCATCGGGCACGGTGAAGCTCACGTCTTGAAGAGCGACCGTCCCGTCTTCGTAGACTTTGGTTAGATTCTCTATCCGTAGCATCTGTTACCTCTTACCGGCTGCCGCGGCAGGCTGCGCCCCGCCTGGGCCGCTGTGTCTGCCACGTGCAGGGTGGGCGATCAAGAATGCGGGGACCCCCGGTGTGGGGGTCCCCGCAAGTGCGTACAGACTTAGTCGACGAACTCCTGCACGTCGATGCCCGAAGCGTCGAGCACCTGGCGGAACGGATTGTAGAAGCTGTCGTCAACCTCGATCAGGCCGTTCCAGGAGTACAGGTCTTCGAGAACGGCCAGTTCATCGGGGTTCTCGGCCATCTCAAGGAAGGCCTGCACGATGGCATCACGGACCTCGGGGTCCATATCCGGGTGGAAGCTGATCGTGTCGTTGGGGATCTCCTCGCTGACCGCCACCACGACGACCTGCTCCATCACGTCAGGCAGATCCTCGGCGACGTTGGTGCGGGCGTCCACGAAGGTCGCGCCGGCATCGCAGTCGCCCTCGTACACGGCGCGGACGACGCCGTCATGCCCACCGGCATCGAGCACCTCGCTGAGGCCGGTATCGGGGTCAACGCCCGCCGCCGCCATACTGATGCTCGGGATGATCCAGCCGGAGGTCGAGAACTCATCCGGGCGGCAGAACGTCTTGCCCGCGAGGTCCTCGTAGCCGGCGATCCCGCTGTCCGCACGAGCGATGATCTGCCCGGTGTAGGTAGCGCTGCCGAAACGAACCGAAGCCAGTGCGACCTCCGCACAGCCGCGCTCGTTGGCGACGACGTAGCTGAAGGTGTTCAGCGCACTGCCATGATTCTCACCTGCGCACATGGCCTCCACCGCGCCGACAAAGCTGGTGGGAACCACCGCCTCGATGGTTAGCCCGGTCTTCTCCTCAAGCACATCGGCGATCGCCTGCGCGCTCGAAAGCACCTGCCCCGCATCGGCGGATGGCACGAACGAGATGATCACCGGGTTATCGGCGGTGCCCAGCTCAGCCTCGCCACCGCCGCCGCAAGCCGCTAGAAACAGCATCAGCGCAGCAAGCGCGACGACGAGAGAGAAACGCTTGGCTTTCAACATCTCTTCCTATCTCCTTTTGGTAGTGAGTGTCTGAGAACTTGCGGGGTGCCACGTGACCACCCCAAAAACACTTAGCCGTGGCGTACTGCGCAAGGCGGTTTCGTGTGCGGCCTCACCTCCTCCCAGCTAAGTGCCGGCCGCAAGCCCACCGGCGGGGGCGCTGACTCGCCGCACATGGCCGGGGGCCGGGCGGCAAGCAACTGACAACGACCATAATAGCATATTCTTCAAAAAAGCGTTCGGGGCGCCGCCGGTGTTTACGGCACGCTGGCCTCGACATCAGGCTGAGGCAGGATCTCGATCCAGTGCGGATCCACCATCTGGTTGCGCGGCGCGATCCCTACATCCTCGTGGATCAGACCCGCCCAGAACTGCTGGGGGTTGCGCGCCTCGACGATCTCGGTCAGCCGGATGCTGCCCGATACCACGGCGCGCTGGCCGGGCATCAGGTAGTAATACGTCTGGCCGCCGGTCTCTATCGCCGTCAGCTCATCGCGAGCGCCGAGCGCCCACCGCCAGGGATAGTCTACCTGGCAGGTGTCGCAGTGAATCCCGACACGCCACGCGCCTGACTCCTCATAGAACCCGGTGGCAGCAAACGTCTCGCCCTGCTCGTACTGGTAGCCGGGCTCGGGGCCGGAGGTGCGGATGGGCGAGTCGCCGTAGTTCTCTACCGTCAGCGAGAACGAAAGTATGTCACCCTGCAGCACCGTTTCGGCAGAAAAGTTGACGGTGTCGCCGACCGGCTGGCCGACGATCTCGGCCAGCGGCAGCCCGCTGAAGGCAACCTCGACGCGCTCTTCGTGGACCACCCTCTGCCCCACCGCATCCTGCGCCTCGGCGATAATCGAGTAAGTGCCATCCGGCGGCGGGTTGCGCCCCATATCCACACCGCCGTCCCAGGCGAAGGTGTGGCGGCCCGGCTCGCCGGGCAGACGCTCCTCCTGCGATTCGGGGATGTAGTAGCGCACGCCCTCGTCGTCCACGAGATAGACGGTGAGCGTCGCCTCCTTGGGCAGGTACGCATTGATGATAATCAGGTCGTCGATGCCGTCCTGGTTGGGGGTGAAGACCTCCGGCGCGATGGAGAAGTCCGACAGATCCGGCAGGTCGGGGTCGCCGCCGGCAATGGTGAGGGGTCCGCTTCGCTCGTCCACCCGCCCGGTCAGCGCGTCGGTCGCCCGGATGATCCAGCGATACTCGCCGTCGGGCAGCAGCCGGCGCTCGACGGTGCCCTCGATTTCCTCGCCGGGCAGGACGAAACCGTCCACCACCCCGCCGAACAGCACGCCGTATTCGCCGCGCACACGCGGCTGGCTCTGCCGGAACACGTGAGTCTCGCCGTCCGCGGCCTCAAAAGTGATCGTGACGTCGGCCTGGCGGCGGAGCCGGTAGCTCAGTTGGGTCACGTCGGCATCGCCGTCGGCGTTGGGGGTGATCGCGTCGAGGCTCAGGCCAGCCTCGACCAGCACCGGCCCGCGCGGGCGGCTCAACAGGTAGCCTGCGGCGAGCAGGCCAGCCAGCACAAGCACGCCAAAGACGATGGTCAGGGCACGTGGGATGCGCAAAGGGTGTCGTTCCTGTCGCTGTCAGACGCGCGCCAGAGGGCGCGCTCCGGCTGGTGATAGTAGCGAGCCACGACTTCAATCGCATAGACACCGCGAAGTCGCAGCTCTCACCTCAGACGCCTCGCGCCACAGTATAGCCATGCTCGCCTCTGCACGCCAATTGCGCACCACCCAAAGCCGTGTATACTCACCGCCACAGGAGGACAGCGAAACCGCCGCATGACACGGACATACGACGAGGCACTCGAAGCCATCCACCGCTTCGACGATCCCTACCAGCGCGCGCTGCGCGACCACGGCAAGCAGACATGGGGGCTGCGCGGCATCCGGATGCTGCTGGAGAAGATCGGCGACCCGCAGGCCGCCTACCCCACGATCCATATCGCAGGAACCAAGGGCAAAGGTTCGACCGCCGCGTTCATCGCGCAGGGGCTGATCGAGTCGGGGCTGAAGACCGGCCTGTACACATCGCCGCACCTGCAGGACTGGCGCGAGCGCATCCAGATCGACCGCCAGCTCATCCCCCGGGAGGCGCTCGCCGCACTCGTCGACGATCTGCTGCCGCACACCGACGACATGCCGCTGACCGCATTTGAGATCACGACGGCGCTGGCCTTCTGGCACTTCGCCCGCGAGGGCTGCGACGCAGCCGTCATCGAGGTCGGGCTGGGCGGGCGGCTCGACGCCACCAACGTGATCACCCCGCTTATCTCGGTGATCACGCATATCAGCCTCGACCACACCCAGTTGCTCGGCGACACGCTGCCCTCGATTACCTACGAGAAGGCGGCGATCATCAAGCACGGCGTGCCGGTCGTCAGCGCTCCCCAGGAGCCATCTGCCGCCCGGCTGATCGAGAAGACTGCCGAGCAGCAGCACAGCCCGCTGGTCAACGTCGGCAAGGACTGGTGGTTCAAGCCCGTCGAGATGGACTGGGACGGCACGCTGGCGCACATGGGTACGGGCGACTATAAGCTCCCGGTGGAGATCAGCCTGCCCGGCCCGTTCCAGATCGAGAATGCCGCCGTCGCGCTTGCCGCACTCAACGCGGCGGGCCAGCAGGGGCTGCCGGTGACACGGCAGGGGCGGCTCGACGGCCTGACCAACACCACCTGGCCGGGGCGGCTGGAACTCGTGCAGCGCGATCCGCATGTGGTCCTCGACAGCGCGCACAACGTCCATTCGATCACGCAGCTCGTCGAGGCGCTGCGGGCGCTCGCCACGCCGGAGCAGGCGCGGGGTCGCCGCGTCGTCGTGTTCGGCTGCATGGCGGATAAGGACGTCGAGGGGATGCTGCGGGTGCTCGTGCCCGCGGCGCACCGGCTTATCCTGACCCAGGCCGACAGCTCGCGGGCGGCGAGCGTCGAGGACCTGCTGGCAGTGGCCACCGACCTGGCGGGAGACCTGCCCGTCCAAATTGAGACAGCCGGGACAACCGCCTCGGCAGTGCAGATGGGGCTGGACGGACTCGCCGGAGACGACCTGTTGTGCATTACGGGGTCGCTGTCCATTGCCGGAGAGGCCCGCGACGTGCTGGTCGGCGCGGCTGCGCCGGGCGAGCAGGCTGGCGTCAGTTGAGCGGAGACATGATGAATCACTTCGACGACAACTTCTCGCTGCTCGGCGCACTGGCCGAATTTGACGAGGTGCGGGACGCCGGTGATGACGCCCAGATCGAAGCGCCGTTTATCCCGCTGCGCGACCTCGTCCTGTTCCCACACATGGTCACGCCGCTGTTCATCGGGCGGGCGCGCTCGCTCGAAGCGGTCGAGGCCGCCCAGCGCGGCAAGAAGGTGCTCATCTGCGCGGCGCAGCGCAACCCCGAAATCGAGGAGCCGGGGCTTGAGGACCTGTACGAAGTGGGTACGGAGGTCGTGCTGGGGCGCGCGCTCCACATGCCCGACGGCACGACCAGCGCACTCGTCCAGGGCCGCCGCCGCGTGCGGCTGACCGGGCTCTCCGACGACGGCAGCTACCTTCGTGCGACCGCGCAGCCCATCCCGGAGGTAACCGAGCACTCGAACGAGATCAAGGCCCGCATGCGGACCGTGCTCACGCTGTTCGAGAAGTGTGTGCAG
>CAZDLX010000078.1:0-15484 GCA_964506005.1 uncultured Anaerolineae bacterium | reverse complement strand
ACCGTCTCCGGCGTGGTGGCGAGGTGCGCGGCGATAGCCGCCCGCGTCACGGCAGGGCCGCGCAGCGAGGGGTCCTCGGCCTGCGAGAGCAGAAAGCGAGCCATGCGCGCCTGCACCGAGTACAGCGCCAGGTCCTCGATCTGCTGGATGGCGCCGCGCAGCCGCTGGCTGACGGCCTGCGCTACCGAGAGCGCCGCGGGCGGGTAATCGGCGAGGAATTCCTGCAGCCGCGCCGATGGAATCACCCACACGATCAGATCGCTCAGCGCGGCGGCGTTGACCGGGTTCGGGCCGCCGTCCACGGCTGCCACGTCGTTGAACGAATCCCCCGGGCCGAGCAGGTGCAGGATGTGCTCGCGGCCTTCGACGTTCACCTTGAAGATTTTGACCCGCCCCGCCTCGATCACCCACAGCCCCGCCGAGGGCTCGCCCTCGAAAAACAGCATGGCGCCCCGCTCGACCCGGCGGCGCGTCGCCGCCTCGCCCAGCCTGCCGAGCGCAGACGGATCAATACCGCGAAAGTAGTGATGCTGCGCGAGGAAAGCGGCGATGGAGAAAGCGGCACGGTCGTTTGCGGGCGTCATATGTCCTGTTCTATCTCCGCGCCCGGCGGCACGACGCGCCGCCGGAGAGCTTGCTGATCGACCTAGTTATAACACACTCGCCGTGTTACCGGGCAGCAGTGTCGCTATACTCGACTCATCATCCTGAGCAGGAGAGACAACTATGGCGACTACCTCCAAAGATGGACCCGCCGAAACAACACAACCGGGAGCTGCCGGGCAGGCCCCCACAGCCGCCGATGGGCGCAAGGTACAGCTGCGGGGCTTCAGCGCACGCACGTGGCTGGCCGTCGTCGGCGCAGGGCTGGTGACATGGATGATCATTCGCTACGGCGGCCTGCTCATGGAGGTGGCGATCGTGCTGTTCGCCGCCTACCTGCTGAGCCTGGCGATGCGCCCTCTCTCGGATACGCTGCGGACGCGCTACAGGATTCCACGCGCCGTCACGGTGCTGGCCATTTACGTCGTGCTGCTCGGCCTGGTCTACCTCGTCATCCAGCTCACCATCCCGGCCATCGCGCGGGAGTTCGGGCGTTTCCAGGATGGCGGCACAGAGATCGCCAGCACGCTGATCAGGCGGCTGGAGAACCTGCCGCCATTCCGGCAGCTCAACGTCAACCTGGAGACGGTCATCGAGATGATCGCCGCCCGCGCCGAGGCAGCCGCCGGGGCGATTGTCGAGGCACTGGCGCAGGTGACGCGCATCGTCGTTGACGGCCTGCTGGTGCTCGTACTGGCCTACTTCTTCACGACGGACCGCAAAATCGCGACCGGGCTGCTGTTCACCTGGGTGCCGCGCAACCGCCGCTGGCGGGTGCGCACCGTCGCCATGAACACCTCCGCCCGCCTGTCGCGCTGGATCGTCGCGCAGGTCGCACTGGCAGCCATGTTCGGCATCCTGTTCGCCGTCGGCCTGCTGATTATGCGGGTGCCGTTTGCGGTCTCCATCGGCGTCATCGGCGGTGTGCTGGAGTTCGTGCCCTTCCTGGGCGGCGCCGTCTCGCTGATCCTCTCCACGCTCGTCGCGCTGACGTTCCGCCCCGAAATGGTCATCTGGGTGATCGTGCTGTACTTCGCCATCCAGCAGGTGCAGGTTAACGTGCTGCAGCCGATCCTGTATGGCCGCGCCGCCGACGTCCACCCGGCTGCCGTGCTGATGGCGCTGCTCATCGGCGCGCAGCTCGGCGGCGTGATCGGCGCGCTGTTCGCCGTGCCCATCGCGGTGGTGTTGTTAACAGTGCTGGACGAGATCGAGAAGCCGGGCGAAGCACCGGTAGAGCCGAGCGAGGCGGACGACGCGTCGAGGCTGCCGGGGGCAGCGCCCCCGGTCGAGGATTAGTCTCTCACGCGCTGCCCGCAGCTCCGGCAGAAGCGGTCGCCGGGCAGGAGAGACTCGCCGCAGTTGGTGCAGAACCGCTTCGCGCCACCCCGCGATGGCCCGCGCGGCGATTCGCGGCGGCCCAGGCGCCGGCGCCCGCCGCGCCCGGGGGACTGCGTCTGGCGCAGGTACCATACCACCGCCCCCCCGATCAGCAGCAGGCCGCCCAGCATCGCCAGCACGGTGACGAGCGTCGAAGGCCCGCCCTCCTGAGCGACCGGGACCGGCACGTCCTGGCCGGTGGCCGGCAGCGTGGGCAGCGCGATCCGGTCGTCGGAGAGCACGTTATCCGTCTTGGCGTAGCTGAAGCGCAGCGCAACACTCTCGCCGGCGGCGACCGGCCCGTGCACCACGCGCAGCGCCGGCAGCCCGACGTTGTCCGTCGTCTGTTCGGCCTCCGCGCCGCCCTCCACCTGCAGGTTGCTGGCCGTTGCCGGCTGCTGGATCTCCCAGATCAGCTCGCCCACCTCGTACGGCGACTCCCATACTGCGGTGTACGAGCGCGTGTCTCCCTCCGTCTCGATGGCGTCGTGATAGTACTCTACGAGGAACACGCCGCTCGGCGAGTTGACGGAGATGCCGCCGTCGGTTTCCGTGTACTCCGCGATGAGGGGCTGCACGCCGCCCGGCTCGGTGTAGGCGACGGCGTGTATGGTCGCACCTTCGGGCAGCGGGAAGGTGAGGTTAACGGGCGTAGAGACGCCCTCGCCTACCCGCCCGTTGACGATGACCAGCGCGGCAGGCTGATCGTACTCGGGCCAGACCTGCACGAGAACCGAATCGATCGTGATCTCGTCCTGTGCCAGCGCGGGAGCGCCCGCCGCTGCCACACCCACCAGCAGCGCGGCGGCAGCGAGCCGCAGGACTGCCAGCCAACGCGGCCTAGTGATGGTCGGCATCGGGCTCGGCGTCCGGTTCGGGGCCGCTGCGGCGCAGCGTCAGCGCCAGGGCCAGTATCAGGATGAGCGTACCCGCAACCACTGCCAGGAAGGGCCACCCGCTCGCCTGCCCGACGATCTCGCCCTGCGGCCTGGGGCTGGACGGCTGCTGGATGCTCACGACGTAAGCCGCCACATCCTGAACTTCCTGGTCGCTGAGCGGGCCGCCGTAGGCCCCGGCGAAGGGCGGCATCAGCGTGCCATCTCGCCCCCGGCGGATGGTCTGCACGACCAGCGCATCCGGGGCGATGCCTGCGAACGCCTCGGTGAGCCGGGCACCTGTGCGGCCTTCACCATCCTCGCCGTGGCACACCACGCAGTTCACCTGGTAGATGTCGAAACCGTTGTTCGGGTCCCCGTCGATCTCCGGGACGGGCGGGATCTCCTGCGGAGGGCGCCGCGGCGCAGGGGCGGCCGGCTCCACTGCGGTACCCCAGGACTCGATGTAGGCGACGATGTGGTCGATCTGTTCCTCGCTCAGCGGCCCACCGTTCTCCTCGGAGAAGGCGGGCATGAAGGTGCCCTGCACGCCGCGGCTGATCGTCGCCCGGAAGAACGCGTCGGGGTTAATGCCGCCGTACACCTCGTTCAGCGTCGCGCCGGCGCGGCCCTCGCCCTGCTCGCCGTGGCACACGACGCAGTTTTCGGCGTACAGCGTGGCACCCTCGGTCGGGTCGCCCTCGCCGCCTCCCTCCTGCGCATGGGCGGGCGCTGCGGCTGCCAGCGTGACAAGGGCCACCAGCACGAGCAGCCCCACGGTTTTCCAGTTTCTCGGTAAAGACATCGATGGCCTCCGCTTCCGGAGCAAGAGCAGGCTTGGGCAGAAAGCCCTCCTCCTCAGATTGAGGGAGACGGGCCCAGCCATGTCAATGGGAAGGTCAGCGCCCGGCTGGCACGCTGGCCGGGACGGGCTTCATAAAGACCATCTGTAGGGGCGGGTGCGATGCGCGATGCGGTCGATGCTGTGCATCGCGCATCGACTGCATCGTCAGCCCCACCCCTACGCCGCCTGATTTCACGCCAACAGGCTCTTGAGACACAACCTAGTTGTTAAGCGACTCCAGGTAGGCGATCAGGTCGGCCAGCGACTGCGCGTCGAGGCGCTCGCCGTAGTTCTTCGGCATCACGTCGGCGAAGTCAGGCACGACGTAGGCGCTCGGCTGGACGATTGACTCGTGGATGTACGCCTGGAGCGAGTCGTAGCCGTCGGGCACTTCCACTTCGTCTACCGGCGGCCCGACGAGCACCTGCCCTGCCGTCGAGTGGCAGGACTGGCAGCCCAGCTGCGCACCGTCGAGAGCCATCTCAGTGCCGTTGAACAGCGCCTCGCCGCGAGCGGCATCGCCCTCAGGCAGTTCGGCAGTGGGGTCGCTGCCCACGGCTTCACCGCCCGGCGCGCCGTCCGTTGGGCCTTCTTCTTCTACCTCGGGCGTGGGGATTACGACCTCAGGCACGTCCTCCGCGCCCTCCTCGTAGAAGCGCCCGTAGTTCATCACGAAGTTCACCACGTCGCGCACCTGGTCGGGCCGCATCGGGCCGCCGTACTCCTGCGACCAGGTCGGCATCGGTTCAGGCCAGTCGGCGGTCGGCACGGGACGCCCGGCTGCGACGGTGAGCTGGACGTAGTCGTGGACGGTGCCAGCATAGCCGACCTCGGCAAGGCGCGAGCCGTCGAACAGGTCCGGCGCGTTGAGCGCCGGCGCCACCGACGGGATGCCGCGCCCATCGACGCCGTGGCACGAGGCGCAGTTGTCGGTGTACAGCACCGCGCCGCGCTCGATTGAGCGCCCGTCATACTGCGCGGTGTAGGTCTGCATGCGGCGCGGCTCGTTGATCCCGACCCAGCCGACGACCACCAGCGTGGCGAAGACCAGGAGCGTGCCCAGCAGCTGCCGCTGCTGGAGAGGCATCATGTCTTTGACGAGTGACTCAAAAAAGTTATCGTGACGGCGTTCGACCTCGACGCCCTCTTGATCGGACATTAATGCCTCCCTCCGGCGGGGTACCCATCGCGGTGGACGGGGACGAGTACATTATTGGAGAGGGTGCTGCCAGGGTTGTCCTCGTCGTCCCACACGAGCCGGAGCGTTACGCCGACGAGATCGGGCTGGAGCTGGCTGATCACTAACGTCGCCTCGGCGTTGGGCAGGCCGCCCTCGTCGAAGGGCACCCCCCGCGCGTGGTCGACGAGTTCCTCGTACTCGCGCATGACCCGCCACAGGCGGCTGCTGCGCGGCACGATTTCTTCATAATTCTCGGTTGTCATGGCCGTGCCCACGAGCGCTTCGAGCTCGTTATAGGGCACCGCCCGCACGAGCCCGACTTTCTCGCTGGGTGCCAGCTCGAACAGGATCTCCTGGTCGAGCGAGGTCTGCACCAGAAAGGCGGGCGTGCCCATCCACGAGAGCACGGCGATCGCCGTCACAAACATCAGGCTCATCGAGATAGCGAGCCGCCTCCGGCCGTAGCGGCGGTGCGGCCCCACGTCGAAGTAAGGCATCACCAGGAAGGCCAGCATCAGGATCGTCGGCACGATGACGCCCATCAGCGTCTTGTCGCCGAGCTTGAGCAGACCCTGAATCCACAGGAAGTACCACGGCGCGAGCGTATGCAGCGGCGTACTGAGCGGGTTGGCGTTGTTCTCCAGCGGCGCGTCGTAGAAGAACGTCACCGCCAGTACCATGATGAGCACTGCCACGACAACCCACAGGATCTCGGACGTCGCGATATTCGGCAGGAAGTACTTGCGGGCATCACGCGGGACGCGCTTGGCCGAGTCCTCGCCGGGCGTCTCCATCTCGGGCGGCAGGCTGTGGCCGTGCAGCACCACCTTGTAGTAGTGCACCCCGATGAAGATGGCGAGAATGGCCGGGACGGCGATCACGTGCAGCAGGTAGAAGCGCAGCAGGCCCGCCTGGCCGAGGTCGGGCGCACCCTTGAGCAGGATGTTGACAAACTGCCCAACGATGGGAGGCGGCGCGGCCTCTGCCATGCTCGCGCCGATGGTCACCGCCCAGTAGGCAAGCTGGTCCCAGGGGAGCAGGTAGCCGGTGTAGCTCATCGCCAGCGTCAGCACCAGGAGGATGATACCCGTCGCCCAGGTGAACTGGCGCGGCTTCTTGTACGACGCCGTGATGAACGTGCGCAGCATGTGGGCTGCCACCACGATTACCATCGCCTCGGCACCCAGCCGGTGCAGGTCGCGCATAAACTGGCCGAACGGCACGTTGCTCAGGATGTTGAGCATGTTGTCGTAGGCCTGGGTGGTCGAGGGGGTGTAGAAGACCATCAGGAAGATGCCCGTGATGGCCTCCAGCACGAAGAAGAACGTCGAGAGCCACCCGAGCCGGAACGTCGGGTACACGCCGGTGACGGCTTCGTTGTAGTAGCCGGGCCGCATATGCAGCCAGAAGCCGTCGGCATGCGGCGTCAGGCGCGGGTTCGGGCGGGCTGGCGGGTCGCCGCGCAGCATCCCGCGAAGGTCGGCAATGTCAAGACCGGCGGTTACACGCCGGACGGTGTCGTTAACGCCCTCGAGGACTGCCGCCTTGACGCCTACTTCCCGCGAGCGTTTGACAAGCGGGAAATCGTCAAAATCAAGGTTGGATTGCATCAACAGGCTCCTTTTCCCCCATCAGGGGAGGGTTGCATCCGGTAACTGCCCAATCAGTCTGTTGTGCGGCAGGTAAAAGCTAGGAGCGCTGGGCCCCTGTGACACGCGCACCGGTGTCGATCCGCAGCTCGACCGTCTCAGGTGGGACCTGGATCGGGGAGCCCGCCTCCGGATCGACGTTGGGGTCCCCTGCGGGCGTCTCGGCGACGACGTTCCCGCCGCCGTCGACTGCCTGGACGACGAAGCGGTCCAGGTGGCGGGGGGCCGGGCCCTCAATCCAGTCGCCTTCCTTGGTAAACTTGGAGCCGTGGCACGGGCACTCGAAGCGGTCCGCGGAGGGCACCCACTTGTACAGGCAGCCCAGGTGCGTGCAGACTTTATACAGGGCGAGCACGCCCTCATTGGTGTTCACGAGCCAGAAACGGCCCTGGGCGTTCTCGGCGGGCGGCGCGCCCGGCGCGGGCAAATTACCCGCCGGCACGCTGAACGACCCGCCAAACTCGCCCTCGCGGAAGCGAGGGTACGCAAACCAGAGGATCGCGCCAGCCGATCCGGCCAGCGCCAGTGCCATAGACGCGCCCCAGATATAAAACATGAACTCCCGTCGGTTTAACGGGCGTGGATGCTCGACGGCGGCCTCTGCCATAAGCGACTTCTCCTCTTTCGTGGCTGTGTCTGCTGGCCTCTGTGCAGTGTGTCAGAAGGGTGGGCGGCAGCACATCCTGATTGTACTGTGCAGGTATGCCCGCCATGCAACCCAGTTGGCTGCCTCGCTTTAGGTGACAAATATCATCTGGAATAAGTGATTTTCTTCGTGAAATATACCTCGAATGGTCTGGAAATGTCAATCGGGAGACGTTAACAGGATGGCGTTTGTCGCGGTGCCCACTGTCAGCCATCGCCTGGAACTGAAGTTCCGGGCTACGTAGAATCGTCCCCTGCGGGGACGACCCGCCGCAGGCGGGCCAGAGCTTCGCTCTGGGAGTCCCCGATAGGGGACTTGGCGGCAGCGAAGCTGCCTTGTAGCCGGACGATTGATCGTCCGGCGAGGAGTGACTGGGACGGCACTCTCGCTGGCACACACGGGGCCGTGCAGTGAGGTTCTACTCTCACTTGTCTCCGCACCCGCTTGCGCTTACAATCGAGGGCTGATGCACCGTGCCGGTGCAGCCTGCTCCGCCTTTAGACGCCGCACAGTGAGGGATGCGCCGTGGACAAGGTCACGCTCCACAAACTACACGACATGAAACAGCGCGGCGAGCGGATCACCATGCTCACCGCCTATGATTACCCCACCGCCCTGCTCATGGACGAGGCGGGCGTGGACATGCTTCTCGTCGGCGACTCGCTGGGGATGGTGGTGCACGGCTTCGAGTCCACGCTGCCTGTCACGATGGACATGATGCTCATGCACTGCCAGGCCGTGCGGCGCGGCGCAAAGCTCGCGCTCGTCGTGGGCGATATGCCCTTCATGAGCTTCCAGCTCTCCCGCGAGGACGCTCTGCGCAACGCGGCGCGGTTCCTCTCCGAGGGCGGCGTCGACGCCGTCAAGCTGGAGGGCGGGCGGCGCATGGCGGACACCGTCCGGGCGATGGTCGAGACGGGCATCGCCGTGCAGGGCCACATCGGGCTGACGCCGCAGAGCGTGAGCGCGTTCGGCGGGATGCGGGTGCAGGGCCGCTCGGTGGAAGCTGCCCGCAGCCTGCTCGACGACGCGCGGGCGCTCGAAGACGCGGGCGCTTTCAGTATCGTGCTGGAGGGCATTCCGGCCCGGCTGGCGGCGCTGATCACCGCCCGCACCGGCGTGCCGACCATCGGCATCGGCGCGGGGGCGGGCTGCGACGGGCAGGTGCTCGTCTCGCACGACATGCTCGGGCTGTACGAGCGCTTCACGCCGAAGTTCGTGCGCCGCTACGCGACGCTCGCCGAGTCGATCCGGGGGGCGGTCGCAGCCTACTGCGATGACGTACGGTCGGGGGCCTTCCCTGCCGAGGAAGAGACTTACGCCGTGTCGGACGAGGTGTGGGCTGCCATCGAGGAGAGGCTCGACGCCGAGTCGTAACCGATTTACCACGCCAGAGGACCAGAGAGACAGCCATGCGAGTAGCGATATTTGGCGTCGGCGCGATGGGCTGCCTGTTCGGGGCGCGCCTCGCGAAGCACGCTGAAGTCACCCTCATCGGGCACTGGCCCGAGCAGATTAACGCGCTGCAGCGCCAGCGCCTGCGCATTATCCACCCCGACCGCCGCGACGAGTTCGCCGACCTCCAGGCCACCAGCGACCTCGACACCGTCGAGCCGGTAGACGTGGCGCTGATCCTCGTCAAAGCGGTGGGCACAGAAGCCGCGGCAGCCGGGGCGGCAAAGCTCCTCACGCCGGAGGGCATCGCGATTACGCTGCAGAACGGCGTCGGCAATGAGGCGATCCTCGCACAGTACGTCGGCGAGGACCGTGCCGCGCTCGGCGTGACGACCGAGGGCGCGACCATCCAAAAGCCGGGTGTGCTGCGCTACGCGGGGCGCGGCGCAACGCACCTCGGCACGCGCCCGTCGATCAACGGCCGGATGCAGGCTTTCGCCGCGCTGCTGCAGGAGGGCGGGCTGGCCGCCCGCGTGGTGGACGACGTGCGCGGGCTGGTGTGGGGCAAGCTCGCCGTGAACGCCGCCATCAACCCGCTGACCGCCATCCTCAAAGTGCCGAACGGTGCGCTGCTCGAGTCAGAGTGGACGCGCAGCATCATGGCGGAGGCCGCCCGCGAGGTTGCCGCCGTCGCAGCCGCAGGCGGCGTCACCCTGCCGTATGACGACGCCGCCGCGCGCGCCGAGGACGTCGCGACGATGACCGCGGCGAACCACTCCTCGATGCTGCGCGACGTGCTGAGAGGCGCGCCCAGCGAGATCGAGACGATCTGCGGCGCGGTCATGCGCGAGGGCGAGGCACGGGGGGTGCCCACGCCGGTCAACGCCCTGCTCTACCGGCTCGTCCGCGCGATGGAAGAGCTCGCCGGGCAGCACGTCTAGCCTACTGTGACCGGAGCGCAGCAACCGCCGATGCAGATCACCCGTACGATAGAAGAAACCCGCGCCGCCCGCAAGGCCGAGCCCGGCCTGAACTGGGGCTTCGTGCCGACGATGGGCGCGCTGCACGAGGGGCACCTCTCGCTGGTGCGCCAGGCCCGCGCCGAGAATGACCGGGTTGCGGTGAGCGTGTTCGTCAACCCCAAGCAGTTCAACAACCCCGACGATCTCGCCAAGTACCCGCGTGACCTGGAGCGCGACGCGGCGATGCTCGCCGAGGCGGGCGCGGACCTCGTGTGGGCTCCTCGCGAGGAGGAGATCTACCCGCCCGACTTCCAGACGACCGTTACCGTGGCGGAGGTCGCCAAGCCGCTGGAGGGCGCTCACCGGCCCGGCCACTTCCAGGGTGTGACGACCGTCGTCGCCAAGTTGCTGCACGTCGTCGCGCCGGACCGCGCCTACTTCGGGCAGAAGGATGCCCAGCAGGTCGTCGTCGTGCGGCAGATGGTGCGCGACCTGGCCTTCGACGTGGAGATCGTCGTCGGGCCGACGGTGCGCGAGCCGGACGGGCTGGCGATGTCGAGCCGCAATGCGCTGCTCAACCCGGCGGAGCGCGAGGCGGCGACGGTGCTGTTCCGCGCGCTGTCCGCTGCCGCCGAGGCGTGGCAGCAAGGCCGGCGCGACGCCGGTCATCTACGCGAGGTGATGGCGCGTACCATCAACGCTGAGCCGCTGGCCCGGCTGGAGTACGCCAGCGTCGCCGATCCGGCCACGCTCGCCGAGATCGAGGGGGACGCCGCCCGCGCGCTGATGAGCATGGCCGTGTACGTCGGCGAGACGCGACTGATCGACAACATGCTGGTGGGGGACCCCACCCCGTGACCCCTCACCCCGGCACGCAAGCGTGCTTTGCAGGGAGAGGGAATGAGCACTTCAGTGCCCCTCTCTGTGGCACGGAGAGGGGCAGGCGAGCTGCCGAGGGCGGCTCGCCGGGGTGAGGTTACTGCCCGGCCCAACGGCCAATACAGGCGAGGTGCAGCAATGCTGCTGGCAATCGACATCGGCAATACGAACATCCACTTCGGCGTCTACTCGCTGGACGACGATACGCTGTGCTGCTCGTGGCGCGCGCAGACCGTCCACGAGCGCATGAGCGACGAGTACGCCGTACTGCTGCGCAACTTCTTCAGCGAGAACGGCCTGCGCTTCCGCGACGTGAACGCGGTGGTGATGGCCAGCGTCGTCCCCGCACTGACGCCGCGTTTCGTCGAGATGTCGGAGCGCTACCTGGGGCACACGCCGCTCAACGTCACGCATGAGGTCCCGACCGGCGTCCGGGTGCTGCTCGACAACCCCGGCGAGATCGGCGCGGACCGGCTGGTCAATGCCGCAGCAGTCAGGCAGCTCTTCGGCGCGCCAGCCATCGTGATCGACTTCGGCACGGCGACGACCTTCGACGTGATCGACCGCAACGGCGATTACCTGGGCGGCGCGATCACGGTCGGCATTGGGCTGGCGCAGGATGCGCTCGTCGGGCACACCGCGCGGCTGGTCAAGGTGGACATCGCGCCGCCGCCCCACGCCATTGGCCGCAGCACCGTGCAGGCCATGCAGAGCGGGCTGTTCCTGGGTTACGTGGCCCTGATCGAGGGCATGGTAGCGCGGATCGTCAAGGAGCTTGGCGAGAAGGACGTGCACGTGATCGCGACGGGCGGCCTGGCCGAGCTGTTCGCCGAGCACACCGCTGTAATCCAGGGCACTGCGCAGACCCTGACACTCGACGGTCTGCGGCTGATCTGGGAGATGAACGAGCGAGGCGAGCAGCCAGCGAACCCCTGAGCGGCCTGCGGGGTTTGCACTGTGGGCGGGGCCAGCCCGCCCGTTGTTGAATCAGCACTTCTCCGAGGGACAGAAGACATGAGCGAACTCAGCGTGCGTCCGGTCACAACCGAGGCGGAAAACCAGGCCTTCCTGCGAATGCCCTGGGCAGTGTACGCCGACACGCCAACGTGGGTCGCACCGCTCTGGCGCGACCACGTCCATTACTTCGACCCAGAGCACAACGTCGAACTGCGCCACATCGACCTGCAGAAGTTCGTCGCGTGGCGCGGCGAGCAGCCCGTCGGGACGATCATCGCGTTCATCAATCACGCCTACAACGACTTCCAGCAGGCCAACGCCGGCTGGTTCGGGCAGTTCGAGCTGCTCGACGACACCGAGGCGGGGCACGCACTGCTCAGGGCCGCCGAGGACTGGGTGCGCGCGAAGGGCACGGATACGCTGATGGGCCCCGCCACCTTCAGCACCAACAGCGAGATCGGCCTGCTGATCGAGGGCTTCGAGTTCCCGCCGATGGTCCTGATGCCGCACGGGCAGCCGTACTACCGGGCCATCGTGGAGAGCTACGGCGGCTTCGAGACGAGCATGGACCTGTGGGCCTATCACTTCGACGGCGAGAAGTGGGGCGGACGCAAGGCGGACCAGATACCCGAGAAGCTCACGCGCGTAGCCCGGAAGATCCAGCAGCGCCGCAATTTCACCGTCCGCAGGCCGGACATGAGCCGCTTCCAGGAAGAGGCTGCGCACGTCAAGGCTATTTACAACCAGGCGTGGTCGAAGAACTGGGGCTTCGTGCCGCTGAGCGAAGCCGAGCTCGACCGTATGGCTGCCGAGCTCGCACCCATCGTCGACCCGAACGTGGCGGTTTTCGTCGAGGTGGACGGCGAGCCCGTCGGCTTCGGCCTGCCGCTGCCCAACGTCTACGAGGCGCTGCAGAAGGTGAACAGCAAACCCGGCCAGCCGCACTGGTGGCAGATCCTCAAGCTGCTGTGGCACTGGAAGGTTCGCGGGTTGAGCAGCATCCGGGCGTGGGGCATGGGTGTGCTCGAAGAGTATCGGCGCACCGGCGTGGACGCGCTGATCTACTACGAGATGATCACCTCGGGGCTGTCGCGCGGGTACACCAACATCGAGATGGGCTGGGTGCTGGCCAACAACGACGACATGAACCGCATCGTCGAGATGATGGGCGTCGAGGTCTACAAGACCTACCGCGTGTACGAGAAGGCGCTGTAGGACTGGACCGGACTTTCACCGCCCGGCGTGATAGGCTGGAAGTACGGGGCGTATCACAGGTGGAGGTGAGAGATGCCGACGTATAAGAACAACAGCGAGCTGCCCGACCGCGTGCGCGACGCACTGCCCGACCACGGCCAGGAGATCTACCGGGAGGCGTTCAACAGCGCGTGGGATCAGTACGACCAGGCCGAGGAGCGCGAGGGCGGCCGCTCGCGCGAGGAGACCGCCCACGCCGTGGCGTGGTCCGCGGTGAAGAACGTCTACGAGAAGAACGACGACGGTCGCTGGGTGAAGAAGGATTAGCTCTGCCGAGCGGCAGGAACACGGGCGGGGGCCAGGAAGACGGCTCCCGCCCGCTCGCGTCAGGACACTACATCGATGAGCGACACAGCACAGACAGCTATCGAGGGCGTCCCGCACCCCTGGGATTTGACACCCGGCGAGGCCATCCGCCTGCAGAAACAGCTCGCCGGGCAGGTCGATACGCAGACGCCCATCCCTATCGATGCCGTTACGCTGGTGGGCGGGGTTGACGTCAGTGTGAAGAACAACGTCAGCCGCGCGGCGATTGTGGTGCTGACCTTCCCCGGCCTGGAGCTTGTAGAGGCGGTGACATCCATCCTGCCGACGCCGTTCCCGTACATCAGCGGCCTGCTGAGCTTCCGCGAGGGCGCGGTCATCCTCGCCGCCCACGCGAAGCTCACCCATCACCCCGACGCCTACATCTTCGACGGGCAGGGCATCGCGCACCCGCGCCGCATTGGCATCGCCAGCCACATCGGCCTGTGGTGGGACGCGCCGACGGTGGGCTGCGGCAAGACCCGGCTGACCGGACTGCACGGCGAGGTCGGCCCGGAGAAAGGCGACTGGGCGGCGCTGGTACACCGCGGCGAGCCGGTCGGGATGACGCTGCGCACGCGGGCCAACGTCAAGCCGGTGTTCGTCTCGCCGGGCCACCGTGCGACGCTCGACACGGCGCGCGAGCTGGTGCTGCGCTGCACGACGCGCTACCGGCTCCCCGAGCCGATCCGCGCCGCGCACAACCTCGCGGGGGATTTTGTGCCGTAGGGCTAAGGGAGTGCCGGGCCTCTCGGTCGTGAGAATAGTAGGGGCGCAGCATGCTGCGCCCCTACACGTGTATTCATCTGCAACGCCGCAGCGATTCTGAAACACATCAGGCGATGCCTCACGCCCTCTCCGCAATCTCCTCGCCGTATTGCAGCAGGCCGTCGCGCAGGGCCTCGCTCGTCGCCTCGGCGTAGACGCGCAGCACGGGCTCCGTGCCGCTGGGGCGGATGAGCAGCCACGACTCGTCTTCGAGCAGGTATTTCACGCCGTCGGTGGTGAGCACGTCCGCGACCTTTGCGCCAGCGATCTCCGCCGGGGCGTCGTCGCGCAGCCGCTTGACCATCTCCGCCTTGATGACCGGGCGGCGCAGGCGCAGGTCGGTGCGGGCATAGTGCGCGGGGCCGAACTCCGCCTCAAGCTCGTCGACGAGCTGCTCCAGCGGCTTGCCCCGCCGGGCGATGACCTCCAGCAGCAGCAGGCCCATCAGGATGCCGTCGCCCTCGGGGATATGCCCCTTGATGCTCAACCCGCCGGACTCCTCGCCACCCATCAGCACGTCCTCGGCGAGCATGATGTCGGCGATGTAGTTGAAGCCAACCGGCGTCTCGCGCAGGGGGAGGCCATAGCGCGCGCAGATGCGGTCGATCATGCGCGTCGTCGAGACCGTCCGCACGACCGTGCCTGCCATCCCCTTGACCTCGACGAGGTACTGGAGGATCAGCGCGAAGATGCGGTGCGGGTCCACGAACCGCCCGGTGCCGTCCATCGCGCCGATGCGGTCGGCGTCGCCGTCGGTGGCGAGCCCCACACGCCCGTAGCCAGACTGCAGCGCGGCAGCCAGCGCCGCGAGATACTTGCCGAGCGGCTCGGGATGGATGCCGCCAAAGCCGGGGTTCATCTCGCCGCGGATCTCGTGCACGCCGCACCCTACCCCGCCCAGCAGCGACTTGATATAGCCGCGCCCCGAGCCGTACATCGGGTCGTGGACGACGCCGGGGTCGGCCTCGCAGATCGCGTCGAGGTCCACCAGGCTGCGGACGTGATGGTAATAGGCGGGGGCGGGGTTGAAGCGCTCGATGAGGCCCTGTTCGACGGCGTAATCGTAGTCGATGAGGTTAGGCCCGCGGGCGCGCTCCTCGTTATCACGCAGGTGGACCTCCACGCGGCGGCTCTGGTCGGGCAGCGCCGAGCCGCCAAACGCCGCCTTGAGCTTGACACCGTTGTAGCGCGGCGCGTTGTGGCTGGCGGTGAGCATCACGCCTGCCGCCGCGCCGGTGTGCTTGACGGCGAACGATACCGCGGGTGTCGGGGCGTCGGAGGCGGTCAGCAGCACGCGAATGCCGTTCCCCGCCAGCACGCGCGCGACCTCCAACCCGTAGCGGTCGGAGAGAAAGCGAGTATCGAAGCCCACGACGGCGTGCTGCTCGCCGGGACCGTTCTCCTCCTGGATGAGGTCGGCAATCGCCTGGGCGAGCAGGCGGAGATTGGCAAACGTGAACGTCTCTGAGATGACGGCGCGCCAGCCGTCGGTGCCAAAGCGGATGGTCATCGAGCCTCCTGGTGTCCAGCGGCGCGGCCCGTGGTTGCTGTGGGCCGGGGGTCAATAAGGCAAAGCGGGCCATCATAACAATGGCCCGCATAAGCTTACCAGCAAGGCGAAAATCAGGCTAGCTGCGCGGCTTGCTTACCACTCGACGACGGTGACAGCGCTGGCCCCCGGCGCCCACTTGATCACATACGGCTTGCCATCCCAGTAGTACGTGTTGAGCTGGAACTCACCACCCGGCAGCCGGTACAGCGTGAACGGCCGGAAGTTGTACGGGTTCTG
>CAZDLX010000077.1:15456-15696 GCA_964506005.1 uncultured Anaerolineae bacterium | reverse complement strand
CAAACTGCATGTAGGGGCGGGTCTGAGACCCGCCCCTTGCGTGCCAAATCGCACTGGCTACTAACCGAGCTACTACCCCCTCTGCCAACGCTGCGCGTCGCCATCTCCCCCTGAGAGGGGGCGAAGGCGTGCACTGTCACCGATGGCGAACGTGCAGAACCTGCCCCTGTGGAGTTGGCTACGCCAACTCCCTGTGAGAACTGGCAGAGCCAGTTCTCTTTGCCCCCGTGAGGGGGAAAT
>CAZDLX010000077.1:0-15446 GCA_964506005.1 uncultured Anaerolineae bacterium | reverse complement strand
GTGCGGCGAACCGCCTTCGGCGGTTCGATGCGGGATGAGGGGGAAATGGCCCGAAGGGCCAAAGGGGGTGGGTGGCTGGATAGCGCGACCCGGCAGACTAACCGCTGCCAGCCCTGTAACACTCGGGCGAGGCGGCGGCTATACTCAGAGTGACTTACGCGATGGGCAGTCACACAAGGAGCCAGCGATGCCGGAAAGAGTGATCGTCCGCCAGAACCGCCAGTACGAAGTCGATATTCTCGTCTCTGACCCGGCCAACCCGGAGAGCGAGAGCATGCAGCTCGTCGACTCTGTGTACGATTTCTCGCCCTTTACCATGATGCTCGCCAGCCTGGGCACCTGCACGACCATCCTGATCCACAGCTATGCCAAAAACCACCGCTACCCGGTCGAAGAGGCGGAGGTGCGGCTGGCCTACGTCGAAGGCGGGGGCGACGACGAGATCGTGGTGTTCGTGGACGTGCGCGGCGAGGGCTTGAGCGAGACAGACCGCCAACGGCTGATCCAGATTTCCTCGCACTGCTCGATCCACAAAATCCTCGACAAAGGCATCCCGATCCAGTGGAATGCCTTCGACGCCGCGGCCCACGATGCGGCGCATGGCGCCGCGCATGACCACGACCACGAGCAGCACGAGCACGACGCATAGCCCCGGAGGGCGAGCTGCATGGAGAAGGTCATCACCGTTACGCCCAACCCCTCGCTCGACGTGAGCAGCAGCGTGGACCGCGTCGTGCCGGAGCACAAGCTGCGCTGCAAGCCCCCTGACTTCGACGCCGGGGGCGGCGGCATCAACGTGGCACGGGCCATCGTGCGCCTCGGCGGCAGCGCGCTGGCATTGTACCCGTGCGGCGGCGCAGCAGGCGAGATGCTCAACAACCTCGTCAAGCGCGAGGGCGTCGAGCAGCACACGTTTCCTATTAAGGGCCTGGTGCGCGAGAGCGTCACTGTGATCGAGGAGACGAGCGGCCAGCAGTACCGCTTCGGCTTCCCAGGGCCGAAGCTCTCCAGGTCCGAGTGGCGCGCAATCCTGGAGTACGTCGAGGGGCTGGACGACCTGCCCGGCTACGTGGTGGCGAGCGGCAGCCTGCCGCCCGGCGTGCCAGCGGACTTCTACGGGCAGCTCGCTCGCATCGTGCGCAGGCAGGGCGTGCGCTTCGTCGTGGATACCTCCGGCGAGCCGCTGTGTGAGGCGGCGGAGGTGGGCGCATACCTGCTCAAGCCGAACCTGCGCGAGCTGGGCCAGATTGCCGGTCGCAGCATCGAGAGCGACGGCGAGATCGAGGCCGCAGCCCGCGCGCTGATCCACGAGGGCGACAACGAGATCGTGCTGGTGTCGCTCGGTGCGGGCGGCGCGATGCTCGTGACGGCGGAGGGCGCCCAGCGCCTGCGCTCGCCCATCGTGCCGATCCGCAGCAAGGTCGGCGCGGGCGACAGCATGGTAGGCGGCATGGTCTACGGGCTGGCAACCGGCCTGGAGGTGCTCGACGCGGCACGGCTCGGCGTGGCCTCAGGCGCGGCGGCGGTGATGACGCCGGGCACGGACCTGATGCGCCGCGAGGATGCCGAGCGCCTGTTCGAGCAGATGAGAGGGAATGCAGTCTAGGCCGCCTCAATAGTCGCTGCGAAGCTGGCTGCCCCGCTTCACGACGCCCTCGCCGAAGCGGTCGCGCAGCCGGTCGATGGCCTCCAGCAGCCGCCGCTCCTCGCTCGACTCGGTCTCCCACAGGCTGAGCTGCCGGGCGGCGGTCTCTAACCCGCTGACGCCCACGCCGATCAGCCGCACGGGCCGCCCGCGCTGCCAGGTCTGGTCGAACAGGGCGAGCGCGGCGTCGTAGATCTCGCCGTCCTGGTCGGTCGGGCGGCGCAGCGTTGACTGCCGCGTGAGCGTGGTGAAATCCGCCCAGCGCAGCTTCAGCTTGACGGTCCGCCCCGCCAGGCCCGCCCGGCGCAGCCGCCTACCGACGCCCGTCGAGAGCGCCAGCAGCGTCTCGCGCAGGGTTCTGCCATCGGCCACGTCGCTGGCGAACGTCGTCTCCTTGCTGATCGACTTGGCCTCGTGCTCCGTCTCGACGGCGCGCTCGTCGATGCCCCGCGCCCGCTCGGCGAGATCCGCGCCGTGCTTGCCAAACCGCTGCGCGAGGTCGGCGGCGGGCCAGGCGGCGAGGTCGCCGATGGTGTGGATGCCGAGCGCGGCAAGCCGCTCGGCGGTGCGCGGGCCGACGCCCCACAGTTCGCTCACGTCGAGCGGTGCGAGGAAGGCCGCTTCCTGCCCCGGCGGCACGACCGTCACGGCGTTCGGCGGGCCCTCGCCTCTCGCGCGCGCCTTGCCGACGGTGTTGGCGATCTTCGCGACGAGCTTGTTCGTCGCCACGCCGAGCGAACAGGGCAGCCCCAGATCGTCGCGGATCGCAGCCTGTAGATGGCACGCCAGTGCGTCGGCGGGCTCCTGCCGCCCGGTTACGTCGAGGAAGGCTTCATCTATCGAGACTTTCTCGACGAGCGGAGTCAGCGTCTCCAGCACCGCCATCACGCGGCTCGACACCTCACCGTAGACGCCGTGACGGCTCGGCACGATGATGAGGTCGGGGTAGAGGCGCACCGCCTGCGCCATCGGCAGGGCGGAGTGGATGCCGTAGGCGCGCGCCGGGTAGGAGCACGACGCGACGACACCGCGCTCGTCGGGCCGCCCGCCGACGGCGAACGCCTTACCGCGCAGCGACGGGTCGCGCTGCTCCTCGACGGCGCAGAAGAAGGCGTCGAGATCCAGATGGAGGATCTTGCGTGTCATGGCCACCACTATAGCAGAAAGGGCGCGGCGGTGCTTTCGCGTAAGTAGGCCGGGAACCTCATGGCAGCGAAAAACGTCTTATTATTATCACTGAGTTGGGGTATGATATCGCCAACAACAGGCCCGAGCCCAAGGCAGTGAGATGCGGTGCCGTACGCCCGGCGGCGAGATGCCAGCCCGGAGGTTTCACACAAGCCGCTGTCTATGGATCACCACCCCGTATTCCAGTCTGATACCAGACGATGAAGCAGACCTACTTCAGGCCCGGAGGGCCACGATGAGCGAAGTTGCCGCCCCAAGCTTTACACCCCCACGCCGCTATTCCCCGCAGTGGCTGTGGACAGTGTTCGTCCGGCCACGCCAGGCCTTCGAGGAGATTGCCGCGCATACACGCGGCGTGTGGCTGCCCGCCCTGCTGGTGCTGAGCGCGACCGCCGTGCTGCTCGTCGTCGTGAGCGCATCGGCAGGCCAGAGCACAGGCATGGCCGGCCCCGAAGGTATGCCCCCTGCCGGGGTAAACTTCTACACGCCGGAGCAGCAGGCCCAGTTCGAGCAGGCCGCCCAGGCAACGTCGAGCCCGGTGTTCCGTTATGTGATGCCCTCCGTGGCCGCTATCGCCTCAGTATGGGTGGGCTGGCTGATCGTCGGCGGCTCGCTGCACCTGCTGCTGACGCTGTTCGGGGCGCGGGGCACGAACGCCGAGCGCATGAACATCGCAGCATGGGCCGGGCTGCCCTTCGCGCTGCGCGACATCGTGCGAATCGGCGCGGTGCTGATCACCGGCAGCGCCATCACCGCGCCGGGGCTGTCGGGGTTCGCAGCGCCGGAGGCAACGGGTATCGCCGCCTACATCGCGCAGTTCCTGCGCGTCGTGGACATCTACATGATCTGGAACATCGTCCTGCTCATCACCGGCAGCCGCGCCCTCGACGCAAACCTCGGACGCGGGCGACTCGTGGTCGGGGTCGGCCTGCTCGTGCTGGTGCTGTACCTCGTACAGGCGCTCATCGGCTACGGCGTCAGCCACCTCAGCAACATGAGCCTGATGCAGCCTTTCTTCTTCTAGCGGCAGAGACGGTATATGGCAGACGCAGCGGAGCGCGCCGCGCCCGCGCCTGAGACAGCAGGCGACGCCTTCATCCAGGTGCGGGGGCTGCGCAAATCGTATCAGATGGGCGAGACGACGGTCCACGCCCTCGCCGGGGTGGAGCTGGATATCCCGCGCACGTCGTTCACGGTCGTGATGGGGCCATCCGGCTCGGGCAAGAGCACGCTGCTGCACCTCGTCGGCGGGCTGGACCGGCCCACCGCCGGCGAAATCGTGCTCGGCGGGCAGCGCGTTGACACGCTCAACGAGAACGACCTGGCCGTGTTCCGCCGCACCGTGATCGGCTTCGTCTTCCAGACGTTCAACCTCGTCTCCAGCATGACGGCAGTCGAGAACGTCGCCTTCCCCATGCGCTTTGCGAATATCTCCCGGCGGCAGCGCCGCGAGCGGGCGCTCGAACTGCTGGACCGCGTTGGGCTGGCCAACCGCGCTTTCCACCGCCCGGCGGAGCTCTCGGGCGGGCAGCAGCAGCGGGTTGCCATCGCGCGGGCGCTCGTCAACGACCCCCAGGTTATCCTGGCGGACGAGCCCACCGGCAACCTCGACACCGCCGCCAGCAACGAGATCGTGGAGATGCTGCTCGACCTGCACCACGCCGGGCGGACGGTTCTCGTCGTCACGCACGATCTCCGCATGCGCGGGCTGTCCACAGACACGGTTTACCTGCTCGACGGCAAAGTCGTCGACGAAGACTCTTACCTGGCAATATCTACCCTGACAATGGGCAGAGGAACGGTAACGACATGAAGCACAGGTTTGCTCTCACCCTGCTGGGCGCCTCACTGGCAGCAGCACTGCTGTTCGGAATATCAGGTCGCGGGCAGACGGTCCGCGCGCAGGCCGACACCTGCCCTGCGATCCAGGCGATCCAGCCGGCGGCCATCACCAACGCCACCGAGTCTACGCTGCTGATCACCGGCACAGGCTTTGAGGGCGCCGAGCTGGTCGTGCTGCGCGGCTACAGCTCGCTGGCGGTCGGCGCCGACCGCACCGACACGAAGCTCCGTGCGACCGTCCCTGCCGGGGTGCCAGCCGCGACGGATGGCACGAACTACACCGTCGAGGTGATCGAGCCGGGCTGCGACGTCGCGACGGCGACGCTGCGCATCTCCAGCCCGCCGCAGCCGGTTGAACCCGGCCCGACGGAGCTCCCGCTGCCCACCTCGACGCCCATGCCCACGGCTTATGTGCGGCCCGTGCTGACGGTTCAGTCCTACGGGGCCAGCTCACCCACACTCATGCCGGGAACCGACATCGACTTCGAGATGACGCTGCAGAACTCCGGGCACCAGCTTGCGTCGAACGTCGTCGTGACGTTCGTCGCCGGAGACCTCATCCCCCGCTCGACGGGCGGCGTGCGCTCGCTCGGCGAGCTGCCGCCCGGCGGCACCAACCGTTTCTTCCAGCCGCTCACGGTGAGCAGCGGGCTCTCCGGCAGGGTTGCGACGCTTCAGGTGCAGGTCAGCTACACCGATCCGTACGGCACAGGCTACGAGGGCAGCTTCGATCTGACCTTCCCGGCGATACCGGCCAGCTCCGGCGGCGCTGCGCCGACGCCCACCCCGACCCCCACACCGGTCGGGCAGACGCTCCAGCTTGCCGTCACCAACTACGACACCAGCGTGGAGCACCTCCAGCCCGGCTCGGCCTTCTCGCTCGAGCTGCAGATCGCCAACCTCGGCACGGGTGATGCCAGCGACGTGGCGATGGTCATCGGCGGCGGGGAGATCAGCCAGGTCGAGGGCACGCCCGCGCCGGGCGGCGTCAGCGGGGGCAGCGGCGACTTCGACACGTTTGCGCCGCTGGGCCGCTCGAACGTGCAGTTCCTCGACGCCATCCCCGCCGGGGATGTGATCACCGCCTCGCAGGAGCTTGTCGTCAACGTGACCACCGAGCCGGGCGCATACCCGCTGAAGGTCACGTTCATCTACTCGAACGACGCGGGCCAGCGCTTTAAGGACGACCAGGTGATCACGCTGCTGGTGTACGGCCCGCCGAAGGTCGAGGCCAGCTTCTACCGCGACCCGGGCCCGCTGTTCGCCGGGCAGGCGTCGATCCTGCCCGTCCAGATCACCAACCTGGGCCGTTCGGGGGCAGTTCTGGGCAACCTGGAGATCACGTCTGACGCGGGCGACGTCACGAACGGCGTCGTGCTCGTCGGGCTCGTCGAGACGGGGAGCTACTTCACCACCGACGCCACGCTGTTCGCTGAACAGCCCGGCTCCGCCACTATCGACGTGACCATCCACTACACGGACGACTTCAACCAGCCGCAGACCATCACGCAGAGCCTGGAGGTGCAGATCGAGGAAGCGCCGCCGGAGATGATCGGCGGGCCGGACGGCGAGGGCATGCCCGTCGAGCCGCCGGTGCTTGAGCCGGAGACGGTCGGACAGAAGGTGTGGCGCTTCGTGCGCGGGCTGCTCGGGCTGGACAGCAGCCGTCGCACACCCGGCGATGTGATGCCGCCGGGTATGCCGGGCGGGGAGGTCTTCCCCGGCGACGTGCAGCCCATGCCGTAGGGAGCCGCTGATGAACCTGTTGGAGCTGATCGCGCTCGTCGTCGAGAATCTCAGCCGCCGCAAGGGTCGCGTCGTGCTGACGGCGGTTGGAGTCGTCATCGGCACCGCCGCCATCGTGATTCTTGTATCGCTCGGCATGGGCCTGCAGCGCAACGCCACCGAGCAGTTGTGGGGCATCAACGACCTGACGCAGATCCAGGTGATGCGGGACTACTCCGGCATGATGATGATCGAGCCGGGTATGTCGGTCGCCGGGGAGGTGCCGACGCCGGAGCCAATCACGGACGCGGCGGTGGCGGAAATCGCGGCGCTGCCCGGCGTGCAGGCCGTGATCCCGCGTGACAACCTGCAGAGCGGTGCGGTGCTGACGGTGGACCGGCAGGAGATATGGACCAGCCTGATCGGCGTCGGCACGCACGATCTGGCCGATCTCGGGATCACTGCCGGGCAGGGCACGCTGGAGCTCGAGCGCGGCACGATAGTCGTCGGCGCTCTGGTGCCGCAGAACGTGTACGACCCGAACATGCGCCCCGGCGACCTGCCGCCGGAGCCTCCCGACCTGCTGAACAGCCAGGTCACACTGTCCATCATCAAGTGGACGGAGGACGGGGAGGAGGTGCGCAAGAAGATCCCGGTGCGGGTCGTCGGCCTTACTACCGAGACGCGCTCCGAGTACGACTGGGTGGTCCTCATGCCCATCGAGGACGTGCAGTTCTACAACGAGTGGGTCATGGGGCGGCGCGTCAACCGCTCGATCGACGGGTATGAGCTCCTCATCGTGCGGGCCGAGTCACCGCGTGAGGTGACCGCCATCTCCGACGCCATCGTCAACATGGGCTTCGCAGCGCACGCCCCGCAGGAGATGGTGGAGGGCATCAACAACTACTTCACGATCCTGCAGGTGATCTTCGGCGGGGTGGGCGCCATCGCGCTGATCGTCGCCGCGATTGGCATCGCCAATACGATGGCCATGGCGGTGCTGGAGCGTACCCGCGAGATCGGGCTGATGAAGGCCATCGGCGCGACCAACCGCGATGTGGTGAGTATCTTTCTGGGCGAAGCGGCAGGCATCGGCATGATCGGCGGCATCGGCGGGGCGCTGCTCGGCTGGCTGGCGGGGCAGGTGCTCAACGTCGTCGCGCTGGCTGCGCTGAGCGCCCAGGCCGCCCAGACAGGCGCGCCGCCGCCATCCTTCGCGGTCGTGACGCCGGTGTGGCTGCCGCTGTTCGCCGTCGTGTTCTCGATCTTCGTGGGGCTGTTCTCCGGGCTGTACCCGGCGCTGCGCGCCGCCACACTGATCCCGGTCGAGGCGCTGAAGTACGAGTAGGGGCGCAGCATGCTGCGCCCTGTTAGACCCGCCCCCGCAGCGACGCATTCTGGGGCAGTCAGAGGTGCGCATTAGCTGCGCATGTCGCGTGACCTGCCTCTGACCCCCTTCGACGCCGTTCGCTCCGCGAACGCCGTTCACTCTGCGAACGCCGCCACTTCCCCCTTTCAGGGGGCGTAGAGAAATGGCTGCGCCATTTCTCACAGGGAGTTGGCAAAGCCAACTCCACAGAGGGTAGGGTTCTCCGCGCGCACATCATCTGCGCGCCAACGCCTTCGCCCCCTCTCAGGGGGAGATGGCGACGCGAAGCGTCGGCAGAGGGGGTGGCAGGTTGGTCATCAGGCCGCCTTAAGCTGACGGAAAGGGGCGGCTCTATGAGCCGCCCCTACTTATTCTTCTTCTCAGGCCGTTTCGGTGACCTTCGGCCCCGCGGCGCGGACTTCGGCGGGGGCCTGGTCCGCATACTTCTTGAAGTTGTCGATGAAGCGCGCGGCGAGCTGGCGATACTTGCGCCAGTACTCGTCCTCGCTCGGCCAGCGCCGGGCGGGGTAGAGCACTTCCTCGGGGACGCCGGGCGCGGTCTTCGGCACCCCGAACCCGAAGATCGGGTCGGTGTAGAACTCGACGCCGTTCAGCTTGCCGCTGAGTGCCGCGCTGAGCAGCGCCCGCGTGTGGCTGATGCTGATGCGCTTGCCGACGCCGTAAGGGCCGCCCGTCCAGCCGGTGTTGAGCAGCCAGCACGTCACCCCGTAGCGCTCGATCTTGCGCTTGAGCAGGTCTGCGTAGAACGTCGGGTGGTGCACCATAAACGGCGCGCCGAAGCAGGCGCTGAACGTGATTTCCGGCTCGTCGCCCAGCCCGAGCTCGGTGCCGCCCACCTTCGACGTGTAGCCCGAGATGAAGTGGTAGAGCGCCTGGTCTGGCGAGAGCCGCGCGATGGGCGGTATCACACCCTGCGCGTCGCACGTCAGCATGATGATGTTGCGAGGGTGGCCGCCCCGCTTGGCGGGGATGGCGTTCTCGATGAACTCCAGCGGGTACGAGGCGCGGGTGTTCTCGGTGAGAGCCGGATCGTCCAGGTCGATGAGCCGGGTGATCGGGTCGTAGACCACGTTCTCCAGGATCGTGCCGAAGCGGTGCACCGCCGAGTAGATCTGCGGCTCGGCGGTCGGCGAGAGCTGGATCACCTTGGCGTAGCTGCCGCCCTCGAAGTTGAACACGCCGTCGTCGCTCCAGCCGTGTTCGTCGTCGCCGATGAGCCCGCGCGACGGGTCGGTAGAGAGCGTCGTCTTGCCGGTGCCCGACAGCCCGAAGAACAGCGCGACGTCGTCCTGCTCGTCGCCCTGGTTGGCCGAGCAGTGCATGCTCAGCACGCCCTCCAGCGGCAGCAGGTAGTTGAGCACCGTGAAGATCGACTTCTTGATCTCGCCGCCGTAGCCCGAGTCGCCGATCAGGCACAGGCGCTGCTCGAAGTTGAGCAGGATGAAGGTGCTCGTGCGGGTGCCGTCGATGGGCTCAAAGGCCTTGAAGCCCGGCGCGGCGATGACGGTGAAGTCCGGCACATGCTGGCGGTAGGCCTCGCGGTTCTTCGGCAGCAGGAACATGTTGCGGGCGAACAGGCTGTGCCAGGCGTACTCGGTGACGATGCGCACCGGCAGCCGGTATTCCGGATCGGCCCCAGCGAAGCAGTCCTGCACGAACACATCACGCCCCTGCAGGTAGCCCTGCAGCCGGCTGAACGTCTCCTCGAACTTCTCGGCACTGATGGGCCGGTTGTACTCGCCCCACCAGATGTTGCCCTCGGTGTTGGGCTCGCGCACGATGAACTTGTCCTGTGCGGCGCGGGCTGTGTGCCTGCCGGAGTCCACGACGAGTGCGCCCTGCTGCGAGATCTGGCCCTCGCGCCGGAAGATAACCTCCTCGTACAGCGCCTCGGCGGGCAGGTTCCAGTATACGGCGTGCAGGTTGGTGAGACCATGATTCTTCAGCCCGAAATCGCTCTTCAGTGCGGCTGCTTGATCCTGCGCCGGGGTCTTGATGTTCAGCAGATTGTTCATGTTGGCTCCCCTTACATCCAGTCGCGGACCATCTTGCGGTCGCCGATGTAGATCTCGTTCGGCGCGTTGGGGTCGAGCGCCCACTTCATGCGCTTGATGCCCTCCGTCACGTCTTTAACCGAGCCCGCGTAGCTCAGGCGCAGGTGGCCTTCCATGCCGAACGTAACACCCGGTACGGTGATGACGAGCGCCTTCTTGAGCAGGAAGGTCGCCAGCTCGACCGAGTTGTTGCTGTAGGCGCTGAAGTCCGGCAGGCAGTAGAACGTGCCGGTGGGCCGCGTCACGTGAACGTCGGTGAACGAGCCAAGCTCCTTGAGCATGACGTCGCGGTTGTTCTGGATGGTCAGCCGCAGGTTCTCGACGACGCTCTGCGAGCCAGTGAGCGCGCCCTCCGCCGCCGCCTGGGAGACGACCGCCGGGCAGGACGTCGTCGCCGACTGGATGTTCGCCATCGACTCGACCAGCTTCGAGTTGGCAATCGCCCAGCCGATGCGGAAGCCCGTCATGCCGTACAGCTTCGAGACGCCGTTGGCGACGATAATGCGCGAGTTCTCGATGTCCCTGTCGGTAAAACGATAGGCGGACGCCGCTACCTGCCCGTCGAAGACGAGCTTGTGATAGATGTCGTCCATGATGAGCCAGATGCCCTTGCGCTCGCAGAACTCCACGATCTCGGCGATGAAGGACTCCGGGTAGACGATGCCCGCCGGGTTATTCGGGCTGTTGACGATGATCGCCTTGGTGTACGAGCTCACCGCCTCCTCAACGTACTCCAGGCATGGCTGGAATGTATCGTCACACGGGTTGACGACGACCGGCGTGCCGTAGGCCAGCTTCACCATCTCCGGGTAGCTCACCCAGTACGGGGCCAGCAGGATGACCTCGTCCTGCGGGTCGATAATCGAGAGCAGGATGTTGTAGAGCGCCTGCTTCTCACCTGTGGAGACGATGATCTGCTCGGGCGAGGGCAGGACGCCGTAATTTTCCTCGGTGTAGCGGATGAGGGCCTTGTTCAGCGAGGGGAGGCCGTCCGTGGGGGCGTACTTGATGTCTCCCGTGTTGAGCTTGGCGGCAGAGGAGAGGATGGCGGACACGGGGGCTTTGTTCTTCGGCTCGCCGATGCCGAGGTGAATCACCGGCTCACCGCGCGCCCTGAGAGCAGCCGCCTCCTCGTTCATGGCGAGTGTCGGCGATGCCTCGATGGAGCGAGCTAACTGGCTGATGCCCATAGACTTGCCTCCTGATTCGGTTGTGCGGGCGCCCTGCGCGAGATGCCAGGCGTTGGGCCCAAGCATTCGCAAAATTCTACCAGAGGCAGGCCGCCGCGCCAATGGCATTTTGCCAAGTGCGAATCGGGGAAGGCGCGGAAACAACTAAAAACGCGGAAGGAACCCCTCGTGTACGGGGTATCCTTCCGCGCTTTCTCTCGCTGCGGCTCTCCGCGACTCAATCCGTCGCCGCGGCGAGCTGGGCAGCAGCGCGTGCCCGCTCCTCGTTGACGAAGAACAGCAGCACGAGCCCGGCGAGCAGGAAGCCCGCGACGGAGAGCATCGCGATGCGCTGGCCAAGCTGCTCGGCGGCGATGGCGCCCATTTCGGCCTGGAAGCGGTGGGCAATCCCTGCCGCGAGCAGCCCGTAGATCGTCGGCCCGATGAAGGACGAGGTGCGCCCCGCCACCGAGAAGAAGCCGTAGAACTCCGCGCTCTGGCCCGGCGGGCTGAACTGCCCGATCACCGTGCGGCTCACCGACTGCACGCCGGTCAACGCGAAGCCCGCCAGCGAGCCGAGCAGGAAGAAGGCGGTGATGTTGCGGGCGAACAGGATCAGCACCACGGCCAGAATCATCAGCACCAGCGCCAGGATCAGCGAGCGTTTGCTGCCCAGGCTGTCGGCAAGCAGCCCGAACAGGTACGCCCCCGCGACGCTGGACACGCTGAGCACCATGATCAGGATGATGAGCTGCTCCTGGCTCATGCCGAACATCACCGCGCCGAAGATCGCGGCGAAGTCCAGCGCCATCAGGATGCCGTCGTTGAAGATAAGAAACGCAATCAGGAATTTAATGAACTCGCGGAAGTGCCGCACCTGGCGCGCCGTGCGCGCAAGCTGCTTGAAGGCAACGGTGAGGTAGTTCTCGCCTGCGGGAAGCTGCTTCGGCGCGGCACGCTCGTTGAGCCAGAACAGCGCCGGCAGCGTGGACAGCGCGTAGAACAGCGCCGTGATGACGAACGCGAGCCGGGTCACAAACTGGCCGCCGATGAACACGATCAGCGGCAGCACCAGCACCAGAATCACCAGGCCGCCCGCCGAGCCAATCGCCCAGCCATTACCCGAGACGCGCCCCATTTCCTCCTCAGAGGCGATCTCCGGCAGCAGGGCGTTGTAGAAGACCTGCGCGCCCCGGTAGCCGATCTCGGCGAGGATGAAGAACACCGCGCCCATCAGCACGTCGCCCTGCCTGACGAAGAACAGCAGCGCGGTAAAGGTGACCGATATGGCGGTGAAGATGAACATCACCCGCTTCTTGCTGCCGGAGTAGTCCGCGATGGCGCCAAGCACCGGCGAGATCACCGCGACGACCAGCATCGCGACGCCAATGGAGAGGCCCCACACGCGCGAGCCCGCCGCCCCGCCGACAACCGTATCCTTGAAGTACACGGCAAACACCGCCAGCAAGATCACCGAGGCATACGCCGAGTCGCCGAAGTCGTACAGGTACCATGCCCAGCGCTCGCGGCGCGTGGCGCGAGTTCGAGTTTTCTCTAAAGCCAGCTCCATGTAGGGGGACTCCTCTGCGAAATTCGAATATCTGCGCGCGTAATCGTCATGTGGCGGGCCGCACCACGATGTATTTAACCCGGAGCCGGCGAAAAGGGTCCGCAGGGGACCCCCCATACCCGGATTCTGCAGCAGGCGGTCAGGCGCCTTCGGCGACTTCAGCCCAGGGGTAGATCTCGGTGCCGCGCGCAGCCTCGCGCACCGCCGGGTCGTCGGAGTAGAAGCCGCGTTTCTCCGGCGGGATCAGCTCGGCGATGCGCCGCATGATCTCGTGCCCGATCTCGTCGAGGTGCTCGCGGCGCTCGCGGCCCCGGCCCTCGGCCGTGAACGGACCGAACGTCTTGCCAATCCGCACGGTGACCGTCGCGCGCCGGCCGCGCCGCAGCCGCGAGAAGATGCTGGGCACCCCTTCGAGGCCAATAGGCAGGATCGGCGCGCCCGTGCGCGTCGCGATGAAGGCCGTGCCGGGCCGGGCGGGCCGGAGAACCATCGCCCAGCTTCCGCCCTCCGGCATGATGCCGAGCACGCCGTTCTGCTCCATGATGGCCTCGGCGGCCTTCAGAGCGTAGCGCGAGCCCGTCCCGCGGAAAACGGGATAGTAGCCCCACAGCTTCGGAATCCAGGTAACAGCCGGGGGCGCGCTCGGCAGGTGGAAGCCGCCCACAAACTCGATGGGCCAGGGCGCGATGCGGATGATGACCGCAGGGTCGATAAAGCTGAAGTGGTTGGCGACGACCAGCAGGGGGCCGCCCTCCGGCAGATTTTCACGCCCGACGACGCGGAAATCGGTGATAGTTGAAAACGCGGCGGCAGCCAGCCGCCGCATCACGCCGCGCAGGAGGCGGCGACGAGGGTACTGGAATTCGGGTGCATTGTGTGTCATGGCTGCGGAGTTTAGCCGCCCTGACGCAGCCCGTCAACCCATGGCACCGTCATGGCTGGCGCGGATCAGCAGATCGATGAACAATGCCGCCGACCAGCCGAAGATCGGCGCAGCAGAGGGCGGGCCCTCGCCCGTCTCGGGGTGGTAGTACTCGTAGATTTCGCCGGTCGCCAGCACCAGGTCGAGCGTGCGCTGTTCCAGCTCGCGGGCCACGTCGTCGAAGCCGGTGCGCCGCAGCCCCTCGGCGAACAGGTAGTTGGTGTTGATCCACGTCGGGCCGCGCCACATGGTCGCCGGTGCATACTTCTCGTCCGACACCGCGACCGTCGGAATGGGGTAGCGGGGCCAGAACGCGCCGGGGTCGGTCAATCGCTCGACCAGCCGCGCGTTGGTGTGCTCGTCCAGCAGCCCGGTGATCAGCGGGTACAGGTTGAAGATCGTCAGCGTGCGGATGGGCTGGCCCTCACGCGTGGCCCAGAACACGCCCGCCTCGTCGTCGTAGAAGTGCTCGACCATGCGGCGGGCGAGGGCCTCAGCCCGGCGGCGCCACATAGCGGCCTCGCGGGGATTGCCGAGCAGGCTGGCCATCTCGGCGAGGGCCTGCTGCTGGAGGCACACGTACGTGTTGATGTCGGGCGACTCGACCGGCATGCCGCCGTCCCACAGCGGGTTGTCGTCCGCACCGGAGGAGTGCGGGTGGTCGTACTGCACGATGCCGTCCGAGTCGTCGTCGTGCATACCGAACCACCAGTTGTTATTGCGGACGAGCCGCGGGTAGATCTCCGCCAGGAAGTCGAGGTCGGGGTAGACCTCGTGCACCTTGAGCGCCGCCCAGCCCGCGAGCGGGGGCTTCGTCACGACGGCGGGCTTCGGGAACGGCCACTCGGCGATCACCCCTTCGTCGTAGATGGCATCGGGGATCATGCCGTTGTCGAGCTGTTCGGCCAGCATCACGCGGATCTGGTTCTGTGCCAGCACTGGGTCGACGTGCCGGTAGGCTACCGCGTGGAAGTAGGCGTCCCACTGCCAGATGCCGATATAGAGGCTCTTGGAGGGCGTCATGGCGTCGTAAGCCAGATGGCCGTTGGCCGTGACGATGTTGCTGCCCATGACCCACCAGGCATACAGGTACTGCTCGCGGAAGGTCTCGGGCACGGGCGGCACGCGGTCAAACCACTCGTGCCAGCGCGCTTCCGCCGCCGCGAGTACTTCGCTGAAGGGCTGCGCGTGGCGTCCGTGGTACTGCTCGGCGCGGATGCTCAGCGCGATGGTCGGGTCGTCGTCGCCCTCGACCAGCACCTCGACGGTGTGCCCCGTGCCCTCCGGCCTGATGGACTGGCCGAGCACGCGCGCGTTCGTCACATAGCTGAAGTTGCGCACGGCGCGGATGTCCCCGCCGCTGGCGTGCTCGTGCGGCAGCACCGCCCGCACCGTCGTGCGGAACCCGGCCCGTACCCCCGGCGGGCAGCGCAGCGACAGGGTGTGCTCGTCCTGGAAGGCCAGCGCGAACCGGCCCAGCCGCGTATCGAGGAACAGCGCGTGCGGGTAGGTCGTGATGTGCAGCTCCAGCGGCGCGCCGTCGCCGTCGATGAGGCGCAGGCAGTCGAGGAACGGCGGCCTGACGAGGTGGTCCAGCACGCCCGGCTCGATGTCCGTCATGCGCTGGCCGATCTTCACGTCGAACGCGTGCGGGTCGTCGCGGCGCTGCCACACCAGGACGCGCGAGCCGCGGTCGCTGAACGGCGCAAGCTCCAGCGAGATGCGGTTGCGCAGTGCTCGCAGGTGGGCGGACCGGGGCTCGGGCGGGTCGGGAGGGGGCGTCATGGTGTCTCCTGTTGTGGATTGTCTTTAAGAGTTAGGCATTGCGTCAGAACCCCCTCTGCCGGTGTTTGCCGCGAATTGTCATTCGCATGCAAACACCGGCTCCTCCCCCTTGCAAGGGGGAGGAAAGAGCCGAGCGGCGACCGGAGGTCGCTGCGA
>CAZDLX010000076.1:0-15702 GCA_964506005.1 uncultured Anaerolineae bacterium | reverse complement strand
ATGCAGGGCATCGCCGCCGAGCTGGGGCTGGACGGTCGGCTGGCGGGGTAGGCGGGGGATGCCGCTGCAGAGGTTCATCTCGGCGGATCGATGTAACATTGGGGATTACAATGATGGCGACACAAGCAACTGACCGTATCTTAAACAGCAGAGTGCTTTTGAAAACGCTAGTCGCTGTGCTACCACTATGGATATTGGCTAGCTTCTCGAACTACATCATCTGGTTGTTTGCCGGATTTGAGCTTGGCGTAGTTCCCACCATAGATCAACTCTCTACGGTAACCATCATTATCTGGCAGGTGGTAAGCGTGCTGAGGTGGGGCTTCTATCTTGGATACGGTGGGCTCTACACGTGGTTTGCGACTCGCCAGAACGGAGGGATCACGCTTAGGGAAGCAGTGGGAGGTGGATCAGCAGTTGGGCTCCTTACGTCAAGCATGTCCCGCTTGCTTCACACCATTACAACGGTTACCGGCGACAATGCACTCTTCGTTCTGGCTCCTCCTTCGCCGGCAGGCGTTGACCGGGCTAGTACTTTCTACATGTGGGGTGCGATTTGCGGTCTCGGCCTGTACATTGCAGCTGCCACGGTGCTCAGTACCCTCGGCGCTGTCGTCACTATGTCGATCAAGAAGAAGTAGAAGGACCGGTCGCCCGCCGCTGGAACTACGCAGAGCAGATGTTACCGCATGGCCATATCCTGAATATCACCAATTGTCGATACATACAGAGGCAGCAAGACGACTGATACAACATAGCGTTACAGATGTTAGGATAGTGAGATGAATCTAGAAGAAAGACTGAGAAACACATTCCCCAAGTAAACTCGGTGATGGCTTGGTATCTATCACAAGTAGTGTCTTGTTTGAAACGCTATGTCGGTATCAACGAGTCGGAGGCATTTGCAAAAATGCTATCGGACAAGCACTTCAAGTATCTGGTTGAAACTCATCCAGACGCAATCGAGCGAGAGACTGGCTACTACTGGGCGATGTATCTGGTTCATGGTCCACAGTGGTGGAATAAAGATCCCAATCTGGTAAAACAACATGTCGAATATATTCGTGAATATCACGATCCTCCAACCATTGAGAGCTGAGACCAGTTCCTTTCGATGAATTTCGTTAAGCACTTAGACTTGTTCTGAAGTAGTGGCCAGACACAGTAGGCAACAAATTGACTTCCGCGCCCTCCGGCAGCTTCCGTTCCTCCTCGATTCAATCCCCGGCTTGCCCCCTGCCCCGCTTGATATATCATAATCACGGTTACTCACCCTACCTCGACAAGGACGACTCATGACGCCGCGCCGCCTCCCCCTCGCCGCGCTCTGCCTCATCGCCGCGCTGCTCGCCGGCTGCCTGGGCACGCTCATCCCCGAGCCCACGCCGACCGCCTCCCCGACGCCAACGCAGACGCCCCGACCGACCCACACGCCAACCCGCACCGCCACCCCGACGCTCACGCTCACGCCCAGCGCCACCCCCACCCGCACGCCGAGTCCCACGCCGACGGATACGCCCGGCCCCTCCCCGACACCCACCGCGACCGACACGCCCACCCCGACCCCCGTCTGCGATTGCAGCGCCAACAACTACGACTGCCCGCACTTCAACACCCAGGCGGGTGCGCAGGCCTGCTTCGCCTACTGCTGGGATGAGGTCGGCTACGACGTGCACCACTTCGACCGCGACGAGGATGGCGTTGCCTGCGAGGCGCTGCCCTGAATCGCCCGCCGCGCCGCAGCCGGTATAATGGTGGGCATCCGGAACACAACCAGGGACATCCCGCCCATGGCAGCTAAGAAGCCGACCCAGCCCGACCCGCCTGAGAGCCAGCCCGCCGCCGCAGCGCCCGCGGACGGCTCGCCGTCCTCCATGCTGATGCGCCTGCTCCAGCCGCACTCCGCCCGCCGCGTGCTGGACCAGCCCGCCAGCGACCTCGGGCTCGCCGAGCACCTGCCCTTCCCGTTCATGGCGCTCGTTGGGCAGCACGAGATGCGCACCGCCCTGCTGCTCGCGCTGATCAACCCCAACGTCGGCGGCGTGCTGCTCGTCGGGCCGCGCGGCACCGGCAAGACGACCGCCGTCCGCGGCCTGAGCGACCTGCTCCCGACCATCCCGCACAGCACTTGCCCCTACGGCTGCCTGCCCGAGGATTACGAGGCCCAGGGCGCGGACGGCGTCTGCGAGGTCTGCGCCGGAAAGCTGGCACGCGGGGAGTCCATTACTCGCACCGCCCCGGCGGCGATGCTGGAGCTGCCGCTCAGCGCGCGGCTGGAGGACGTGATCGGCGGCATCGACGAGCGCGCCGCCCTTCAGCACGGGCGCGTCCGGCTCGACCGCGGCATCCTCTCCCGCGCCGACCGCGGCATCCTCTACGTGGATGAGGTCAACCTGCTCGACGACAGCATCGCCGACGCCATCCTCGACGCCGCCGCGCAGGGCCAGTACACGGTGCGGCGCGGCGCGGTCCGCGCCACCTACCGCGCCCGCTTCGTGCTCATCGGCTCGATGAACCCCGAGGAGGGCCGTCTGCGCCCCCAAATCCTCGACCGCTTCGGCCTGCGGGTCATCGTCGGCGGCCTGCGCGACCTCGACGACCGCCGCCTGATCTACGAGCGGATGCGCGCCTTCCGCGCCAGCCCGCGCGCCTTCATCCGCGCCTTCGAGGAGGACACGCTGGACGCCCGCGAGGACATCGACGCTGCCCGCGAGCGCCTGCCCGGCGTGAAGCTGCCGCGGAAGGTCCAGCAGGCGGGGCTGCGGCTCGTCAACGCGCTCGGCAACCACTCCCACCGCGCCGAGTTCACGCTGTTCGAGGCGGCGCGGGCCCACGCCGCCGCCGACGCCCGGCTGGAGGTCACCCCCGGCGACCTGCGCGCCGTCGCGCCGCTGGCCCTGCGCCTGCGCGCCAGCGCGTTCATCGAGAAGTTCCTCGCCGATCAGCAGGCCGAGGACGAGCGCATCCGGGATGCAATGGGCAAGGTGGAAGGCGGTCCGGGTGAAGGCTAAGCCGTCAACGCTCGACGCGGCGGCGCTCGCGGCGCTGGCGCTGGCCTGGGTGGGCCTGTGGGGGGCGTGGGTGCCGCACACCACCGCCGGGCTGACGCAGAACGCGTTTGTGCTGGCATACTGGTCGGGCGTGCTGCCGGAGGTGCGCTGGGGCAGGCTCGGCTTCATGCCGGACGCCGTGCGGCTGGCTATCGCGCTGGCAGTTGTGGCGCTCGCGCTGGCGGCGGGGGCGATCCGCAGCCCGTGGCTGCGCTGGGCGGTGCGCCTCGTCGCGCTGGTGCCGGGGCTGATCCTGCTGCCGCCGTACCCGTTCGTGCTGGACCTGTGGCGCTCTGACGTCTACGGGCGGCGCTTCGTGATCGCGGCGGCGGCCTGGCTCGGCGTCGCGGCTGCCGCGCTGGTGGACCGCCTCCCTGATGCCGTGCGCCGCGCGCTGATTATCGTGCTGGCGCTGGCCGGTGCCGGGCTCGGCATCCGCGCCTTTGCCGCGCTGCGCGGGCCGTTCGCCGCTCGCTACGCCGCCCCGATCCCGCCGGGCTGGGGGTTCGTGCTGTTCGCGGGTGGGCTGCTCGCCGCCGCCCTGCTGCAGGGTGCGGGGCTGCTCTCTGCGCGGGGCCAAGATGAAGGGAAGACGCTCACACTGGCCGCGGCAAAAAGCGAAAACGGGCCAGTCGCCTGACCCGGTCGCGTCGCTAGTTTAATGGGATCAGAAGGCTGCTAGCTCACCATGTGGGTGTTGAGATAGTCAATCGCCTGGCCGACGGTCTCGATCTGCTGCGCCTCTTCGTCGGAGATCTCGCCGCCGAACTCCTGCTCGAACTCCATGATCAGCTCGACCAGGTCGAGGGAGTCGGCTTCCAGATCCTCGCGAAAACGCGCCTCGCGCGTTACGGCGTCGGGCTCTACGCCCAGTAGCTCAACGATAATATTCCGAACGCGCTCTTCGGTAGTCGCCATTGGTCACCTCCGGCTGTTTGTAGTAGTTACCAGATCCAGAATAGTAGTGTATCACGCGGGGTACGCCCGTCAAATAGTACCGATAGCGAGAATACCCTGCTCGACGTTGGAATTCCAGCACAGCGCGGCACGCTGCTGGTCAAGCCGCCACGCTCGCGGTTATAGTCTTGCTGTAAGGTCGAAGCGACAATCATCCAGAGGAAACACACTGTCATGGCGAAAGTTACGCCGGCTGCCGGGAAGCCCGCCGATATCAAGCAGCGCAAGGCGGATCACATCCGCATCAATCTCGAAGAGGACGTGCAGTTCCCGCGCCTCACCAGCGGCCTGGAACGCTACCGCTTCGTCCACCAGGCGCTGCCCGAGCTGGACCTCGCCGACATCGACACGGGGCTGGAGCTGTTTGGCCGCCGGCTGCGCGTGCCGCTGCTCATCTCGTCGATGACGGGCGGAACCGAGGAGGCGCACCGGCTCAACCTGCGGCTGGCCGCGGCGGCGCAGACCCACGGCATGGCGATGGGCATCGGCTCGCAGCGAGCCGCCCTCGAGAAGCCGGAGCTTGCCGCCACGTTTCAGGTCCGCAGCGCCGCACCGGATATCCTGCTGCTTGCCAATCTCGGCGCGGTGCAGTTGAATTACGGCTACGGCGTGGACGAATGCCGCCGCGCCGTCGAGATGGTCGAGGCGGACGCGCTGGTGCTGCACCTCAACGTGCTGCAGGAGGCCGTCCAGCCCGAGGGCGATACCCGCTGGGCGGGCCTGCTGGGGCGAATCGAGGCGGTCTGCCGCGCGCTGGAGGTGCCGGTTGTTGCTAAGGAGGTTGGCTGGGGCATCTCCGAGCAGGCGGCGCGCCAGCTTGCGGAGGCGGGCATCTCGGCGATTGACGTCGCCGGGGCGGGCGGCACCTCGTGGAGCGAGGTCGAGTACCACCGCGCGCCGACGGCCTTCCACGCCCGCGTGGCCCGCGCCTTCGCCGATTGGGGCATCCCGACCGCCGAGTCGCTGCTGATGGTGCAGCGGGCGGCCCGCGACCTGCCTGTGTTCGCCAGCGGCGGCCTGCGCGACGGCATCGACATCGCGAAGTGTATCGCGCTGGGCGCGAAGCTCGGCGGCATGGCGGGGCCCTATCTCCGTGCCGCCGCCGAGGGCCCCGAGGCGCTGGACGAGGCGATCCGCGTCATCATCGCCCAGCTCCGCATCACCATGCTCGCCAGCGGCGCGCGCGACCTGACCGCGCTCGCCGGGACGCCACTGCACAAAGTGTAATCGAGGACTCGATGACTCTCTCCGACTTCTTTGACCGCTACCTGCCCCTCGTCGAGGACGACCTGCGTGCGGTGCTGGCCCCGCCCACCGGCTCGCCGCCGCTGTTTTACCGCATGCTGCACTACCACATGGGCTGGGTCGATGGCGACGGGAATGAGCGCCCTGCCAGCAGCGGCAAGCGAATCCGCCCTGTGCTGTGCCTGCTGTGCGCGGAGGCCGCCGGGGGCGACGCCGGCCGCGCCCGCCCGCCCGCGGCAGCCGTCGAGCTGATCCACAACTTCTCGCTGCTGCACGACGACGTGCAGGACGCCAGCCCGACGCGCCGCGGCCGGCCCACCGTGTGGTCGATCTGGGGCGAGGCGCAGGCCATCAACGCCGGGGACGCGCTCTTTGCACTCGCCCACCTCGCGATCCCGCGTCTGGCCGGGGGCAGGCTCGACGGCGACACGCAGATCCGTATGACGGCCATCCTCGACGAAACCTGCCTGGAGCTGACCCGGGGCCAGCACCTCGACATGTCCTTCGAGCAGCGCGACGACGTGCCGGTCGCCGAATACCTCGACATGATCGAGGCCAAGACCGCCGCCCTGCTCGGTGCTTCGGCGCACCTCGGGGCGCTGGCGGCGAGCGTAGACGAGCCGGTACAGGCGCACTACCAGAACTTCGGCGCGTGCCTCGGCATGGCGTTCCAGGCGCTCGACGACGTCCTCGACATCTGGGGGGATCCCTCGGTAACGGGCAAGGAAGCGGCCATCGACATCCGCCAGCGCAAGAAGTCTCTGCCGGTGCTGTACGGGCTGGAGCGCAGCGACCCGCTGCGCGAGCTGTACGCTGACCCTGCGCCGTTCGATGAGGCAGAGGTCGCCGAGGCGATCCGGCTGCTCGACGGAGCCGGCGCGCGTGACTACGCCGAGTCGCTGGCCCGGCAGTACTCCGCGCAGACGCTGGAGCACCTCGAAGCCGCCGCCCCGCAGGGTGACGCCGCCGACGCGCTTCACAGCCTCGTCGAGAGGCTGCTGCACCGCGACCGGTAGGGCCTAACGGCTGCGGGTCTGAGACCCGCCCCTACCATTATCTAACGAGCACTGTTTGACGATCCATTCGCCCGCTTTCCCCCTCATCCAAGGCTGTCCCGCCTGCGGCGGGCAGCACGCCTTCATCCCACTAGGGGAGAAGGGGCCAGTTGGGTCCCCGGCGAGCGTGGCCCCCTCGCCCCAGGCGGCAGGACGCGCAGCGTCCGGGCCGCAAGCACGCTTGCGTGCCGGAGTGAGGGTGGGCTTGAGGCGATTGCATCGCCGATGCCATCGCCTCAAGCTCGGGGTGAGGGGCGACGAGGAGCCGACACAAACCGATTCTCAGATAGTGTCGTGTCGCCAGCCCCCTCTCCGTGGTACGGAGAGGGGGCGGCACGCGAAGCGTGCGGGGGTGAGGTCACGCCTCCTCGAGCAGCAGCCGCATGAACACCTGGTTGCTGAGCAGGTAGCCGCGCTCCGAGAGCCGCACGCGGTCGCCGCCCTGCATTACCAGCCCTGCCTGCTCCATCGCGCCGAGCGCCGCGCCGAACACATCGTCGAGGCTGCGCCCGAAGCGGGCCTCGAACGCCCGGCGGCTCACCCCCTCCCCCACGAGCCGCAGCCCGAGGATCACCGTCTCGGACATCTCCAGCGCGGTGCCGATGGTTTCGGTGTCCGCCACCGCGGGTGAGAGCGGGAAGGCGCGGGGCTCCCCCTGCTGCATGAGCCCGATATACTCAGCCACCGGGTCGACGTTCCAGTAGCGCAGCCCCGCCGCGTAGCCATGCGCGCCCGCCCCGAAGCCCAGATAAGGCTCGTTGAGCCAGTACTGGCGGTTGTGTACGCTCTCGAAGCCAGGCCGCGCCCAGTTCGAGATCTCGTACTGGCGCAGGCCCGCCGCGTCGAGGCGCGCCCGCGCCAGGTCGTACATGTCGGCGGCGAGGTCGTCGTCGGGCTCGGGCAGGCGTCCCCGCTCGACCTGCCGGTGCAGCGACGTGCCGGGCTCCAGCTTCAATGCATACAGCGAGACGTGCTCGGGTTGCCAGGCCAGGGCCGCGTCGAGCGTTCGCCGCCAGCCTGCCAGCGTCTGCCGGGGCGCGCCGTAGATCAGGTCCAGGCTGATGTTGTCGCAGCCCGCCGCGCGCGCCAGCCGGTAGGCCTCTTCCGCTTCCTCGAAGCTGTGCCGCCGCCCGAACATGCGCAGCTCGTCCGCGTCGGCGCTCTGCACGCCGATGCTCAGCCGGTTTACGCCGCCCGCCCGGTAGGCACGCAACTTGTCGAGGTCAACCGTGCCGGGGTTCGCTTCGAGCGTGATCTCTGCCCCATCCGGCAGTGCGAACACCTCCCGCGCCGCCTCGATCACCGCCGCTACCTGTTCCGCGCTGAGCAGCGAGGGCGTGCCGCCGCCAAAGTACAGCGTGTGCGCCGCCGCGCCGCCCGCCTCACCGACCAGCCGTATCTCACGGCACAGCGCCTCAACGTACGGCGCGACGAGCGCCTGCATCCCGGCGTAGGTATTGAACGCGCAGTAGGTGCAAAGCGTGCGGCAGAAGGGGATATGTACGTATAGACTCAGCCCGGAACTTCCCATACAGTGAACCCTACTGGCCCGTGTCAGAGGTGTTTAAGTGGGTCGCCGCCAGCCCGCACGAGCTTTGCGCGATTATGTCCTAGCGCCTATAATGAAACAAATTTCCGGGGTCCTGAGGCATCTGCTCGCCAGGCCGCTGGCGGGCGAGCCACAGCACGAACACTTCAGCCGGTGACGGTAGCCGGCCGTACGCCTCATGCTGTATTGACTCTTTAGGACTTTCATGGCCGACCCGAACAGCACCAGGCAGGCAGACAGCAATAAGGGACATCTCTCCGTGCCCGACAGTTCGCTTCAGCCCGGTCAGGTACTCCAGAGCCGCTATCGCATCCTCGGCGTCGTCGGTCTGGGCGGTATGGGAGCCGTCTACCAGGCGCGCGACCTGCACTTCCCAACCGTGCCGAGGCTCGTCGCCGTCAAAGAGATGATCAACCTCGCCTCGGGGCAGCAGGCGCGCGAGTCCACCATGCGGAACTTCGAGCGCGAGGCGGAGATCCTCGCAACGCTCAGCCATCCCGCCGTCCCGCAGATCTACGACTTCTTCAGCTTTGGCGACCGCGCCTACCTTGTCATGGAGTTCATCCACGGCAAGGATCTCGAAGTCATCGTCACCAGCACCGACCACTTCCTGCCGCCCGAGCAGGTCCGCCAGTGGGGCATCGAGATCTGCGATGTGCTGAGCTATCTGCACAACCACACACCGGAGCCCATCGTCTTCCGCGACATGAAGCCCAGCAATGTGATGATCGACCAGCACCGGCGGGTCCGTATCATCGACTTCGGCATCGCGCGGACCTTCCAGATCGGGCAGCCGGGCACGATGATCGGCACGGACGGCTTCGCTGCGCCCGAGCAGTACAAGGGCCTGGCGACCCCCGCCGCGGACATTTACGCGCTCGGCGCTTCGCTGCACCACCTGCTCACCAAGCGCGACCCGCGCCTTGAGCCGCCCTTCTCCTTCCACAAGCGCCCGATCCGCGAGATCAACCCGAACGTCTCCGAGATGCTTGCCGCCGTCGTGATGCGCGCCCTCAACTACAACCCGGAGGACCGCTACTCCAGCGCCGAGGCGATGAAGCACGCACTTCAGGCGGCGGAGCCCGATACTAACCCCCTGATAATCCTGTCTTCAGCCAGCCCCCGGCATGAGGCTCCGGTCGTAGCACCGCACTTCGAGATGCCCCCTGCCCCGGAAGTGATCTCGTCTCGCGAAGGTATCACCCCCATCTGGGCTTTTCGGGTTGAGGACGCCGTGCGTTCGACGCCGCTCCCCTACGAGGATACCGTCTACGTCGGCTCGTACGACAACAACCTGTGGGCGCTGGACGCCCGGCACGGCGGCCTGATCTGGAAGTTTGCCACCGATGGCGGCATAGGTTCCAGCCCGCTCTACGACAACGGGCTGGTGCTGATCGGGTCAAGCGACATGGCCCTCCATGCCGTCGACGCCCGCACCGGGGTTCGCCAGTGGCTGTTCAAGACGGGCGGCAAGATCTTCTCCTCGCCGGTGATCGCAAAGGGGCTGATCCTGTTCGGCGCGGACGACGGGCGGCTCTATGCGGTCCGCCCGCGCTCCACGAGCGCCCGCGAGGTCTGGGCTTTCAACGCCGTTGCACCGATCCGCTCGACGCCGTGCATCGGCGACGACCGCATCTTCTTCGGGACGGATATCGGCGAGTTTTACTGCCTGAACTTCGCAGGCGAGATGCGCTGGCGTTTTGAAACGCGCCGCCGCGTCCTCTCCAGCCCTGTCATTCGTGACGGGCTGGTGTTTGTGGGCTCGGATGACCGCTTCTTCTACGCTCTCGACATCGAGCACGGCTACCCCGTGTGGCGCTACCGGACGCGCGGCCCGGTGGTCTCGTCGCCCACTCTCGACGAAGCACGGGTGTACTTCGGCTCCGCCGACGGCTTCTTTTATGCGCTGGACATCACGAACGGGCGTGAGGCGTGGAAGGTAGAGATCGGCGCGGCGGTGACGTCGTCGCCCTGCCTCTACCGCGATGCGCTCTACGTCGGCGCAGTGGACGGCGCGCTGTACTGCCTGCATTCACAGACGGGCGAGATCCTGTGGCGTTTCCAGAGTGATGGCCCGATCCTCTCTTCCCCCCGCGTCCAGGATGACATCGTGTACGTCGGCTCAGACGACCGGCACATCTACGCCCTGCAGGCCTGACGCACCGCCTGGAGAAATGTGATGAATTGGTTTCGCCGGTTGCTGGGTATACAAACAGACGAAGACACGCAGCCCAAGCCGCGGCTGTCACGCGATGCGCCAGGGCCGGAACCGCAGCGCGACTCCAGGGGGCGGTGGAACCCACCGCCCGACGAGGAGGACGACGAGACGCTGCAAACGCGCCCGCTGGCCCCGCCGAGAGAGTTCAAGAATACCCGGCAGGTGCTGCGGGTCGGCCAGTTGACCCATACCGGGCAGGTCCGCAATACCAACCAGGATGCCTGCATGACCTTCGTCGCCGTCTCCGACGTGACAAACAGCCCGCCCCCGATCGGCGTGTTTATCGTGGCGGACGGCATGGGCGGGCACCACGACGGCGAGATGGCCAGCACCATCGCCGTGCAGACGCTGACCTCCCGCATGCTGCGCGATGTCGTCGTGCCGCACCTCGACGGGCATGAGCAGGACCTCGACCAGAAGACCATCCCCGAGGCACTTGAAGACGCGATGGCCGCCGCGAATAAGGCGGTGCGCCAGCGCATCGCCGACGGCGGCACCACGGCGACCTGCGCAGTCGTCCGGGGCGATCTGGCCTTTATCGGGCATGTCGGCGACAGCCGTGCTTATCTCATATCCGATGAGGTTATCGAGCCCATCACGCGGGACCATTCCCTGGTGCGCCGCCTGCAGGAGCTCGGCCAGCTCACCGCTGAGGAAGCCGAGGTCCACCCGCAGCGCAACGTGCTCTACCGGGCGCTCGGTCAGGACGAATCGCTGGAGATCGACACCGTCACCCGGCGGCTGCCGCCAGCCTCCCGCCTGATGCTGTGCAGCGATGGCATGTGGGGTGTCGTCGGCGATGCCCGCATGCGTGAGCTGCTCGACGAGCACGACGACCCTCAAGAGGCCTGCGACCGGCTCGTCGCAGAGGCGAACATGAACGGTGGACCCGACAACATTACCGTAGTTCTGATCCAGATGCCCGACTAAGCGGGCGCTACCAACGGGCTGGGAATCGGCAAATGACGGATACTCTCAATCACTACGCGATCCTGGGCGTCCCTCCCACCGCAACCGGCCAGGACCTGAAGCTGGCATACGAGCTGGCCTCGAAGCGCTTTCAGCCGGACGTGAACGATGCGCCCGGCGCTGCCCTGCTGTTCAAGGACATTACCCGGGCCTACGAGATCCTTTCAGACCCGGTCAAGCGCAGCGAGTACGACGCTTCCATCAAGCCCCACCACGAAGCGCCAGCCGGCATCGAGGTCGAAGCGGTCTACAGCCGCCGGAATCTTAAGAAGCTGGATGAACCGCAGCTCCTGTACGTACTGCTCAAGATTCAGGCGCTGCAGGAGCGCACTGCCGCCGAGGATGCGGCCCTGAACCTGTGCCTGGTTATCGACCGCAGCACCTCGATGAAGGGGCCGCGCCTTCAGCACCTCAAGACCGCGGTTCACAGCATCATTGACGAGTGCGACCCGGAAGACCTGCTCTCCGTCGTCACGTTCTCGGATAATGCCGAAGTTCTCATCCCGGCCCAGCACCCGGCGGAACCGCGCGAGATGAAGGCGCTGGTGAGCACCATCCGCGCGGACGGTGCCACAGCCATCTACTCAGGCCTCAAGGCTGGCATGGCGCAGGTCGAGCGGAAGCGCCACCCCCGCTACGTCAACCACATTATCCTGATCACGGATGGGCGCACCTACGGCGACGAGGCAGACTGCTTGCGCCTGGCTGCCGACGCGCACCAGCGCGGTATCGGCATCAGCGCGATGGGGATCGGCGACGACTGGAACGACCGCTTCCTGGACACCCTCGCTTCGCGCACCGGTGGCTCTTCGAGCTACATCAGCGCGCCGGAGGGGGTTGGCAGCTCGCTCCTGCAGCGGGTGCGCAGCCTGGCCACCGCCTATGCCGAGCGCGTGCAGATGCTCGTCGCTCCCGGCCCGCACGTCCACCTTGAGTCGGTGTCGCGCATATCCCCCAACCCGATGATGCTCGACGCCGCCACGCAGCCCATACCACTCGGCTCGGTTGAGAGTGCCTCTGCCAGCCGGCTGATGCTCGAGTTCCACATCACCACCGAGGAGGCCGAGCTGGGCGAGCTCTACGTGGGCCGCATAGACGTGCGGGGCGAGCTGCTCGGCACGAGCCAGCGCAGCGAGCAGATCGCGCTCGACCTTACCGCCACCCTCGAAGCGGAGCCCGCACGCGAAGAGCCGCCCGCCGAGCTGCTTGAGGCATTGAGCCGCCTCGCCATGTACCGCCTGCAGAACCGTGCCCACGAGGCCCTGGAAGCGGGAGATGTGGTCGAGGCCACCCGCAAGCTTGAGTATCTGGCAACGCGCCTGTTTGAAACCGGCGCGGAAGATCTTGGCAAGGCCGCGTTGAGCGAGGCTCATCGTGTGGCGCACACGAAGAAATTATCCGACCAGGGCGCAAAGCAGCTGAAGTACGGAACGCGCGCTCTGTGGCCGATGCCCGGAGACGAAGATGATTAAGTGCGCTTATTGCCATTACAGCAACATGGAGGGCGCCCTCGTCTGTGACGAGTGCGGCCTGGGCCTGTGGGGCAACCCCCGCGACGAGCTGCCAACGCGTGAGCTCGGCAACCAGACCAACGCCCTCAATGTGAAATCCGGCTGGGGCACGGCAACCTTCCAGTCGCGCAACCAGATCATCATTCACATCCGCGATGCCGCCGAGCCGCTTACCCTGACGCCCGAGGGAGATTTCCTGATCGGGCGCCGCGACTCGATGAGCGGCATCGAGCCGGACCTCGACCTGACGCCGTTCGGCGCGCAGGAGCTTGGCGTCTCGCGCATCCACGCCGCCTTCCGGCGCGGCGATGAAGTGCTCTCCATCGTCGATCTCGACAGCGCTAACGGCACGTTTCTGAACGGCCAGCGGCTCGCCCCCAACCAGTCCCGTCTGCTGCGTGACGGCGACGAGATCCGGCTCGGCAAACTCGTACTGCACGTGTACTTCAAGTAGGCGGCTGGCAGACGAGCCTTGCCGCCGGTTTGATTATCGCTTCCGAACGCCGGTATGATCCGGAATGGGCGGCTCCACCGGCTGCCCCGCCACATCCACTACAGGGTGAGTGACATGAGCTATCGCCTGCAGGTCCACATCGCCAACGACGACCCGATTGTGCTGGACGTCGACGAGCTGCCAAACCCCAACGACCAGTACATCCTCGGCAGCAACCCGCAGCGCCGGGATGGCAAGGATGTCGAGTACGTCCTGCGCGAGGTCAGCCAGGTCATTATCCCCATGTGGCGTATTAGCCTGATCCAGATCTTGCCGGACGACCAGTCCGAAGAGATCCCGACATTCATACGCGAGTGAGATAATGGTACAGAGCAAACGGCAGGAACCGAACTTCGCAGGGATGCGCATCCTCGTCGTCGACGACGAAAAGCGCATGGTTGACCTGATCCGCATGAACCTCGAGCTGGAGGGCTTCCAGGTGCTCGAGGCGACAAACGGCGTCGCTGCGCTGGACCAGGTGCGCAAGCACATTCCGGAGCTGATCATCCTCGACATCATGATGCCCCAGCTCGACGGCTTCGAGGTGCTCAGGATGCTGCGCGAGTTCTCCAACGTGCCGGTGATCCTGCTCACCGCCAAGGGTGAGGAGGAGGACAAGGTGCGCGGGCTGGAGCTCGGGGCGGACGACTACGTGACCAAGCCCTTCGGCGCGCGCGAGCTGATCAGCCGGGTGAAAGCCGTGCTGCGGCGCACACAGAGCACCGTCGAGCCGGGGGAGGCTGTCATTCACGTTGACGACCGGCTCAGTGTGGATTTCAACAAGCGCGAGGTCATCGTCGAGGGGCAGCGCATCAAGCTCCGCCCGACGGAGTACCGTCTGCTCTACCACCTGATGGAGAACGCAGGCTGGACGGTGCCCCACGAGCAGCTTCTGGCGAAGGTGTGGGGCTACGAGTACCGCGACGAGACGCACTACGTCCGGCTGTACGTGAACTACCTGCGTGAGAAGATCGAAGCCGACCCCTCGAACCCGAAGTACATCCTCACCGAGCGCGGGATCGGCTATCGTTTCGTCGATTACAACAAGGAACGCAGCCCCGGAGAGGCCTGAGCAGCCCGCGGCCTCTTACGCCTGCGTCGCCTCTTCGTCCGGCTGCCCCTGTCCCACCGGCGCGCTGATCACGCCATCGCCCCGCCGCGTCCGGAGTGCGGCAGCCGCCTTCACGAAGGCGTCAAACAGCGGGTGCGGGTCGGTGGGCCGGCTCTGGAACTCGGGGTGAAACTGGCTGCCCACCATGAACGGGTGACCTTCCACCTCGGCGATTTCGACCAGCCGGCTGTCCGGCGAGATGCCGCTGAAGCGCAGCCCCGCCGCCTCCATCTGCTCGCGGAAGGCGTTGTTGACCTCGAAGCGGTGGCGGTGGCGCTCCCTGACTTCGCGCACCGCATACGCTTCGGCAGCCTTCGTGCCCTCCTGCAGCACGCACGGGTAGTGCCCCAGCCGCATCGTCCCGCCCAGGTCGGAGAGCGAGCGCTGGTCCGGCATCAGGTCGATGACCGGGTGGCTGGTCGAGTTGTCAAACTCGGTGCTGTTGGCGTCCTCCCAGCCGAGCACATGGCGGGCATGCTCGATGCACATCACCTGCATGCCGAGGCACAGCCCCAGATACGGCGTGCCGTTCTCGCGGGCCCAGCGCGCCGCCTGCACTTTGCCCTCGACGCCACGGTAGCCGAACCCGCCCGGCACGACGATGCCGTCGGCGGCTTCCAGCCGGTCCAGACTGCGGCCCTTCTCCAGGTCGCCTGAGTAGATCCAGTCAATCTCGATGTCGTAGCCGTTGGCAATACCGGCGTGATGCAGCGCCTCGCGCACGCTCATGTAGGCGTCGTGCAGCGCGGTGTACTTGCCCACCAGCCCGATGCGCAGTCTGGTCTTCTCGGCGCGGATGCGCTCGACAAGCCCGCGCCAGTCGCTAAGATCGGGCGGGCGCGCGTCGAGCGAGAGCGTCTCGACGAGGTAGTCCCCCAGCCCCATCTCCTCGATGGAGAGCGGCACTTCGTAGACGTTCGAGGTCGTCACCATCGGGATGACGGCGCGCGGCTCGACGTCGGTGAACAGCGCGATCTTGTCGATCACGCTCTGCGGCACGGGGAAGTCGGCGCGGGCGCCGATCACGTGCGGCTGGATGCCCAGCCCGCGCAGCTCGCGGACGCTGTGCTGGGTCGGCTTGGTCTTAAGCTCGCCCGTCGCGCCGATGTAGGGCAGGAACGTTACGTGGATGTAGAGTGTGTTGTCGCGCCCAACGTCGGTCCGCATCTGGCGGATGGCCTCGACGAACGGCTGGCTCTCGATGTCGCCGACCGTGCCGCCGATCTCGACGATTACCACGTCCGCGCCGCTCTCGGTGCCCAGCCGCACGATGCGCTGCTTGATCTCGTTCGTGACGTGCGGGATGGTCTGGATCGTCGCGCCGAGGTAGTCGCCGCGCCGCTCTTTGGCGATCACCGCGTTGTACACCTGCCCGGTGGTGAAGTTGCTGGCCCGCGTCAGGTCGATGCCGACGAAGCGCTCGTAGTGCCCGAGATCGAGGTCGGTCTCGGCGCCGTCGGCGGTGACGAAGACCTCGCCGTGCTGGTAGGGCGACATCGTGCCGGGGTCGACGTTGATGTACGGGTCGAGCTTGATGTTGGTCA